>NZ_JBQFQR010000006.1:0-245262 GCF_056536985.1 Ruegeria sp. CH8 | reverse complement strand
ACTCAATCCCTCAAGATGCCCCCGGCCTCTCCCGAGCGTCTCCGCCGTCTCCAGCGTCCCAGCAACCGCCTCAGCAGCGCCGGTGAAGGGGGTTCTAAGGTTTACCAACAATAGCCGCAAGTGGAAAAACACATCTTGCGCGATTTTTTTGCTTTTTTCTGATTTTTATAATATTTACAATGACTTGATATCCACGCTTGCAGAGAGATCAATACCAGCACACGCCAAATCTGGTGATCCCCAACAAAGTCCTCAACCAACCGCGTTCACGCCAACCCCATATATTGTGAGTCTGCCCAACGCCCCCCACAAGGCTAACCCGACTCGGTTCCCCAAAACCGATTCAGTTTTTGACCGATTTTCCCGACTCGACTCGTTTTTTGTGTCCGGAAAGCGGCCCGGCCCCATGCCCGGGGCTTGCGCATTAGCGCCGGATAAGATCACCTCGCCGCAAAGAAACATTCAAACGCACCATGATATGACACCTATGCCGGCTGCTCCCTTCCCACGCATACGAAACGTCGGTCTGGACGGCCTGTTGATTTCGTTCGGCGATACCATGGCGGAACCTTCCAATCGCGCCGCTCTTGCGTTCCGGAACGCTGTCGACTCTCTGAACTGGGACGGCGTGGCTGAGACATCGGCCTCACTTGCTTCGGCCTATGTCCGGTTCGATCCTCTTCGCCTGCCATACTCTGAAATCCAGGCGCGTCTGAAGCAGATGTTGCAAAAGCAGGATTGGTATCAGGCACCTCTGCCAACCGGGCGTCGTCTGTGGCAGGTGCCGACGGTCTATGGCGGCGCGCTTGCACCGCAACTGGATGAGGCCGCCGCTGCAGCGGGGCTATCACCTTCTGAAGCCATCAAACGTCTCAGTAACACCCGCGTGCGCGTGCTGACCATCGGCTTTGCGCCCGGTCAGCCCTATCTCGGCCCGCTGGGGCCCGAGTTCAACATTCCGCGCCTAAAGGAACTGACGCCGATGGTACCCGAGGGAGCCTTGGTTTTGGCGATCTCGCAATTCGTGCTGTTTTCGGGGCCGACGCCAACTGGGTGGCGGCATGTAGGTCAAACCGCGTTCCGCTGTTTCCGCCCCGAAGCCGAGCAAGGCTTTGCCCTGTGTCCCGGGGATGAGATGCAATTCCTTCCGGTCAGCCGGGAGGAATTGGAAACCATCCGTACAACAAACGATGGCGCGGGCGGCGCAACCTGCACGGAGATCCCAGCATGAGCCTGCTGGTACATCAGATCGGGCCAGCCTGCACAGTGCAGGATCAGGGGCGCTCGGGATATCTGGATCAGGGCCTGTCTCGGTCTGGTGCGGCGGATCAGTTGGCCCTTCACGAAGGTGCCGCCTTGTTGGGACAAAGCTCGGACTGCGCCGCATTGGAAATGGCGGGCATGGGCGGCACGTTTGAGGCCACTCAGCCGATCAGCATCGCCCTGACCGGAGCGTGGATGCAGGCGAGTATCGATGGTAGCCCGCTTGTTTGGAACGCGTCTCATACCATGGAAGCTGGACAGAAGCTGACCATTGGTGCCGCAACACAAGGAACTTATGGTTATCTGCATGTCGGAGGCGGAATCGATGCGCCGTTGTTTCTGGGGTCGCGCTCGACCCATCTGACCGCGAAGGTCGGACGCGCAGTGCAGGCGGGTGACAAGTTGCCAGCCGGTCCACACTCGGGCAACGCCGGCATGAAACTGCGACCCGATGAGCGGTTCGCCGGAGGCACTCTGCGCGTAGTTTCCAGTTTTCAGACCCCCCTGTTCGATCAGGACACGCTGGATCGCTTTGCCCGGACAGTGTTCCGGCGCGGGGCACGAGCGAACCGGATGGGTATGCAGTTGGACAGCGACGGCGAGGGCTTCGCCGCAAAAGGCCAACTGAACATATTGTCCGAGGTCATCACCCCTGGTGACATCCAGATGACCGGTACCGGCAATCCCTTTATCCTTCTGCCCGAGTGCCAGACGACCGGAGGTTACCCCCGTATCGCCACAGTCCTTCCCTGCGATCTGCCCCGCGCGGCACAGACCCCGGCGGGCGGACAGATACAGTTTGAATTCGTGACCATGGACGAGGCCGTCACCCTGCACGCGGCTTATCTGGCCGAGCTGTCTCGGCTACCGGCGCGGGTCGAACCTCTGGTCCGTGACCCGCATGACATCCCGGACCTGTTGTCCTACCAATTGATCGGCGGAATGATCTCTGCCACCGAGTAAGGAGTGTTGCCGATGCCCAGCGTCGATCTGAATGCCGATATGGGGGAAAGCTTTGGCCCCTGGAAGATGGGGGATGATGAAAGTCTGCTCAAGATCATCACCTCGGCCAACATCGCTTGCGGCTTTCACGCGGGCGATCCGGACGTGATGGCGAAGACGATGGCGCTGGCGGCTGAGAACGGCGTGGGCATCGGGGCGCATCCCGGTTTTCCCGATCTGCAAGGATTTGGTCGCCGCAACATGAAAGTGCCACATGACAGCTTGCGCAACCTGGTGCGTTTTCAGTTGGGCGCGGCAATGGGTATGGCCAAGGCGGTCGGCACCGAGGTGCGTCACCTGAAACTGCACGGGGCGCTGGCCAATATGTGCTCGGTCGACATCGACATGGCGCGGGCCTGCTATCAGGGCGCGCTAGACGTGGACCCGGACATCATCATCATGGTGCTCGCCGTCACCAAACAGGAAGAGGCCGTGCGCGAGCTCGGCTGCAAATGGGTCGGCGAGATCTTTGCCGACCGCGCCTATAACGATGACGGCACGCTGGTTGATCGCAGCTTGCCCGGTGCGGTCATCCATGACCCCAAGCTTGCCGGACCGCGCATCCTGAACATGGTTCGCGAAGGGGCTATCATCACCGAATCCGGCAAACGGTTGGAAACCTCGATCGACACGATCTGTCTGCACGGGGATGGGCCAACCGCAGTGCAAATCGCCCGATCGGTGCGCGAAAACCTGATCGCGGGCGGAGTTGAAGTGACAAAATTCATTCGTTAGCCATACGAATGTAAGACCAGAACCTCACTTTCTTACTGTTGCCCAGTTGGATTTCAGACCCTAGCATGCCTGCAAGTGCATGTTCTGATTATTGGAAATCCAAGCTAGGCCACGCCCGGCTCCCACCGGGCATGCGCAAGGAGGTGGTTTAATGTCTTTCGATTTGATGTCTTATCAACCCCGTGGGGACAAGAAGAACTCGGACTTCTTCAACGAATACTTGCCCATGATTTACGAGCGGCGCACCAGTTCAGGTGTTGCCGATCAGGTTGGCCCGATGCGGGCGATTGTGCTGCAGGTGGAAACTACGGCGCTGTTCGACACGCTGGTCGAGCTCTATGTGATGACCCCATATCGCCACTCGGCCACTTATATGGGCCAGACGCACAAGTTCTCGGTTCTGCACTCGCATCCCGATTATCCCGCCATGATCGTCATGGCCCCGCTGAATCCCAGCTTTGAGGACTTCATCCCACGCATCAACCGGATGTATCCTTTGGCACGCGGCACTCCTCAGACCCGCTACGTCGGGGAGATTTACGGCGCAACCGATCTGAAAACCCTCAGCAAGACGCTTGAGGATCAAAACATCCGCTTTGAATACAGCGGCGATACCGAGAACCCGTTCTACACGCAGGACGGGTTCTGCTTTACCACCCCGTCCGATTTCACCTGCAACCGGGTTGGCTATTCCAATCTGGATTTCAACGACACCGACAGTCTCAGGCTGGGTGATCGCATATTGTTAAGTGATGCAGAGCAAGCGCAGTTGGATAAGGCTGCAGCCTTTGGGTCAGATAGCAAAATTTCGCCCCTGATGCTGGGGATCGATCACCTTGCCACCCGCATTCTGGCCGGTGAGCGTGAGGACGCGATCCTCGAGTTTCTGACCATGGTACCCTACTACTTCTGGGGGGCGTACAACATCTTCGACATGAACTCGTCTACCAATGTCAACCGGAACGCCAATGTGGATGATGACAAGAAGTCTCCCGCCAAGGTTTTCACGGCGAACAACACGCCCTCTTTCGTCAATTCATTTGAACAGTTGCCCATGCCGACCGAGGACTTTGTTCGCAACTTCGGCCGCCGTCTGCATCACATGGCCGTCGAAATTCAGGACGGCGATCACATCGCGGGCGAAAAGAACGTCGATTTCGTGGTCAATACTCTAAAGGACGAAGGCGTGCCGTTCCTGGCGCATGTGGTGGGCGAGTGCAAAGACGATCCGAACCTAAAACAGATCTTCTCGAAACACTCGAAGAACACGTTGCTGATCACCGAGTATATTGAGCGTTGCCACCATTACGATGGCTTCTTCACCAAGGATAACGTGGCCGCCCTGACAGCCGCTGCGGGGCAGGACGAACAATACCAGCACGGACATGTGTTCGACTAAGGTGTTCTGACAAAAAAGAGGCTGCGAGTTTCCTCGCAGCCAGAACCATCCAGGAGAGAGTATGTCGGGTCTTATGACGGCCCAATCATGAAACATGTGACATTTCGGGCCTGAAGCCTGCGGCAGGCCAGATCAGCCTGTTCGCGGGTCATGCCCTGGAATGTTGCCTCGAACCCGCGTGAGCTTTGGTTCACCTTGCGCAGGGTGCCTTCCAGAGTGGTCATTTCCGACAGGGCGGTTTTCAGCAAAACCTTTTCCGCCTCGTATCGGGTGGTATAGCGGCCCACATTGACGCCCCACAGATGCCCGCCGGATGTGGACAGACGCGTGACGATTTCCTGTTCCGGCTCGGGCTGTACCGTTGGATCGGTAGACGCCAGAACCAGATCCTCCGGCCGCGCAGCGGGGCGCGTCGTGTCGTCCGTCGGAGACTGGACATCCGCAGCCGCAATGGCCGCGGCAATACCGTTCTGAATACGCGCACCATTCTTGGCCGCGGTTGCCGCAACAGTGCCAGCCACTTGCACGGCGGCACCCGGTCCAGGACGCAGCACCGGCCGCAAGCTGGTTTTTGGCGCACCGGTCAAGGCCGCGACTGTCGCGCCCAAACCGGCATTCCCGGCATAGACCGGACGGGCCGGTTTTCGGATCGGTGCCCGCGACGGTGCCCGGCGGAAGCCCATATCCAACAGCTCAGCTACTTTCGCATTACGCGATGCACCAGATTTGCCGCCGAACACAGTGGCGATGATCCGTTCGTCCTTGCGCTTGGCCGAGGCCACAAGGTTGAAGCCCGCAGCACGGGTGTAGCCGGTCTTGATCCCGTCCGCACCTTTATAGGCAGCCAGCAAGCGGCGGTTCGTGTTTGGAACCGTCTTGATCCCTGCATTGGTCGATTGGCGCGAGAACAGATTGTAATATTGCGGGTAGTCGTAAAGCAGATGGCGCCCCAGCGTGGTCATGTCCCGTGCGGTAGACATGTGCCCCGATTCGGTCAGACCGTGCGCGTTCTTGAACGTGGTGCGGCTCATGCCCATCGCCTTGGCGGTCCGGGTCATACGACGGGCAAAAGCCGCCTCGGACCCGCTGATCGCAATACCGATGGCGGTGGCGGCGTCATTGGCCGATTTTACCGCAGCCGCGCGGATCAAATAACGGAATGCAATGGTTTGACCCGTGCGCAAACCCAGTTTTGATGGTGGCTCGGCCGCTGCGGCCCGGGTAATGCGGACCGGCGTATCCAATTCGATTTCGCCATTCCGCACCGCTTCGAACGCGATGTAGAGAGTCATCATCTTGGTCAGCGACGCAGGATGCAGCCTTGTGTCCGCATTGCGCGAATGCAGCACCTCACCGGTGCGCGCGTCGATTACCATCGCCGCGTAAGGCGCAGCCACCCCTTGCAACGGCGCAAAGGAGAGCAGCCACAAGAATGCTATAAGGAATAAGCCCATTCGGGCCGGAACTGTCCGCCGAACCTGCACGATCTTTGCCTCTGTCTACCTCTGGCCGCCGGGTTTTTCCCAGTCAGCAAACCAATTATTTTATTATAGGTCAGGCTAGCACAGGGGGTCGGTGAAATAAACCAAAAGCTCATCAAATCGCCGTTTAAGAACCTGTGCGTTGGCATACTATATGTGGCAGATCGCGGCGGCGCCCCCACCAAATCCATGAAAATGGCCAGAATTTGTCGCAGCTGCACAGCGATTTTTTTCAAACTGAGACCATTCGGCAACATCAACTAAGCGCCCGGACAAGGTCCGGCAACTGGCCCAGATCTCGTAATTCGCGGTAACGGGAGTTGTCAGCGGGTATCTCGGCGTGCTCAACCTCCCAAACCAGCCCATGAGGCACATACACGCCCCAGCACCCCGCCTGAATCGGAGCAACCACATCCGACCGCATTGAATTGCCAACCATCATGGCCGCGGCTGGCCCAGCCCCATACTGGTCGAAAATCTTCTGATAGGTCTTCGACGTTTTCTCGGAAACGATCTCTACCCCATCGAACAGCTCTCCCAAACCGGACTGAGCCAGTTTCCGTTCCTGATCGATCAGGTCGCCCTTGGTGATCAACACCACCCGATGAGTCGCCGCAACACCCTCAATCGCTTCACGCGCATGGGGCAGCAACTCAATCGGGTGGGCCAGCATTTCCTGACCCGCCTCGACCAACTGGCGAATGACCGAGGCAGGAACACGGTCATCGGTCACCTCAATCGCGGTTTCGATCATCGACAGGGTAAAGCCTTTGATTCCGTATCCGTAGTGTCGGATGTTGCGCTTTTCAGCCGCCAACAGCCGCTCCAACAGATGGTCCTTGTCGGCATGATCAGCCAGCAAATCGGCAAAATGAGCCTGTGTAAGCTGAAAAAAGCGTTCATTGTGCCATAAAGTATCATCCGCATCGAAGCCGATTGTGGTAAGGTTTTGACCCATGTCGAATACGTCCTGCTGGCTCTTTTCTCTGGCCGGTACGACGTTATATAAGCGCACAGATAAACCGAAGCCTGAATCGGACAGTAGAACGCGATGCTTGAACACCAATGGATCATGTCTGACAAACCAGAGGACGACAATGACGCGGATTCGTCGGTTCTGGTACAGACGCGCCCCAAAACCAAGCGTCCGCCGCTGTACAAGGTTCTGCTGCTGAATGACGACTACACTCCGATGGAGTTCGTGGTGCATGTGCTGGAGCGTTTCTTCAGCATGACCCACGCGCAGGCCTTCGAGATCATGCTAACCGTGCACAAAAAAGGCGTCGCGGTTGTAGGCGTCTTCAGCCACGAGATCGCTGAGACGAAAGTAGGGCAGGTCATGGATTTCGCGCGCAGGCATCAGCACCCCTTACAATGCACGATGGAGCGGGAAGAGTAAGCCCGCGCTGCTCTTTCGACATCGCTCATGTCCCCTCGTCTTGATCTTGCCCTGCAAAGCGGCCTCTCGCTGTCGCAACCGCTGACGGTGCTTGGACCAACACTGGCCAGCGATTTGTCAGCCTTGCCGCGTGAAACGCAGGTGGTGCAGCCGTTCAAACCGTTTCACGATCACTTTGACCATCTGGGGTTCGCGGTCGCGGCAGGGGCGGACACGCCCTGTCAGGACGCCATCGTGATCCTGCCCCGTGCCAAGGCGCTGGCCCGCGCGATGGTGCATCAGGCCTGCACCCGCGCCAGCGGAGTTGTTGTCGTTGACGGGGCCAAAACCGACGGCGTTGATAGCCTGCTGAAAGACATCCGCAAACGCGTTGCGGTCGAAGGGCCGATCTCCAAAGCGCACGGCAAGATTTTCTGGTTCCAGTCGGATCGCCAAGCTTTCGCGGATTGGGCTGCGCCCGAGCATCAGACCGCCGACAACTATCAAACCGCGCCGGGGGTGTTCTCGGCAGATGGTATCGATCCAGCATCGGCCCTGTTGCTGGCGGCGTTGCCCGACAAGCTGGGCGCGCGGGTCGCCGACCTTGGCGCGGGCTGGGGGTTCCTGTCCGCCGAAGTGCTAAAGGCCCCGGGCCTGAAAACCCTGCATCTGGTTGAGGCCGACCACACGGCCCTCACCTGCGCCCGAACCAATGTGGTTGACCCCCGCGCGCAGTTTCACTGGGCCGATGCAGTGACATGGCTGGCGTCTGAGCCCATCGATACGGTGGTGATGAACCCGCCCTTCCACACCGGTCGCAGCACCGAACCGGAGCTGGGGCAAGGCTTCATACGGTCGGCTGCCAAGAACCTGACCCGCAACGGTTCTCTGTGGATGGTTGCCAACCGTCACCTACCCTACGAGGCCGCTTTGACCAACGCTTTTGCCCACGTCGAAGAAGTGACCGGCGACAACCGGTTCAAGGTCTTTCATGCCTCTCGCCCTCGGCGGTGATCCCGGCTAACCTGCGCCGCAACTCAGGAGAATACGCATGTCCTTTTCCATAGCTGGCAAGACCGCAATCGTGACCGGCGGAGCTACCGGCGTCGGTCTGGCCATCGGGCGCCACTTTGCCGATGCGGGCGCCAATGTGATGTTTGCCGATATAGACGAGAGACGGCTGGTCGAAGAACTGGGCGAGCAGGCAGATGACAGCAACATCCGTTTCTTTGCTGGTGACCTGCGCGAAAAGCTGACCATCGCCAACCTGCTGTCGGCCACCATCGATGCCTTCGACCAAGTGGACATCCTGATCAACGGCGCGCGGCAGGTGATCACCTCCGATCCGCTGGATACCGAGGATGACTCGGTTCGCACCCTGCTGAACCAGAACCTGATGCCCGCCCTGCGGCTAAGCCAGTTGGTCGCCAAACGGATGATCAAACAGGCCGGTGACGAAGACGAAAACCCGGCCGGTTCGATCATCAACCTGTCGTCGATTGCTGCCCGGCGCACGCACCCTGACCTGATGGCCTATTCCGTATCAACTGCCGCGCTGGACCAGTTGACCCGCTCGCTGGCGGTGGCGCTGGCCCCGAACCGTATCCGCGTGAACTCGATCGCGCTGGGATCGGTGATGAGTGCCTCGTTGCAATCCACCCTGAAAGAGAACCGCGATTTTCGCGACGACATCGAAAAGCATACCCCATTGGCCCGGATCGCCGCACCCTCCGAACTGACCGAAACGGCGCAATATCTGGCTTCGGACGCTGCGGGGTTTATAACCGGGCAAATTCTGACCATTGACGGAGGTCGCACCCTGCTGGACCCCGTCGCAGCCCCGGCCCACTGATCTCCATGTTCGATACCGAAAAAACCACTGCCTCCGCCTGGTTCCGTCAATTGCGCGACCAGATCGTCACCGCGTTCGAAGCGCTGGAAGACAGTCACGATACCGGGCCGTTCTCGGATACCCCTGCTGGTCGGTTCGAGGTCAAGGAAACCACGCGTCAGTCCGAGGACGGCTCGGACGCGGGCGGCGGGTTGATGTCTGTGATGCGCGGCGGCCGGGTGTTCGAGAAAGTCGGCGTCAATATCTCGACGGTCTACGGTACGCTGGGTGCCCGCGCACAGCAAGCGATGGCTGCCCGCAAGGGCATTCCCGGCATGGCTGACGATCCACGCTTCTGGGCCTCGGGCATTTCGCTGGTCGCGCATATGCAAAACCCGCACGTTCCCGCGGTGCATATGAACACCCGCATGTTCTGGACCCCGCACGCGTGGTGGTTCGGAGGTGGATCCGACCTGAATCCTTGCATCGAATACGATGAGGATACCGCCCATTTCCACGCCACGCAAAAAGCGCATCTGGATCCGCACGGGCCGGGGCACTATCCGCGCCTCAAGGACTGGGCTGACGAATACTTCTACATCCCCCACCGCAAACGCGCCCGTGGCGTCGGCGGCATCTTCATGGACGACTATTGCACCGGCGACTGGGCGGCGGATTTCGCGCTGACACAGGATATCGGCCGCGCCTTCTTGCCCGCCTTTCTGCCCCTGGTGGAAAAGCGCCGTGTGCAGGGATTTAGTGACGACGACAAGAACACCCAACTGGTGCATCGCGGCCTCTATGCCGAATACAACCTCGTCTATGATCGAGGCACTAAATTTGGGTTAGAAACCGGACACGACCCGGATGCTGTTCTGATGAGCCTGCCGCCTATGGCCAAGTGGGTTTGAGTCGGTTTAGAAATCAAAGTCCATGAAATTGTCATAGCAACGGCTCTGCGCTCCGCTTGCCGACATGTTTTCACCTACGCGACTGACCGTGATTGAATAACTCTTCGAGGTATCGGCCCCCTCGGGCGCGGTGAATGAGAACTGCACCGTTCGTGTCTGCTTGTCATAGGTTTTAGCGACATAAATCCGCTGCGTCGTCGGCAGGCCGAGGGTGCGAATGGCATAATCACCGATACCGCACCAATAGGCGATTGCTGCGGAAGAGCCAGGGGTGGCCACCTGATAGTTTCCATTGTCCAGCTGTGTGACCGTCGCCTGAAAACCGGGGTTGAGGGCAAATCCGAAACTAGTCGCTTGCGCCAGGGTTGGCAGCAAAAGCAAAGCAGTCGCGCCCGACATCTTTAGAAAACGCATAACGAACCTTCCTAACCTCAACCTGTCGTACTCAAAATCATAAGGCACTGATCCACTGAGTAAAGTTCAGAACCTTGTGCCCAAAATTCAAATACTGGCATGTGTATAATGCTACTACGGCGGAAACACTATTATTTCAGCGCTTTAGCGTCTAAGCTCCAACTGCCAGAATTCAAACGGGGGACGGCTTGGGTAAGACATTCCCAAAAGATTGGTTCGACATACCGCCCGAAAAATACGCGGATTTCGGAGCTATGTTCTATTTGGCGGGTCTGACCAAAACGCATCAGAAACGCAGTCTCGCTCAGGTTCTTTACGCCTTTGAAACCCCGTTCAGGTTGGGTCAGTACCATATCTTTCGCCAAAACGGCTTCCCACGCGGTTTCGTAACGTTCGCGGGCCTCAGCCCCGATGCCGAGCATCGATTTGCAGTGAAAGAAGAACCCCTGACCGACAAGGATTTCACCAGCGGTTCATCTTTCTGGATTGTCGATTTGGTTGCTCCGTTTGGGCAAACTCGGCAAATGGTCGACATCCTCAAACAGGAGATACCCCACTCACGCGTCCGCACCAACCGGATGGACAGTGACCTGAACAACAAGCGCATCGTCGAGTGGACAAGAGACGACCACGGAAACGTGCATATGGGCCTGTACCGAAAAATGCAGTTTGAACGAAAACTGGCCGAGGAAGGATGGGACTATGGTCAACGTTCCGGGAATTGAGTTTGAAATCACCGGTGATTTGACCGGGGTGATAACAGGCGATCCGCCGAACCAGGCCAGCGGCAAGCTCGACGCGGTTGCCACCTTTCCAGACGGCCAAGTAATCCCCAATACGACTTGGGAACTTACGGCGGAAGACCCCACATTCGGCTCAGCGACGGTGCTGCCGGACGGGAGCTGGACTTACGACGTTGACCCAACATGGTACGACAGTCTGGACGACGGGCAGATTGAAACGATCACCTTTGAAGCCACGGTCACGGCCGTTGATGGAATATTTTTTAACACCGCGACGCAAGACGTAACGATTACCGTAACAGGTGTGTGTTTCACAACGGGAACCCTGATCGAAACTGACACTGGTTCGCGCCTGATTGAAGACCTGAAGGTTGGTGATCTGGTTCAGACGCTGGACAACGGCCTGCAGCAAATTCGATGGATTGAAAGCAGCAAGATGGAGTCCCAGCGGCTATGCGATCAATCGGCTATGCGACCGGTGCGCATCTCAGCCGGAAGCCTTGGGTCCGGAATACCCGCACGCGATCTTCTTGTGTCGCAACAGCACAGAATTCTTATCCGTGGCCCGAAAATCGAAGTGCTGTTTGGAACCCCCGAAGCTCTTGTCGCAGCCAAGCATCTGTGTTCGTGGCCCGGCATTGATTTGGTCGAGACGAACGAGCCGGTTGAGTACATCCATATCCTTCTGGACCGGCATGAAATTCTAACGGCCGAAGGTGCGCTGGCCGAAAGCTTGTTTTTGGGTGATGAGGCGCTTTACATCATGTCATCGGAAGGCCTGCAGGAACTGGCTGCGATTTTTCCGGATACCGTGCACCTTGATCAGCAAGGCTTCGGGCAGGCTGCCCGAATAATCCTGCGCGAATTCGAGGCACGTGCGCTGGTTTAAGGCGCAGTCAGCCGTCCACCAACATCCTGTGGTGCCAGGGCAACCGTTTTGATCACAGCAAAACAGGGCTTGCCCGGTTCTAACCCCAACGCTTCTACTGAGCGTCGAGTTACCCGAGCCAATACCGGTCCTGCTGGAGTTTGTACCGAAACGATGGCCCCGGGTCCGTCACCTGCGCGGATAGTGTCAACTGAACCTTCCAGCATGTTCAGGGCTGAGAGGCCCTCGGGCCGCTTGCTGGATAGGATCACCTCCTGTGCAGGGATTCGAATGCGCAGTTCTTCTCCTACTTGATGCGGGATGCGTGGCAAAAAAAGGCGCGCGCCACCGGCATCCAACTCGGTCAACCCATCGGAATGGTGCTGTTGCACTCGAACCTTCAGAACTGCCCCAACAGCACGCACACCAGCTGGGGCAACCGAGGGATCGGCCATCACCTCGGAGGCCGGGCCATGCCGCACTGCTTTTCCATCCTGCAAGGCAACTACTGAGGTCGCCAGCCGCGCAACCTCGGCCGCTGAATGGGTGACATAGAGAATGGGAACCGAGACCTCATCCCGCAGACGTTCGAAATAGGGCAGGATTTCGGCTTTGCGAGCATCATCCAGCGCGGCCAGGGGTTCATCCGCCAGAATCAGGCGCGGACTGGCCAGCAGCGCGCGACCGATGGCAACGCGCTGTTTCTCACCGCCCGACAAGCCCGCAGGGCGGCGATCCAGCAAGTGTCCGATGCCCAGCATCTCGATCACTTTGTCCGGGTTTTCGCGGCGCGCGTGTTTCGGCGCAAACCAACGACCGTAGGACAGGTTCTGACGAACCGTCAGATGCGGAAACAGCCGACCCTCCTGAAAAATATAGCCCAAACGACGGCGATGCGGTGGCAGCCAGTGGTTCTTCTCGGTGTCAAACAACTCCCAATCGTCAACGGCAACTCGCCCGGCTTTTGGACGAAGCAACCCCGCCACCGCATTTACCACCGTGGTTTTGCCCGACCCGGAGCGCCCGAACAGAACGGTCACGCCCGACGGCGCATCAAAGTTAAAATCCAGCTTGAGGCCAGGCAGATCATGCTGCAGGCGGACGGATAAGCTCATGACCCGGACACCCGTGCAGCAGCTCGACGACCGACATATTCCGAGAGCAACAACGCCCCCATAGCGATGATGATCGAGACCACCACCAACCGCGTCGCCGCGCCTTCGCCCCCCGGAACCTGCAGGAAGGCATAGACCGCCGAAGGCAGGGTCTGGGTCTGACCGGGGATGTTCGAGACAAAAGTTATCGTCGCACCGAATTCACCCATCGCCTTGGCAAACGCCAGTATAGCACCGGCGATCACGCCGGGTAGAATCATCGGCAGAGTTATGGTGGCAAACACAAAGGGGCGGGACGCGCCCAAGGTTGCTCCGGCCTGTTCCAGTTTAGGATCTACCGCTTCAATCGAAAGGCGGATGGCGCGCACCATCAAAGGGAAAGCCATGATCCCCGCCGCAAGCGCCGCGCCGGTCCAGCGAAAGGCCACGACGATGCCGAACTCGGCCAGCAGCCTGCCTAGTGGGCCTTGGATGCCAAAGGTCAGCAGCAGCAGATACCCGGTCACAACCGGCGGCAGGATCAATGGGAGATGCACCAGCCCGTTCAACAACTGTCGGCCGGGAAACCGCCAGCGGGCCAGCGCATAAGCCACGAAAATGCCAAACGGCAATGTGATTAGAGTGGCCCAGAAGGACACCCGCAACGACAGTTTAAGCGCTTCAAGCTCTGCAGGCCCCAACCATCCCATGTGTCAGCTACCAGGCAGGGCAAAGCCCTGTTCTTTGAAGACTTCTCGGGCCGCCTCTGATTGCAGATAATCTAGAAACAGTTGTGCTTCGGGCGTCCCTGTGGCAGTCACAGCCGCAGGGTAAACAATCGGCGGGTGAAGCTTGGACGGGAACGAGGCCACAACCTGAACCCGATCTTCGACCTGCGCATCCGACCGGTAGACAATCCCCAGCGGGGCCGCCCCCGCCGCAACCAGCGCAAGTGCTGCGCGGACGTTGTCAGTCTGAGCGATCCGGGTTTGCACATCCTCCCAAAGACCCAGATTTTGCAGAGCCGCCTTGCCGTAGATACCCGCGGGCACCGCATCAACCAATGCCATTGCCAGGTGTCCGCCATCCAACTTGGCGGAAAGGTCAACATCGGGCTTCATACTGCCTATCGGATTCTGATCCACTCCGCCGATCAGGACCAGCCCGTTTCCCAACAAGTCCACTCGCGCAGCCGCATCAATCAGCTCCTGGTCCTGCAGAACATCCATCCAGTCCACATTCGCTGAAATAAAAATGTCCGCAGGCGCCCCCAGTTGAATCTGACGCGCAAGCACGGAGGAAGCTGCATAGGACACCGTCACTTCATGTCCTGTGCTTTCTTCAAAGATGGGTGCGATCTCGTCCAAAGCGTTTTTCAGGCTTGCAGCTGCGAAGACCAACACTTCTGCCGCTCCGGCCCGGATCGGGGTCAGAGCAAAAATGCCCAATACCAAGGCCGCGAATGAACATCTGCGAGCAATGGACAGGATCATGTGCACTCCTGCCTGAAAAGTTACGATCCATTTGGGGATATCTGAGGCCGCAGGGGGCGCGCAAGCGCGTTTACTCATAACAGAGGGCACAGCTTGCAGAAAATGAACAAATAAACCAAGGCCCAAGGTTGAGACGAATAATCAAATCCGAAATTGCGTCAAAGATTTTTACCAGACCCTCTTGCGCCCGCGCTCTGGCTTGGCTACATGCACCGTCACGGGTGATTAGCTCAGTTGGTAGAGCGCTTCGTTTACACCGAAGATGTCGGGAGTTCGAGTCTCTCATCACCCACCATCCTAACCTTTTGAAACAAAAGAAAACCCTTGCAAACAAGGCAGTATGTCCGTTTGAAGGTTACAACTTTGGTTACAAAAGGTGTTCCCATGGCAGGCAAAGTTCGCAACCTCGTCAACCGTTCCGGTCGGTATCACGCCCGGCTTGTGGTGCCTAAAGACCTGCGGGGAATCATCGGCAAGACGGAGCTGCGCACCGCTTTAGGTGGCGATTATCGTCAGGCGCTCAAGTTACTGCCGGGCGCGGTCGCTCAGCTTCAACACCAAATCGCCCTTGCCGAGCAAAAGCTGAACAACGAACAGGGCCGAGCCACCCCCACCCGCTACCCGCTGGCCCCAGATCAGATTGCCCACAGTCACTACCAACAGCGCATGGCGCTTGACGATCAGCTTAGAAATGATCCTCGTTACTCCTCCGTCGGCATCGATGATTTGTTAGTTGACCGACTACGCAGTGCCATTGCCGGGAACGCCAATGACGCCGAACTAGGCGAACTGGTGGGCGCGCAGATTGAGCGATTCCGAGCTGCTGGCAATCTGGACGCGGCACCGGGCAGCACCGAATGGCGAGAAATAGCCCGAGCCCTTTGCCATGCAGAGCTTGAAGCCCTTGCGCGCGCCGCTGAGCGCGATGAAGGCGATTTTACTGGCACACCTACTGCGCCAATCATTGTGGACGCACAGCCCCCGGAAAACACCGCTGCGCCTGTCAGTATCAAACAGCTCTGGAAAGACTACGTTGCGCACCGGCAACAAGCCGGGTTCATGAAGTCCGGCACTGGCCGCCAACAGCCGGTTATTGATAGGCTCATCAAATATCTGAAACACAACGATGCCACGCAGGTTACCAAAAAAGACCTGCTGGCTTGGCGTGACCACTTGATGGATGATCTTTCCGCCAAGACCGTAAGCGATGTGTATCTCTCAACCATCCGTTCGCTTTTCTCATGGGCAGTGGAAAACGATATTCTACCGGACAACCCCGCCGCTAGCGTTCGGCAAGCTAAGCCCAAGAAACAACACACTCGTGAACGTGGCTATGTGGACGCCGAAGCAAACAAGGTTTTGAAAGCAAGCCGGACCTATCAGCCAAACGAGGATGAGCGCGGCTACGTCAGGGAAAAATCGCACTTGATCGCCGCGAAGCGTTGGGCACCTATCATATGTGCCTTCACTGGTGCGCGCGTCTCAGAGATTACCCAGCTCCGCAAAGAGGATGTGCGCAAAGTTGATGGGCAATGGTTCATTCGGATCACGCCAGACGCCGGTTCTGTCAAAACAGGTGGATATCGAGACGCACCTCTGCATCCTCAGATCATAGATGAAGGTTTCATTGACTTTGTTGACGCCGCAAATCCCGGCCCGATGTTTCACGGCGGCACTAAACAAGAGGATTATTCGCGCAAGGCAAAGCGTATCGCAAATCAAGTGGCAGCTTGGCTGAGCAATTCCGGCCTAACACCAGAAGGTTTGCTGCCCAACCACGCATGGCGTCACCGGCTCAAAACGCAGTGCCGCGAACTTGGTATCTCAGATCGCGTTGTCGATGCCATCCAAGGTCATGCCGGGAAAACGGCAGGTGATGATTACGGCGATGTGACACTTAAAACCAAGATCGACGCAATCAACAAACTGCCCTCATACGACCTAAGCTGACAGTCATTTAGTTACATACGTAACTTTTTTCTTTAACCGCGATTCACAGTGTGGTATTTTTGCCACACTACTAATCTCACGTGGATCGCATGGCCCTTACCAAGATCAAAAAAGCACTCGGAATCGGCGTTGAAGAAAAGGCGCTGACCCTTACCGACCCTGACGTGTTCCCCTTGTTTGGTGTGACGCCCACCGCATCCGGTGTGTCTGTTGGTCCCGGCAACGCCATGCGCGTCCCCGCTGTGAACTGTGCGGTGTCGCTGATCTCGGAAACCATCGGGGCACTGCCGGTCAAACTGTATGATCGCGAAACCAAAGAAACCCTGACTAACCACCCGGCGTTTAAGTTGGTGCATGGCCGTGCAAACCCTTGGACCAGCGCTGCAAAACTGCGCGAACAGCTTACTATTGACGCCCTGCTGCACGGTGCTGGTCATGCTCAGGTGGTTCGCCTGTCTGATGACACACCGTATGAGCTGCACCGGCTAGAACCGGGAAAGGTCCAACGAGATCAGGAACCGGACGGGGAACCGTTCTTTCGTGTTTCCACCGATGCTGGGCAGGTGCGGCTTTCTTACCGTGACGTGCTGCGCATTGAGGCCGTTGGCGGTTTAGCACCCATCACTCTGGGCCGTGAAGCAATCGCGCTGGCAATCAGCTTTGAGGATCATATCGCCAACTTCTTTAAGAATGGCGGCCGCCCTTCCGGGATAATCAAGCTTCAGAGACCTATGGGCCCGGAGGCCAAAAAGGCGCTCGCTGAGAAGTTCTTCAAAACCCATAGCGGCGGCAATGCTGGTAACGTAGCAGTCTTTGATGAAGGGATGGACTACACTCCGCTAACGGTATCCCCGGCGGATGCTCAGTTTGCTGAGAACCGCCTTGAACAAATTCGGGAAATCGCTCGTGTTTTCCGAGTGCCGCCCACCATGTTGTTTGAGCTGTCGCGCGGCACATGGTCAAACACCGAAGAAATGTTCCGGCAGTTCCACACTGTCACGCTCAAGCCGTGGCTGAAGGACTGGACGGACGCATACGCGCAATGCCTCCTGACGCCTGAAGAACAGGGTGTCTTCTACTTTGAAGCCGTCACTGACGATTTGCTGACGACCGACACCGCAGCTCGTGCAACCGCATTAGGCCAGTATCGCAGCATGGGTGCCATGACCGCAAACGAGGTGCGCGCCAAAGAAAACTTGCCGCCTCACCCTGACGGCAACGATCTGAGTAACCCCTACACCACGACGACCACAACCACGACCGGCCCGGCGTCTACCCCCAAGAAGGAACAGGCTGAATGAACCTGACCCATACCGCTTTTTTCGGCGATGGCGAATACATCTTTGCCCTGACCGATGACATGATCACTGAGCTTGAGCGCATTGCCGATCTTGGCATTGGTGCTTTTTACATGCGCGCTGTGAACATGCAGTTCAAACTAGCTGATCTGATCGAGATCATCCGGCTTGGCCTGATTGGCGGCGGCACCAAACCGGAACGCGCCGCACAGCTCACAGATACCTACGCCCGGAACACTCCGATTGATGATCTGTATCCGTTGGCGCTGGACGTGCTGGATGCGCGCTGGGGCGGCAAACCTGATACCACCGACGCAGCCCAAACAGGCGACTTGTCGGCAGCTCTGAATGAGGCTGCCGCATGACCGACCGTATTGAGATCAAAGCCTCTGTTGTGACGGATGATGCCGGAACCATCAGTGGTGTCGCGTGGCCTTTTGGAACCACCGATCAGGTTGGCGACATTGTTGAAAAAGGCGCTTTTTCATTCCCCCGGACACTGCCGATTGTCGTGGAACATGACCAGAAACAGGTTGTTGGCGTTTGGGAAGAATTCTTTGAGACGGACAAAGGTCTAGAAGTCAAAGGGCGCTTGTTCGTGGAAGGTATCACCCCTGCGCGTTCGGCACACCGATACCTGAAAGCTGGTGTCATCGAAGGTCTTTCCATTGGCTTCCGGAACCAAGGCTATGAGCCACGTCCAGAAGGCGGTCGGCGGCTGCAAGATGTCTATGTCACTGAAATTTCCCTGTGCCGCGACCCGGTGAACTCAGCCTCAAAAATCACAGAAGTGAAATCGAACCCCCTACCCAAACAGGAGACCCTCAAATTGGAAAACGAAGAAATCGAGACCGAGCAGAAGGCCGTGACCCCGGCCAACGACACGCCGCAGGTGCCCCAGATCGACACCAAGGCATTCGACAAGGTTATTGCCCGCCTGGACAAACTGGAAGCCAAAGGCAAACGGCCCCAGATCAGCGGCCCGGCGAACCCGGACATGGGTGAAGACGAGATGAAGTCTTTCGCCGCTGAGGTGAAATCGCTGGCTTACGGCTCTGGCACCGGGGGCATTCTGGCACCTGATGCTGTCAGCAAAACCATTCTGGAAAAAGTAGCCGAGTTCTCGCCGATGCGTGGCGAAGCTCAGAAAATCCAGATGAGCGGTTCAAGCCTCCAAATCCCCCGCCTTGTGAACGAGGTCAATCCTACCGAAGTGGGTGAAACCGATGCAAAGCCGGAAAGCGAACCGTCCTTTGAGGAAATCGACCTGAAGAACTTCACGCTTGGTGTCGTGGTTCCTGTGACTCGAACGCTCTTGGAAGACGCTCACGTTGACCTGTCCGCATACCTTGGCAACCACATCGCACGCCGGTTCGGTCAGAAAGAATCCTCGTGGTTCATTAACGGCAATGGCACCACGCAGCCGGAAGGCGTGTTGACCTCAAACGAAGTCGCCAACAACGAGGTTGGTGCAATCGACGGTGACACGCTGATTGATCATTTTTACTCACTGAAAACCGCCTACGCTCTGAACGGTGCGTGGATGATGAACCGCAAGACCATGGCGCTGGTGCGCAAGCTCAAAGACGGCAATGGTCAGTATATTTGGCAGGAAGGTATCGCTGGTCGCCAACCTCCGCAGATCATGGGCCGCCCGGTTCTCGAAGCCGTGGACATGCCCGACCCCAGCGCAGGTAACACACCCATCGTGTTCGGCGACTTCTATACCGGATACACCATTGGGGATCGCATCGCTTTCGAACTCATCAAAGATGAGATCACCGGCGCGGTGAATGACATCGTGAAGCTGATCGCCCGTCGCCGCGTTGGCGGCCGTGTTGTCATGGGTGAAGCCCTCTCGAAACTGTCGCTGGCAGCGTAACCCAGCTCATGAAACCGCAGCTCGCATATGACGCAATCGCACTGGAATACGGTGATCACACCGTGTTCCTGCGCCCGTCTTTGCGGGCTGCCATGCACCTTGAACGGCTGCACGGTGGCTTTCCTGAGCTGCTACGCAAGCTGGAAGAATTCGACACGTTCACAGTCTGGCGCGTCATCACTGCCGGAGCTGGAAAAACGGCCACTGACGCCCTGTTTGGATGTGTGGCAACCCGACCCCTGTCCGGGTTCGCCAACGCAGCCATTGCCGCTCTTTTTGAGTTTGTCACGGCTCTGCTGCCAACCAGTGCAGACGCAGACGAAACCAAACCGGAAAGCGCTAAGGCATTGGCTTGGTCTGATCTGTTCAAGCAGCTTTATGGCTATGCAACCGGCTGGATGGGCTGGACGCCTGAGACGGCATTGAATGCCACACCCCAAGAAATCACAGACGCCTTTGAAGCCCATATGAGCAAGCTCATGGCTATCCACGGCGCACCTGAAGAACAGCAAGGCCCCAGCGAAGAACAGCGCCGCGAGAACGTTCGTAACGGCTTTGACCCCGAGTTCGACCGTGCAGGGGTAGATAGCCTGCGCGCCCTCAGCACCTTACGAGAAGGACAAATGATCTAATGCCGATTGTTGACCCCTACAGAGGTTTCGGCCAATCCCCTGACGGCCCCTATGAGAATGCCGTTGAAGTGCAGGCAGACGATAACACTGATCTGCCTGTGATGCCCGGTGCGTTGATCCTGAACACCTTTGGCGAGTCACCTCTGCCTATTCGCATGACCCTGCAAAACGGGAACACCGTCACTATGCGGCTGCTGCCCGGCGTCATCCACCGGATACGCCCGACACGCATTCATGTCACGGGCAGCATGTTCAATTCGGAACACGTTAATTTCACGCTGCTCTGGTAATCTGATGCCCCGCCCGCCTCATATCTGCACTTGCGGCAATATCGTTCCGCATGGTGAGCGGTGCGCCTGTCAGGTTGCGCGCACCCGTGCCCGGAACAAGCGCCATGATGCGCGCCGCCCGTCTGCATCTGCACGCGGCTATGGCAGTAAGTGGCGCAAGGCGCGTGACGCATTCCTAAAGATCAATGATCGCTGTGCATGGCCCGGCTGTGGAGCAAAGGCCACGCTTGTAGATCACATTATCCCTCATCGTGGCAACATGCGCCTGTTCTGGGATCGCTCAAACTGGCAACCGCTCTGCACGTCCTGTCACAGCCGCCACAAGCAACGGCAGGAGCGCATTCAGTGAACTTCAGTCAATTAAAACCCGCCGCTATTGCCCATCGCAAGTGGTGTCGCTTTCTGAAATTGGTATTGATGAGAACGGTTGGTCTGGCACCTTTTATTGAAATCATCGCCAGTGACATAGCTAATCAGCTTGTCTCGATTGAGGCAGACCGGGCAAACAAAGTGGATCGGCTGCCCGTCCGCAGCGTCTTCTTTAAGTTTGAAAACTACGTCGTATCGACTGGTTTGGACAAGTTCATACCGGGCTTTCTCTCTCTCGAACTCATCTTGTCGAAGCAGCTCTTGGCTCAAGGTCTTAAGCGCCTCGCTGAGCTGAACATTCATCATGTTGGCGCTGGTGAGCTCACCCGCCAGTGTGTTGAGCAATTGCGCTGTCTTGTCCGTGTCCGGAGCAGCATCAGAACTCCAGAGGCCCTTAATAGCTTCTACCGTATCCGCCGCTTTCCCAGTAAGCCCAACCGCGCTGCTCGCAAGGCCAATAGCCTCACTGATCTGAGCGAATTCCATAGTCGCAATTCCTTTTTGTATTGCCAGATCGTGCGCCTTGAATCGGCACTTGTTCTGCGCCTCAGTATGGAGCGTTACCCATGAGCTACAACCCCGAAAAAGCGTTGTGGCAGGAAGTCTTATTGCGCGTAGTCGATGACGCACTGAACGGCCCGATTGGTGTCACCGGACCAGAGAATAAGATGGGCGAGATCAGAGCGGCCAGACGCTATCTCACTCAGCCAACACAGAGCCTTGATACTGTCTGTGCTTTGGCAGGCATGGACCTGTCCTTTGTGATGGATCGAATGCGCAAGCTGATCGCAGATGCACCATCCCCTGAAGAACTGGCGACCAAAAACAAAACCAATCGAACGGCAATGACCAAGCGACAGCGCAGCATTGCTGATCTTGGTCAACCGAATGCCACGCGCCGCCGGAAACTCACCAGACCGGGGGTGGGTTCGAACTTTGGGGGTTCTGAGGGGACCGGCGGGGGGACCTCCGCACAAGACACACCGAAAATAACTTTTTCAGAAAGAGAGGCGAGCTGATGGCCGCACTGACACCTGTTGCGCTGCTGAAATCGCAGCTCAACCTTGATCATGATCTTGATGACGCCCTGCTGGCGCACAAGCTGGACGCCGCTGAAACGTGGATCGGCCACTACACCGGAACACCCTTTGTGGCTGATGAAGCGCCCCTGACCGAAGCCGCTTTGCAGCTTGCGGCCTACTGGTATGAGCAACGTGAGGCCGCGTCCTTCGGCATGACTACCGCCCCAGTGCCCTTTGGTGTGCGTGAGCTGCTTTCCCCTTACAAGAAGCCGGTGACTGGCTATGTCCAAGAATAAGAGCCTGACCGAGCAATCGAACATCCTGAGCGCCCGCCTGAATGCCATTCCGAACGAGGTGGTTAAGGCTGTGCGTCCTGCCCTTGTCAAAGGTGCCGAAGAATACGCCGCCGCAATGCGCGCTCTGGCCCCAAGAGACAAAGGCGACTTGGTTGAATCCATCGAAGTTACCGCACCGGGCGAGACCACCCCGGCCTATGCAGAGGGCGGCGGCAGGCGCACCGCTGGCCCCAATCAGGCACTTGTGACGGTTGGCAATGAAGACGTGCGGCACGGCCACTTGCAGGAATTTGGAACCGTCAAACAGGAGGCACAGCCGTTCATGCGGCCCGGTGCCCGACTGGCAAAACCCCGGGCGCAACGGCGCATCAACCGTGTGATCGGTCAGGCAATCAAGAAAGCTGCGGAGGGCAAATCGTGATCAGCCCTGACATTGAATTTCAGACACAAATCAGATCGGCCCTGATCGCCAATTCGGATGTGACCGACCTCGTTCCCGCTGATCATATAGAAGCTGGCTCAACTCGCCCCGACGATCTGCCTTGTATCATGATCGCCCCGCCGCAAACGGTAAATCTTGGCCGTTGCGGTGAGTGGTATCTGACCCGGGTTTATCTTGACCTGCATGTATGGGCGATTGAAGACGGAGCAGATAAAGCCCGGCAGGTCGGTGCCGGTATCGCTCATACACTGTGGGATGCACCCGAATGCGTTGAAAACGATATCAATGCTTACGAACGCCCCAGCTTCAACTACATGCGCGATCCTGATCCCGACAAGGCATACTGCCACGGCGTTGCTACGGTTTCGGGCGTTGTTCGGTGGAGGCCGTGAGCATGATTCGAGCGGGCAAACTAGATCGGCAGATCGCTATTGAGCGCGGCACAAAGACTGTGGCGGCGTCTGGGACTGCAAGGAGAACATGGGCACCCATTGCAACCGTCCGGGCAGAACTTGTGCAGTTCAGCGCCGAAGAATACCTGACCGGGTTCGGTGAAGGTGATGCAGGCGGCGCGGTATTCCGCATCCGGTATCTGAGCGGGATCACCACGGCTGACCGAGTGACCTATGACGGCATCACCTTTGACATTGACGAGATTGCCGAGCTGGGCCGGAAACGCGGCCTTGAGCTGCGCTGTTCTGTGGTGGCGACATGAGCGTGCATTCGCGCGGTGTGAAACCGCCCCTTTCCCCTGATGCCGAAGCTCTGACGAAAGCGCCGCCGGTGCCGAAATACCTGTCTGCGCACGCCAAGGCAGAGTGGAAGCGCATCATGCCCCAGCTCATCGCCCGGCGTGTTATCACTAAGGCAGACATGGCCGGGGTTGAGGCTTATTGCGTTGCCGTTGGTGCATCGAGATTGATAGCAGACACGATGAGCGCAGGCGTCTTGCCTGATCTGAAATTGGGCGGGCTTCAAATCCGCTACATACAGACCGCTAAACAACTTGCCGCCGAATACGGCCTCACTCCGACCAGCCGCGCCCGGATCGGTGCTGTTCAATCTGATTACGATGACGACGATAACCCGTTGTTGGTGTGACCATGAGCGTAGCCAGCACCTATCCGCACTGGGTCTTTGACAACAGCCCGATACCGGACCCTTTGGGCTGCGGTGAACAGAACGTCACTTTCTTGAAGCGCTTGCGCCACCCGGCTGCGGTGAATGACAACCGCGCGCCCAAAGCCGCAAACGTGAACAGACACCCCCGAGCGTTTCAGCTTGCACCGTTTCAGGAACGGATTGTGCGGCGCATCTATGGGCCTCGCCACGCTGATGGCCGCCGGATCGTCAAAACGGTGTTTCTGATGCTGCCCCGTGGCAATCGGAAAACGAGCTTGGCTGGTGCCTTGTCGCTGCTGCATGTGATCGGCCCTGAAAAGGTGCCTGCTGGTCAGGTGATCTTTGCCGCGTGTGATCGAGATCAGGCCAGTATCGGCTTTCGGGAAGCCGCAGACATTATCCGTGAAGACAATCGCCTTATCGCAGCAACAAAAATCCATGACGCGATGTTTGGCGCGAAACAGATAACCGATCTAAAAAGCCGCGCCCGATTGCGCGCAGTGTCCAGTGATGGCCGCGCCCAGCACGGCACCACCCCGGCTTTCGTCCTGGCTGATGAAATTCACGCATGGAAAGGGCGGGATCTGTGGGAAGCTCTGAAGTCGGGTCTCGCTAAGACTGACGATAGCCTGTTGGTCATCGCCACCACGGCAGGTCGCGGTCATGAAACGCTTGCTGCAGAGCAATATGACTATGCCCGGCGCGTCGCTCTGGGTGAGATCGACAACCCCGAGTTTTTGCCAATCATCTTTGCCGCGGAACCTGATGACGATTGGCAGGATGAAGACGTATGGCACCGGGTTAACCCCGGCCTGAAACATGGGTTTCCCAGCCTGTCCGGTCTGCGCTCATTGGCGAAGGAAGCTAAAGATCACCCGGCAGAGCGCTACAGTTTTCAGCAATACAACCTGAACATCTGGCACGGTAACAGCCGTGATCCGCTGTTCAGCATGGCGACCTACGACGCCCGGCAATTCGATGACGATGAGACCGACCTTGAAGCTCTGCCGTGCTGGGTTGGTGTGGACATGGCCAAGAATGGCGACACGGCTGCCGTGGTGGCAGCGTGGCGGCACGACGATGATCAAATCACAATCAAGCCTTGGTTCTTTGTGCCCGGTGAAGACCTCAAAGAGCGCAGTGACCGTGACCGCGTTCCCTATGAGCGTTGGCGTGATGACGGTTTGGTCACAGCCACACCCGGCCCGATCATCGACCCTGAAGCCGTGGAAGATCACCTGCGCGAACTGGCAGCGCGCCATGACGTGCAAGAAATCGCCTTTGACCCCCACCTTGCCCGCCAGATCATGCAGCACTTGCACGACGACGGATTACCGGTGATCGAACTGCGCCAAGCGCCCCTTTCGATGGGTGTAGCGATTGGTGACTTGGAACGGGCCGTCAATGGCCGCCTGATCCGGCACAGCGGCCACCCTGTCTTGCGGCACCACTTCGATAGCGTGGTCGCAAGCCGGAAACGTATCCATTCTGGAAGGAGTTGCTTGGAGTTGCCGACCGCACAATAAACGCTGTGTATTGGACAGATAAAGCTTGGGGCGCGGCAGAAATAGCTAAAGAAAAAGCAGCTTTTCTCATTGACCTATTGCCCAAATAACACCGACATCGAACCTCAATCCCGTTGCAAAAGAAACCCAAAACACTGCCTATATGTTGACGTGACGGGGCATAGAAGAGCACTACGGCAATGAAATTCATAAGGCTAAACTAGGCGCGATAATGAGCGAAGAACTAATCAGAGATTTTTGGGAAAAAGTCTCCCCATACACCGTTCAAAAGATGAATCAAGTCAAGTCGAGCGGAACTAAATTTGTGCATTACACAAGTGCATCAAACGCATTGAGCATTATTCAGAATCAAAAGGTCTGGATGCGCAATGCGTCCGAAATGAACGACTTCTCGGAAGTTCAGCATGGTCAATCATGTTTGGCAGCCGCTTGGAATGACAAGACGCAGGGGGCAAGATTCAAGGGACTGTTGGAAGGGATAGAAGCTGGGCTGGTAGACCGATTGGCGAAGTCATTCGATGAACGTGGATTCGATCGCGAAAGAGAGAGCTTCATAATCTCAGTAAGCGAGCATGGAAATGGAACCATTGATGAGGACAAATACGGTCGCCTCTCTATGTGGCGAGCTTACGGTGGAAACACGAATGTCGCGCTAGTCATGAACAACGGCCCTTTTCTCAGAGAGTCGACTGCAACTAATGCTTTTACAAGCCCGGTTTTCTATGGGGACCATGATCGGTTTGTTCAAGAGTTCTCCAAAGTGGTGGATGCGTTTGAACAAAATATGGAACTAGCGCGCCAACTAGGCGGCGAACAAGTTAAGATAATATTTGAGAACATCTTTCATTTTTCAGCGCTGTCGACAAAGCATCCGGGGTTCGCAGAAGAGAGGGAATGGCGCGTAATTCTGTCGCCCACTATGTTTCCTACCGATAAGGTGAAGTTTGATTTGGAAGTAGTTAATGGAGTTCCGCAGAGGGTCTACAAATTTCCCTTGATGGACTATCCCGACGAGGGATTTGTCGGCGCAACTATTCCTGATCTACTGGAAGAGATAATTATCGGCCCAACTAATGCTGCATATACGATTTATGACGCTCTGGGCGGTGCGTTGACTCAAGCCGGGGTAAGCGACGGGTTCTCGCGTGTGAGAATTTCTAGCATCCCGCTTAGGCGTTAGGCCGCTTAAACCTTGTTAATAGATATTAGACGCTCAGAGCGACCACCTTTACGCAACGTCATCCGGCCCATTTTAGGGCCGGTTACATGGTTACAAACACATCCGTAAGCCATTGATTTTTAACGATGCGTCGGGAGTTCGAGTCCCTCATCACCCACCACCTCCTCTCAAACCACGCAAAAGACACGGTGTCTGGGCAAATTGCAGATTGATTTTGCAACCGATTGCAAGTTTCGATCATGGAGGCGTAGTATTTCTTTCATGAAATCGCTTGTCAGCTTTCCCATAACTCGTGGGAGCCATCCATGAGTGTCACCCTGAAAGACGTCGCCGCATTGGCCGGCGTGTCCCGCTCGGCCGTGTCGCGCACCTTTACCGAGGGTGCCTCGGTATCCGCCAAGACCCGCAGCAAGGTCGAAAAAGCCGCAAAAGAGCTGGGCTACAGCCCGAACGCTCTCGCCTCGTCGCTGACCACCGGGCGGACCAAGCTGATCGGGCTAATCTCGAACAACTTCCATAACCCGATATTCCTTGAGGTGTTCGACCAATTTACCCGCGCCCTGCAGGAACGCGGGTTGCGACCGCTGATCGTAAACCTGACGGACGAAACCGAACCGGCCAATTCGGTGCGGATGCTGCGGCAGTATTCGGTGGATGCGGCCATCGTTGCCTCATCGACCTTACCGCCCAGCTTTGCCAAGGCGTTTCATGACGCGGGCGTACCTGTGGTGCATACCTTCGGTCGATCGGCCACCTCGCCCGAGGTGCACGTGGTGGGAATCGACAATGTGGAATGCGGACGCATGGCCGCGCGGGAACTGCTGGCGCGCGGCTACCGGCGCGTTGGGTATCTGGGCGGGCCGCAGGATGCAACCTCGGCCATGGACCGGTATCGCGGCTTTATGGAAGAGGTTGAAAAGTATCCCGGCCTTAAGGTCTCGCATTCCTTCGCCGGGGCCTATTCCTTTGAGGCCGGGCGCACCGAGATGCTGCGCCTGCTGGTTGGCACCCCGGCCGAAGGATACTTCTGCGGGGACGATATTCTGTCGATCGGCGCGCTGTCAGCCCTGCGCGACCACGGGCTGAAACCGGGCGCGGACATCGGCATTATCGGCCTGAACGATATGGAGATGTCGCGTTGGGAAAACATCGACTTGACCACCATTCACCAGCCAATCAAGCAAATAATTACCTCTTCCGTCGATCTGGTCGAAGAAATGCTGAAAGACCCCAAACGCTATCCCGAAGCGCGGATTTTCCCCTGCCGGGTGATTGAGAGGGGCACGCTGCGGCCCCGCACCTGATCAACGGAACATCGGCGGGCGCGCGTCTTTCCAGGCGCCGTCTTCCTTGCCCGACGCCACGGCCGCGTGCACAGCTGCAATCGAGCGAACACCGTCAGACGCGCCGGGCAGACCGTCACGGACCTCGCCCCGGATCGCATCGGCCAGATCGCAATAGATGTTCGCGACGGCCAGCGGAAAACCTTCGGGATGCGCAATGGCCACGCGGGACAAACGCTGCACCTCATCATGCAGGCCACCCTCGCCTTTTTCGATGATCTGAGTGCGCCCGCCGACCGGGGTAAAGATCAACTGGTTGGGTTGTTCTGAAGCCCACCGCAGACCGCCGGTTTCACCAAACACCTGGATATCGAACCCATGCTGCCGCCCGATGGCCACGGATGAGGTCCACAGACGGCCCACCGTGCCACACTCCATGCGGAAATTGATCATGGCGTCGTCTTCCAACTCGCGGCTGGAAATGGTCGAGGCCATGTCAGCGGACAGGGTCTTGACCTCATCATCGCAAATGAAGCTGGCCATGTGTAGCGCGTGAATACCGCAATCGGCGAACTGGCCCGAGACCCCGGCCATCGCCGGGTCATAGCGCCAGCGCACGCGCGGATTGTCGGCATCGGTGGCGTCACCATGATGACCATGGCTGAAATTGGTGACGACCAGCCGCACCTTGCCGATGTCGCCCGACCGTACCATCGCGCGCGCCTGCCGCACCATCGGATAGGCAGAGTAGCAATAGTTCACCGCGCAGATTTTGCCCGAGGCTTCGGCAACGCGGACAATCTCTTCGCCCTCTTCCACAGTCATGGTCATCGGTTTTTCACACAGCACGTTAAACCCGGCCTCTAGGAAGGCCTTGGCGATTTCGAAATGGGTCGAGTTCGGCGTGGCAATCGTCACCAGATCAATGCGGTCAGTGCGGTCTTTTTCACCGGCCAGCATCTCTTGCCAATTGCCATAGGCGCGGTCGGCGGCAACTCCAAGCCGCTGCGCGTATTCCCGGCCTGCTTCGGGGCGGTGGTCCAACGCTCCGGCTGCGAATTCGAACATGCCGTCCGCCTGAGCCCCAAGACGGTGTGCGGGCCCGATCTGGCTGCCTTCGCCACCACCAATCATGCCCCATTTCAGCTTTGCCATGGTATTCGTCTCTCTTACGTGTTTTGCCGTTTGCGATCAGAAATCGCGGATATTTTGCCATTGCCGCTGCTGGGATGACGCCAGCGCAGCAGCGACGACACGGTTAACCTCGTGCCCGTCGTGAAAGGTTGGCCAGATGGGTTGCCCGGTATGGATCGCCTGCAGGAAATCCTTGGCCTCGATGATGATCTGGTCCTGATAGCCGGTTCCGTGGCCCGGACCCTGACAGAAGGGTTCGTAGTCCGGATGCGCCGGACCGGTCAGGATCTTGGTGAAACCACGTTGCGCCTCGGGGCCTTCGTGGCGATAGAACCGCAGGGCGTTCTGGTCTTCCTGATCAAACCGCAGCGCGCCTTTGGTGCCCGAAATTTCGTAGGCGTAGCCCATTTTGCGGCCCGTCGCGACGCGGCTGACATGGATGTTACCCATCGCGCCGTTTTCAAACCGGCACATGATCTGCGCTTGGTCGTCATTGTCCACGGTGCCGCCGGGGCGGGTGTGGTGAACGGTTTCGACCTCAGCCATGACCTCGGCAATCGGCCCCATCAACGCCAGCGCGCCGTTGATCATGTGCGGCGCCAGATCGCCCATCGTACCGTTAGCCATGCCGGTTGTGCGCCACGTCGCCGGGGCCTCGGGGTCAGCATAGAAATCTTCAGTATGCTCGCCGCGGAACCATGTGATGTCGCCCAATTCCCCCTCGGCGATCAGGTTCCGCGCATATTGCGTGGCGGGTGTGCGGGCATAGTTGAAGCCGACCATGTTGGCGACACCAGCCGCCTCGGCTGCCGCCACCATCGCCGCACCATCCGCCATCGACGCGCCCAGAGGCTTTTCGCACAGCACTGGCTTGCCCAGGGCAAAGGCCGCTTCGGCGATCTGGCGGTGCGTGTTCTGGGGCGAGGCGATGACGATGGCCTCGACCGCCGGGTCGTTAACCAGCACCCGCCAATCGTCGGTCGCGCGGTTAAACCCATAGGCCGCACGATACCGTTCGGCGCTTGCGGAGCTTGAGGCGCAGATCATCTCAAGCCGCGGGCGCAATGCCGTATTAAACACCGCTCCAACGGCTGACATGGCAACCGAATGGGCCTTGCCCATATAGCCGCCACCTACGATTCCAATTCCGATTTCAGGCATCTGTCACGGCTCCGAACATATCATTTGCAACCGGTTGCAAAATGAGTATCGTGTGAATCGATTCAACGCAAGGTCCAAACTTTGCCGACCTCAGCTTGCCGGAGGAACATGACGTGAGCGCTTTGATAGACGGTATCAAAGGAAACCGGTTCGCCGTGTTTGGACGCGCGGGTATGGACATGTTTGCCGATCCCATTGGCGTCAAAAGCGAAGACGCCGATACGTTCCACGCCGATCTGGGCGGGTCGTCGGCCAATATCTGCGCGGGTCTGGTCAAGCTGGGCAGTCAGGCGTCACTGGTCACCTCGGTCTCGGATGATGCAATTGGCCGATTCTGCCTGAATCGCTTGCGCCACTATGGCGTCGACACGTCGAATATCCGCGTTGTCGGCGGCGAATACCGCATGTCGCTGGCGGTCTATGAAAGCCGGATCGAGAACTTCCAGAACGTCATCTATCGCAACGGAGCCGTCGATTTTCAGGTCACAGAAGAGGACATGGACAAGGTCGATTATTCCGCCTTCTCCGCAGTGATCTCGGCAGGCACCGTCTTTGCCGCTGAACCATCGCGCAGCGCCACTTTCCGCGCTTTTGACAACGCCCGCGCAGCTGGATTGCCCGTGATCTTCGACATCGATTATCGCCCCTATAGCTGGCCCTCACCCGAGGTGGCTGCCGAAGTGCTGTCACGCGCCGGTGAAGCCAGCGACCTGATCGTTGGCAATGATGAAGAGTTCGGTTTTATGGCCGGAAGCATCGAAAAAGGTTTCGCCAAAGCCAAAGAACTGGCCGAAACGCCAGGCCGGATCGTCATCTACAAGATGGGTGAGCAGGGCGCGGTGACACTGGTGGACGGTCAGGAAATCCGCACTGGGATCTATCCTGTCACCGCCGTCAAACCCAATGGCGCAGGCGACAGTTTCATGGCTGGTTTGCTGGCGTCGGTCGCAGCAGGGCATGCGCTGAAAGACGCGGTAATGCGCGGTTCGGCCTGTGCCTCGATCGTGGTGTCGCAACCCGGTTGCGCCCAGGCCATGCCGACGACGCAGCAACTGGACACATTCCTTGCCGGTCATCCCGGCCCGGCCACATAGGAGGCTCTTATGCATATCGCGCCCTATGACAATCAGAACAAACCCATCGTCGATGCCGACGACCCCAAGGTGCCGCTGAACTATTTCAACATCGTTAAACTGCGCCGCGGCGAGGCTTTCGAGTATCAAGTACCGGGCTACGAAACCTGCGTCGTCCCCGCCACCGGCAGTGTGGACGTTGACGTCGAAGGCGTGCGGTTCCCAAAACTGGGCAACCGGGGCGAGGATGTCTGGGATGGCGAGCCCGAAGGCGTTTACGTCCCGGTCGGCGCCAAGGCGCAGATGGTTTGCGTGTCCGACGAGACCGAAGTCTTCATCGCGGGTGCTAAATACGACAAGGTGCTCGACCCCTTCGACGTCCGCCAGCATGACCTAGTACAATATGGCAGCGACGACACCAAAACGCATCGCAAGATCAAGCACATCCTCGGCCAGAAACAGCACGACAAAGTCGGACGCCTGCTGGTCAGTGAGTTGTTCACCGTTGGTCAGGGCGGCTGGTCCGGTTTCCCCAGCCACAAGCACGACACCAACCGCCTGCCGGATGAGAGCCGCCACGATGAGACCTACAACTTCCGCTTCAAACCCAACTGGGGGTCGGGCCTGCAGATGTTGCAGCGCGAAGACAACGAACCGGGCGATGCCTATCACATCGTCGATGGCTCGACGATCTGCATCGACAAGGGCTATCACCCCTGCTGCGTCCTGCCGGGGTACGAGATGTACTACTTCACCATCCTCGGTGGCCTCAGTCAGCGCTCGCTGGTGCAGTATTTCCAACCGACCCATGCCTATCAGATCGAAACGATCCCGGGCATCAAAGACATGATCGCGAAATTCAAATGACTCTTGTCACGCTGAAAGACGTTCTGGCTCCGGCTTATGAGCAAGGCTATGCCGTTGGTGGCCTTGTCACCCTGGGCTGGGAAGATATGCGCGCCTATGTGGCCGCAGCCGAGGCGGAAAACGCCCCCGTGATCCTGCAGGCCGGCCCCAGTTGTCGCGAGCACACCCCGCTTCCCGTCTTGGGCAAGATGTTCCGGCATCTGGCCGAGGCTGCCTCAGTCCCCATAGTCGCCCATTTGGACCACGGCTATACGTTTGAGGAATGCAAGATCGCGCTGGACAGCGGGTTCACGTCGCTGATGTTCGACGGCTCGCGCAAGCCGCTGCAGCAGAACATTGACGAAACGGCGGCGATTGCCGAAATGGCTCACGCGGCTGGGATCTCCTGCGAAGGCGAGATTGGTTTTGTCGGCTATTCCGGTGGCGAAGGCTCGAACGGTACCGACCCGACCGAGGCGGCGCAATTCGCGCGTGAAAGTGGTGTCGATGCAATGGCGATTTCGGTCGGCAACGTCCATCTGCAGCAGAACAAGGAGGGTGGTCTGGACGAAGACCGCATCCGCAAGATCGACGCAATGACCGAGGTACCACTGGTGATCCATGGCGGCTCTGGCGTGCCGGTCGAGCAACGCAAACGCCTCGCCCGCGAGACCTCGATCTGCAAGTTCAACATCGGAACCGAGTTGCGCATGGCCTTCGGCGCCGCGCTACGCGAAGCAGTGAACCGCGACCCCGACAGGTTCGACCGCGTCACCATCCTGAAAGAGACCCATGACCCGGTCGAAGCCTCCGCCCGCACCGTTATTCGTGCATTTGGAGCGCCACCGCAGAGGTAAAGACAAAAGTCAAATGGTAAACGCATCCCGAAAGGCCGCAAGGGCGGCTTCCGGTTCGCCCGACGCGAATGCCTCCATCCCTACAGGTCCACGGTAGCCCATATCATTCAACGCACGCGCAACCGCAGCATAGTTGATTTCGCCGGTTCCGGGTTCGCATCTGCGTGGGTTATCGGCAACCTGCAATTCCCCGATCCAAGGCAGGCATTTCTCGCACCAGCGGATCAGGTCGCCCTCTCCCACCTGCGTGTGATACAGATCCAGACTGATGCGTAGTTGGGGGCGATCGATTGCAGAAACCAACGCCAGAACATCTTCAGTGGAGCCAAATGGACAACCGGGGTGGTCCAGCAGGTTCAGATTCTCCAACGTGAATACAACGCCTTCATCTTCCGCCAGATCGCAGATACGGTTCAGAGTGTCCTGTGCCCTGAGCCACATATTTCCGGTCACGGTTTCATGTTGCCAGATTGGAACTCCACCGTCACCCAATCCCGTGCCATGCAGGTTCAGGCGGTCCACGCCCAGCCTTTTGCCAATCTGCACCGTCTCTCGCGCAGAATTCAGCAGTATCTCGGCGCCTTCGTCATCTGCAAGACGGCCCTCAAGGTAGCCGTTCATGATCGTGTAATTCGCACCTATACCTTTGAGTTTTTCAAGATCCAGTTCAGGCCAATTCCACAAGCCAACGCCAAACCCCATTTCCGTCAGGCGCGCCGCGCGCCAGCTCATTGGCTTGTCGAGCCACAGCATTTCGGCACAAGCCGAAAGTTGGAACGGTTGGGGCATGCCAGCTCTCCGGAATTTAGATTTTCAGATTGATCCGCCTTCGACCATAAAATTCCCCGCGCTGCACATGGCGGCATCGTCAGACGCCAAAAACACCACCATCCGCGCCACATAGACCGGGTCAATCGGATCAGGCAGGCATTGGCGGTCAACTTGTTTGGACAGCGCTTCGGGGGTGACCCAGAGGTCCTTCTGGCGTTCGGTCATGATCCAGCCGGGCACTACAGTGTTCACGCGGATGCGGTGATCGCCCAGCTCGCGCGCCATGGTTCGGGTCAGGCCATGCACAGCTGATTTGGCGGTGGCGTATGCCGGGAAGCCCGCGCCGGCCTCCCACCACGAGTTTGACCCGAGGTTGACGATAGCTCCACCGCCCCGTTCGATCATCGCAGGCGCGACAGATTGGATGGCAAAGAACATGTGGCGGATATTGGTTGCCATTCGTTCGTCCCAATACTCGGGCGTCACCTCACGCCAGTCGTGACGATCATCATGGGCGGCGTTGTTGACCAATACATGCGCCGCGCCAAGCTCGTCCGCAAGTTCCGTCAACGCGATACGTAGTGCCTCGATGTCTCGCAGGTCGCATTGGGCGAAGGCGTGTTCTCCGTCCACCTCCGCCAACAAAGCATGCCCGGCGTCGGCGTTGATATCCAGAAAGCCTACCTTGGCCCCTTGGGCTGCAAAAGCACGGACCGTTTCTGCCCCGATACCCCCTGCCCCGCCGGTGATGAAGACTGTCTGGCCGTTCAGGCTGGGATAGGTGGCAAAGTCCCGGGTCATCCGTCACGCTCCATGATCCACTCGACCTCGGGGGCCGGTACAAATCGCCATTTCCGCAGCGGACCGGCCATGACGTTCAGGTAATACATCTCAAACCCATATGGCGCACCGCAAGGGTGATGGCCTCGCGGGACAGTCACAACATCACCATCGGACACGGCCATTGTCTCGTCCAACTGGCCGTCATCAGTATAGACCCGCTGGATGCCAAAACCGTTGGCCGGGTTGAGGCGGTGGTAATAGGTTTCCTCCAGATAGGTGATCCGGGGATAGTCATCCTCGTCATGACGGTGGCTGGGGTAGGACGACCAGTGGCCGTTTGGCGTGAACACCTCGGTCACCAGCAGGCTGTCGGCATAGTCTTCGGCCTCCATCGCGATGTTGTTGATATAGCGCGTGTTCACGCCCTTACCGCGCTCGGTCAGGGTGATGCCATCCGGGCCGATACGCCGGGCCTGATGCCCGCCCTTGCCGGGGGCCGAGCAAACGGCGATGACGCAATCGGTTTCGGCGACGGCCTCCCATTCGGTTCCGTTCGGCAGGTACAGGCAATGCGGCGGCGTCTTTTCGAACACATTCATCCGGTCGCCCAGAACGCCCCAATCCTGCCCGGCCCCGGTGATCTGCGCCTTGCCTTCGACCATGACGAGAATGATCTCGCGATCACCGGTGACTTCGGCAGCCCTATCGCCCGCACGCAGGTGGTAGAGGCCAAAGCCGACGTAGCGCCACCCGGCACTGGTAGGGGTGATGTCGTGGACCTTGCCGCGGGTTCCGAACGGTTTCTTGAGCAGGTCTGCCATAGTGTCGTCTCCTTGATGGGCGCGCGGATGCCACACCCCTATATTGGTTCAGGCAGCTTGCCTTGCCCGCAAGGCCGAAAGCGTCTCGGCCAGTTGCGCCTCGGTCCAATTTTCCGAAACCGCACGGCGCAGAATATCGGCCTGGCTTTCCGGCGCATTGCCCCCGGTCGGAGGGTCCGTATCCAGATTGGTCGGGAAAGGATAGCCTTCGGCGGTGGCCGCAATCGCCGCGTCCAGTTCTGACTGGGACAGATCTCCACGCTGTTTCAGTGCGATCAGATGGGGGAATACTGCCTGCGACATGGCGCGGCGATCCAGCGCTTCCATCGCGCGCCCGAAGGCCGAGGAAATTTGCAGCAAGTTCGCCATACGGTCGATATCGGCGCTGCTGTTTTCACCAGCCGCATGGAACAGCGCCGGGTTGAAAAACACCGCGTCGCCTTTTGCCAAGGGCAGTTGAATATAGGCGTCTTCAAAATGGTCCCGATGCGCGGAATCGTGAAACGCCAGATAGCCCGATGAGTAGAGCTGCGAGAACGGCAGCAACTGGGTCGGGCCGCTTTCCACCGGCATGTCGCAATGGGCAACGGCCCCCTGCAGAGTCAGCGCAGCAGTCAGGTGATGGGCATGGGCAGGAAAACGAGCGGCACTGTCGGCGCTTTGAAACCCCAGGTGGTAGTCTCTGTGCGCCTGCTGTGCTTTGCCTCCGGGGCGCACCTGATTGACCTGCGCGGTTACTTGATAGTTGGGGCCCAACCATGCCTCACAGGCGGCCGCAATCGCGGTGTTTCCGAAATACAGCGCAAAGCCTTCCGGGTCGCGCAGGCATTGCTTTTGCAGCGCATTCCAGACGCGATCATTGGCACCCGAAGCGGCAAAGTGATCGCCCTCTCCCGCCCCGCCTTGGCGTTCTTCGTCGATGATCTGGCGGAATACCTCAGTGGCCCGGTCAATCACCGAAGTATCCGGGTACGCCTCTCTCAAAACGATCACACCCGCCGATTTGCTTAAGACCCAGCCCCATTCCGACAACAGGGCGCGACGCTGGTCGGCGTCCTCCAGCACCGGGCGCAGGGCCTGCATGTCATAGATCGGGACGTTCTTTTCAACCGACATTGCATGAGGCACTGCATCGACCGGCAGGTTCTGAGAGGTCAACACCTTGAATTCATCCAGATCACAGGATTCCCGGTCGAAATAGCCGACATATCCAAGGTCTTGATGCACCATGACATGCTCCTTTCTCATGGTTTTGGTGTTGTGCCCTCGAGCGATAGGTTACGCCGTGATCTCCAATCCTGCTTGTCCGCAGACATCGACAATGTGGTCGTAGCCCATTTTGGAGTATTCATAGGGCGGCGCTTTGGCCGGGTCCTGTTCGGCCTCGACCACGATCCAGCCCTCGTAATCCATCGCCTTGAGCGCATTCGCCACCGCCTGGAAATCGATGCAACCATCGCTGGGAACGGTAAAGGCTCCGGCGATCACTGCGTCCAGGAAACTTCGATTTTTCTCGCGCGTGTCCTGCACCATCGGCGGGCGGATATCCTTGAAATGCACGTGATGCACCCGGTCACCCCAGCGGTTCAGTGTCGCCATCACGTCACCTCCGCCGAACAACAGGTGGCCGGTGTCGAAACACAGCTTCACCTCGGGACCCGCCCCCTCCATCAGCCAGTTCACGTCATCCTCGCTTTCGATGATCGTGCCCATGTGATGGTGATAGGCCATCGGCATACCCTGATCGGCCATCCATTTCGCCAGTTCGGTCAGCTTGACCGCGTAGGCCAGAACCTCATCCTTGGACAGTTTCGGGCGATTGTTGACCGGCGTTCCGATCTGACCCTGCACGGTGTTGGAGCATTCGGCATAAACGATGCAGGGGCTGTTCAGCGCCACGAACTGTTCGACCTGCTCGCGTACAGCCTCGCGTTCTGTGGCAAAGTCATTGACCAGCGTGTTACCCGAGCACCAGCCGCCACACAGCGCAATATCGTTGCCGTCCAGATAGGCGCGCAGCCCTTCGGTGTCACTGGGCATCCGCTGGCCGCGTTCGACGCCGGTATAGCCGATCTCGCGCGCCTCTTTCAGTGCCTGCTCCATGGTATAGGCCGCCGTCAAATCCGGTAGGTCGTCATTCTGCCAGGCGATGGGCGAGATGCCGATTTTCACGCTCATTTGGTGTTTCTTTCCTTCAGTGCAACTTCATAGGCCGCGCGTTTTTCATTCACTTCGGGGCGGATGCTGACTTCGGGCACGGCCACTTCCCACCACGTGCCGCCGTATTCGGTCGACGGATAGGGATCGGTGTCGATGACCACCACGTACGGGCCCTTGATGTCGCCGCGCTTGGCCAGCGCATCTTCAAGCTCGGCAATCGAGCTGACCTTGACCGAAGTCGCCCCCATCGCTGCCGCATGGGCGGCAAAGTCGATATTTGACGCAGTTTCGTGCACGGTATGATCCAGCAGGTTGTTAAACTCGGCCCCGCCGGTACCCATCTGCAACCGGTTGATGCATCCAAAGCCCCGGTTGTCGGTGATGACAACGGTGAAGGAAATCCCCATCATCGCCGCTGTGGCCATCTCCGAGTTTGCCATCATATAGGTGCCGTCGCCGGTAAAGCAGATCACGTCGCGATCCGGCTGGGCCATCTTGATGCCCATTGCGCCCGCGATCTCATACCCCATACAGCTAAAACCGTATTCCATGTGATAGGCCCCGGGACGCGGCGCTTTCCACAGCTTGTGCAATTCACCCGGCATGGTGCCCGCGGCGCACATCACAACTGTATCGTCATGCGAGGCGCGCTGCACCGCGCCTACCACCTGCATATCGGTGGGCAGCGCGTTGCCGTCACCCGGCGCGTCGGTCAGCGTGTCGACCTTGCCGTACCATTCTGCCTTCAGCGTGTCGGCCACCGGATCGGCACGGTATCCCTGGAGGGCAACGCCCAACTCTTCAAGCCCGACACGCGCGTCGGATTGCAGCGGCATGGCACCGTGTTTCTCGGCGTCATAGGCGGCGGTGTTCAGGCTGATCATCTCGCGTTCAGGGTTCGAGAACAGACCCCACGAGCCGGTTGTGAAATCCTGAAAGCGCGTGCCGACGCCCAGCACCAGATCGGCCTCGCCGCAGACATCGTTGGCGGGTTCACCTCCGGTCACGCCGATGGGGCCAAGGTTCAGAGGATGATCCCACGCCAGCGCGGATTTACCGGCCTGCGTCTCGGTGATCGGAATGTTATGCGTTTCAACAAAGCTCTGCAGTGCATCAGTTGCGCCCGAGTAGTGCACCCCGCCCCCTGCAACGATGACCGGGCGTTTTGCCGCCTTGATGGCGGCCACCGCGCGGGCCAGTTCGCCTTCATCGGGGCGGATGCGGCGCTGATACCAGACGCGCGGCTCAAAGAAGCTTTCGGGATAGTCATAAGCCTCGGCCTGCACGTCCTGACAGAAGGCCAGCGTTACCGGTCCGCAATCGGCCGGGTCGGTCATCGTGCGGAAGGCACGCGGCAATGCAGTCAGCAGGTGTTCGGGCCGGGAAATGCGGTCGAAATAGCGGCTGACGGGTTTGAAACAGTCATTGGCGCTGAGCGTGCCGTCACCGAAACTTTCGATCTGTTGCAACACCGGGTCGGGGCCGCGGGTTGCGAAAACATCACCCGGCAGGAACAGAACCGGCAGGCGGTTTACATGTGCCAGCGCCGCTGCCGTGACTATGTTCGTGGCCCCCGGCCCGATCGAGGAGGTCACCGCCATGGTTCGCGTACGACGCATCTGTTTGGCATAAGCGATCGCACAATGCGCCATGGTCTGTTCATTATGACCGCGATAGGTCGGTAGCGTGTCTTTGACAGCGTGCAATGCCTCACCCAGCCCGGCCACGTTGCCATGGCCAAAAATGGCCCAAACCCCTGCGATGAAGGGCTCTCCGGCCTCATTCATTTGCGCGCCCAGATAGCGCACCAAAGCTTGCGCTGCGGTCAGTCGGACTGTCTTGCCCATTGTGATCCCTTTCAACACAAGGCCATTTTGGCCATTCTTGCAATTTCGATAGGTTGGACCCTTGGACCCAAAGAGGAGGGAACGGTGTTAAACCGTTCCACCCAGCGAGCCTTCCAGCTCGGCCATTTCCTGACCACCTGCCATCAGGTCCTGCAACTGCTCGGGCGTGATCTCACCCCGTTTTGCGGTGCCCAGTGTCTTGCCCCGGTTCAGCACGGTAAACCGATCGCCCACAGCCAGCGCGTGACGCACGTTGTGGCTGATGAAGACAACGCCCACGCCCTGACTGCGCACTCGGTCAATGGTCGCCAGAACATTTGACGTTTGGCGCACACCAAGGGCCGAGGTCGGTTCGTCCAGGATCAGAATTTTGGCGCCGAAATAGACCGCGCGCGCAATCGCAACGGTCTGGCGTTCCCCGCCCGACAGGGTGCCGACGGCCTGATCCGGCCCGCGCAGGTTGATGCCCATCTTGCGCATCTCTTCCATGCAAACGTCGTTGGCCTGTTCCACATCGAACCGCTTGAGCAGCCCTTTTCCTTTGGTTGGCTCGCGCCCCATGAAGAAGTTCCGCGTCACACTCATCAGCGGGATCATCGCAAGGTCCTGGAACACGGTCGCAATGCCCGCCTCCATCGCATCGCGCGGGGTGTCGAAATGCAGTGGTTTGCCTTCGAAATAGATTTCGCCCTTAGTGGGTTTATGCACCCCGGACATTGTCTTGATGAAGGTCGATTTGCCCGCACCGTTATCACCCAGCAGACAGTGGCACTCGCCCGGTTTGACGTCAAAGCTGACACCGGCTAGAGCGATAATGTTGCCAAAGTGCTTTTCGATGTTCTTCATTTCCACGATGGGGGCCGCGTCGGTCGCGTCGCCGTGGTGGAACTTGGTATCCTCGGTCATATCAGCGCTCCCCGGTTACGCGTTTGCGGATCGCGTTGTTGAACAGAACGGCGATCAGCAGCATGGCGCCCAGGAAGACCTGGAACCAATCCTGATCAAAGTCGGTATAGGTCAGACCGATGACAACCATGCCAAAGATGATCGAGCCGAAGAACGCCCCGATAGCCGAGCCATAACCGCCAGTCAGCAGACAGCCCCCGATCACGGCCGCGATGATGGCCTCGAATTCCTTTTGGAAGCCGCGGCGGGCATCGGTCGAACCGGCATCCATCACCGTGATGATCGCCACCAGCGCGGCGCAACAAGCCGTCAGCATAAACAGCGAGACCTTGACGCGGTTCACCGGCACACCCGAGTTGGACGCAGCAGTCTTGTCGCCGCCCGACGCGAAAATCCAGTTCCCCGCCGGGGTGCGCAGCAACACATAGGTCGCGGCCAGCGCCATCACGATGAACCACAGAATCTCGACCGGGATACCCGGCACTTTTGGGGCGCCGCTTTTGAACGTATCGATCACGCCCTTTTCGGCCAGCCAGGCGAAAAGGCTGCCAAAGGCCTCGCCCGAAAAGAACGGGGCCAGCCAATCATTTTCCGTCGCGTCGCGCACGCCGCGCAATTGGGTTGATCCCCCGGTCGCCATTTTAAGCCCGACCAGAGACAGCCCCCGCAGGATGAACAGAAAGGCCAGCGTCACGATAAAGGACGGCAGGCCTGAACGGATCACGATATTACCGTTGATCGCACCGACCATGGCCGCAAAAACAAAGGTCATCGGGATCGCGGCAATCAGTGGCAATTGCCAGGTGACCACGCAGACGCCGAAGAACAGGCCGGAAAATGCGACCATCGAACCAATCGACAGGTCGAACTCTCCGCCGATCATCAACAGCGCGGCGCCGATGGCCAGAATACCCAACTGAGCCGCAGGCGTCATGAAGTTCATGACCCCGGCCAGAGTGAACATCGAGCTGTCCGCGGTGATCGCGAAGAAGATGAACACCAGAACGACACCGGCCATGGCACCAAGTTCGGGGCGTTTCATTAACTTGGTCAGAAACGGTTCGTTTTTGACCCTTTCGTCGGCCGCGACGGGCGCTGACTGGCTCATGTTTTCCTCCCTATTCGGTTGAAACGGCGCGCTGGGCGCCGCTTCTATTGTCAGAGTCCGGTAGGCTTAGCGGATGCCTTGCGACGAAAGATCGATCACTTGACCGGCCTTTTCAGCGGTCACCAGGTTCGGACCCGAGGGAACGTCGCCACCCGGCATCAGACCGTACTTGGCGTGCAGCCCCATGAAGTTCACCGCCAGGTAGCCCTGCAGATACTGCTGCTGGTCGATGGCAAAGGCCGCGTCACCGTCAACAACCGACTGCAGGAAGTTGGCAGACAGGTCGAAGGAGGCAACATTTACGTCCCGACCCGAGGCTTTGACGGCTGCAACGGCGGGCTCACCCGCTGAGCTGGCACCCAAAGCCATGACGGTATCGACACTCTCATCCGATGCCAACGCAGCGGCCACTTTCGATTCAATCTCGGACGGGTCATTCGAGGTCGGCAAGACGGTCACGTTACCGCCAAAGCCTTCGGTGAACCCTTCACAGCGCAGGTCCAGCGACACGTTGCCTACTTCGTGGTTTACACAGATCGCGTTGCTACCGCCCATGGATGCCAACGCTTCGCCAGCGGCCTTGCCGGCGTCGTATTCATCCTGACCGACATGCAGCAGGGCACCCAGGTCTTTAGCAACTTCGGCACCCGAGTTGATCGAGATTACTGGGATACCGGCTGCAACCGCGCGTTCAATTGACGGGCCAAGCGCGTCCGCATCGGGGATCGAAACGATCAGCCCGTCCGGTTCTTGGTTCACGGCGGCGTCGATCAGCTGCGACATGGCCACCATGTCGAAGGTTTCCGGCGCACGGTATTCCACGTTGACACCAACATCCTTGCCCGCCTGTTCAACGCCGTTCTTGACGACGTTCCAGAACGCGTCATTTGCCTGGCCGTGCGAAACAACCACAATTTCCTGCGCAAATGCAGGTGTGGCCAGGGCCAGTGCGCCAGCGGCAAGTGCGCCTTTCACGAACTTATTCATTTGGTCTCCTCCCATTAGAATAGTTTGTCTTTATTGCCGGGGCTCCAGCCCCAATCATTCGGATTCACCGAATCTCCTCCGCTCCGGGAATCTGGCGGAGCTTTGCCCAGTTTCCGGATATCGGGTCATTTTGCAACCGGTTTCAAAACGTCAGCCATTGCGACCGGTTGCCCGGATCGAGCCGAGCGGGTCGCGGCCTCGGCCATCGCCAACGCGGCGACGCCATCCTCCAGCGTCACTGGCATAGCCGAGCCACTCAGCACAGCCTGAACAAACGCGTCCCATTCCGCGCGATAGGCAGACATGTAGCGTTCCAGAAAGAAATATGTCGGCTTGGCGCCGGTAACGCCATCGGCCGTCGATTTGACCACGGCGTTTTCAAGAATGTTATGGGCCTGCAGCAACCCGCCCGAGCCCAGCATCTCGATCCGCTGGTCATAGCCGTAGACCGCCCGGCGTGAGTTCTTGATCACCGCGATTTTGCCATCCGCATAAGTCATTGTGACCACGGCAGTATCCACATCTCCCGCGCGCCCGATCTCGGGGTCGACGATCGAGGTACCAACAGCGGTGATCCGTTCCGGCAACTGGCCCATCAGATAGTTCGCCATGTCGAAATCATGGATCATCATGTCCCGGAACAGGCCGCCCGAAACCTTGACATAGCTGATCGGCGGCGGGGCCGGATCGAAAGAGGTGATCGACAGCATCTCGGTCGTGCCAATCTCACCCTGATCGGAGGCCGCTTTCAGGGTCGAGAAGCTGGGGTCAAACCGGCGGTTGAACCCGACCATCACCGGCTGGCCAGTTTCCGCCGCAACCATCTGGCACGCCAGCGCTCGTTCAAGGCTCAGGTCAACGGGTTTTTCGCACAGAACTGCCTTACCGGCCTGCGTAGCGGCTTCGATCAGGTCAGAATGGGTATCCGTCGGCGTCGCGATCAGCACCGCATCGATGGACGGGTCGGCGATGATATCCGAAGACTCGCGGGCCGTTGCCCCCTGTTCCGTAGCAAGGCTTTCAGCTGCCTCGGAAATCGCATCGGAAACCGCGCAAAGCTGACTTTGAGGATGCGCGGCGATGGCCTGTGCGTGCACCCGGCCAATCCGCCCGGCGCCAAGCAGTCCGATTCTCAGCATACGGTTCTCCCGAATCTCTAACTTGGCGATACAATGTTTCTTTTTGCAACCGGTTGCAATAATTTTTTCAACACAAACAGGCACGACGTAAAATCTTGCGGATCAGCGGGATTTGTTGGGCTTGAAAAGATGACTGGCGATCCCGGAAGGACTCGAACCCTCAACCTGCAAATTAGAAGTCAGCTGCTCAATTAACACCCAAAATTACCCTGCCTAAATCTACTCATTAGGAAGAGATCAAAATTGCTCCGCTCGAACAGTCCAGCTTAAGGCCACTTAAGAGATAAGCAGGCTGGGTCACGCGGAGGCCTCAAATAGCTCAAGCTTGGCCCAGCCTGCGGGGGGCCAATTGATCCCCTATCCAATCAACCAATACACTGATGCAGCGAAGGACCACTCTTGCCCGCGGCGCGAAGTCAAGCCTCATAACCACGCTTGCTATTCGAAAAAATCTCCCTTCACAAAACTACCTAATCTGGAGTTTCAAGATGGAATTGACTCAGATTAACGGTCGTTATCACATGGTGCTATTGCATCAATAAAGACCGCCAGCCCGACAGTGCGCTGCCAGTGCTTTGGCTGTTTACGGAAGACGGTCCCAAGATATTTCAACCCCTCATTGATTACTTTGCAGACCGAAGCCGCAAACGACTTGGATGGAAACGAAAAGCCGCTCGATCTGTGCGCCTTTTTTATGATTTCTGTTTAGCATTCCAATTTGATGGACCAAACAGCGTTCGAAATGTTCACTCTGCTACCCTTCACGCATTTATCGAAGCAATTCAAAGGGGCACAATCCCGAAAGACGGAATCGATGAGTCGGGCCGCTACTGGGCTCCAATGTCAGCTAACTCAGTGGCTGAAACGGCCAGACATCTCGATCAATTCGTTCAATATACACACCACAGTTTGAAAGAACTTGAGGAGGGCCATCCGCTCAGATCGTTGTATCGACGGTTCTCCGCTGTCCCTTCAAATCAAGCCGAAATGGTGGTTTTTTTTTAATGGCTGCCAAAGCACAGTCGTCTCGTAGCTGCATGAAACATCTAAAAGACGAGGAGACTGAGGCAACGAGGTTGAGCCGAAAGTCGCGCGTAGCTGCCGTTGGCTGCCTGTTGGTGATGCTGCGACGCATCCCGTCAAACCTGCCATTCGCTGCGGGAGCGAAAACTTGAACGCTAAGAACACGCATAATTCAGTGTTATTGCAATTTGACGTTGTCTCACGTGCTTCGGTGAAAGTAGCTAACCAACAAAAAAGTTCAGACACAAAAACGAAGCCTGCGCCGCGACGAAGCTGTTGATATTTGCTAGAACACGGATGAGCATTGACACAAGAAACTGGGCGCGTCTGAACGCGCCCAGTTTCGTCAAGTCGCGACGTGAGACACCTCTTTGTCCGGCGAGTATATGTCCAAGATGTTCCAATGTCCGGTCGTTGGGGTTGGGTTGTTGATCATTGGCACATCGAGCACGGTTGGCTTGCCACTGGCGATTGCCGCTTCCAGTGCGGGCAGCAGTTCGTCGGCAGCGCTGAGTCTGTGCCCTTCCGCGCCGTAGGCTCGCGCTATGTCGGCATAGCCCGGTCCGTTTGCGGGTGCGGCGGCTGATCCGGGGAACGTGGTTCCATAGGTCAGACCGTAATGCGCTTTTTGTAAGCCGGCGATAGTTCCGAAGGCATTGTTGTTCATAACCAGCCAGATGATACCCAGATCAAGTTCGACCGCTGTTGCCAGCATCGACGGGTTTTGACCGAACCCCCCATCGCCAACAAGACTTATCACCACACGGTCAGGGGCTGCCAGTTTTGCGCCGATCGCTCCCGGCGGGCCAAAACCCATCGTGGCGAACCCGCCCGGGGTCAGTATTGAGCCGGGGGTCAGGATATCGAATTGCTGTCCGACACCGTTCTTGTTCCACCCGACGTCCGTGGTGATGATGGCATCCTCAGGCAGTGCCTTGCGGGTATCTGCCAGAATACGCTCGGGCATCATCGGAAAAGCCGACGAGGTCACTATTTCCACGTTGCGCGCTTTGAATTCTGTCCGGAAATCCTTAATCTTCTGTTCCAGCGCGGGGCGGTTGAAGCCGTCCGGATACATCTTGCGGGCAACCCGGTTGAGGACACGTAACGCGGCCTTGGCATCCGCGACCACGCCGATCTCAGTGGGATAATTCCGGCCGATCTCCTGCGGCTCAATGTCGATATGAATGACCTTCGATCCGGGAATGTTGAACGTATAGCCGGGATACCAACTGGAACAATCTGCCTCTTTGAACCGAGTTCCCAAGGCAAAGATATAGTCCGAATTCAGGCAGGACTGGTTGACCAGTTCTGTGCCCCAAAACCCAGTCATACCCAACACAAGCGGATGGTCGTCCCGCAACGCGCCTTTGCCCATCAGCGAATGTGCGACGGGCAAGCCCATATGCTCCACGAAGTCGCGCAGCTCTTCGCTGGCCTGCGCCAACAGGATACCGCCGCCGACATAAGCGACCGGGTTTTCGGCCTGCGCGAGTGTCTCAATGATTTCACGCGCTGTCTCGTCGTCAATCGACGGTTTCTTGAGCGCGCGCGTGTTGTCGCGAATACGGTCGAAACTGTCCGAGGGGATCACCTCTGAAAAGATGTCCATGGGGACATTGACCAGTACCGGCCCAGGCTGGCCGCTTTCAGCGAGATGAAACGCCTTTTCCAGAATCTCGGCCATCAGTTCCGCCCGATCTACGCGCCATGCACGTTTGACAAAGGGCCGATAAATCTCCCACTGGGCAGCGTCTGCGTGCAGGTTCACTTCCTGATGCGGATGTTTGCCATAGTAGTGCGTAGGAATATCGCCCGCGATCACGACCATCGGGATACAGTCCAATGCAGCATTTGCGACCCCGGTGGCGCAGTTGGTCAGCCCTGGGGAGAGATGGGACAGCACCACCGAGGCCTTGCCCGACACGCGGGCATAAGCGTCCGCCGCGTGGCTGGCTATTTGTTCGTGCCGCACGGTGACGAAATCGATGGAACTTTCCGCCAGCGCAGCCAGAACCGCGATGTTCGTGTGCCCGCAAAGGCCAAATACATGCTTGACCTCACGACGTTCGAGAAAATCGACGATATGCTCGGCAACGGTTTTGCCGTCCAGTTTCGCTCCGTCCATCACGCGACCTCCTGTCCGTAGAACTCCCCGAACAGGTCCGGCTCCGAGGGGCGATCCTCTGGGATGGGACGGCTGACCCAAGTGTAGTTCATCATGTGTTTCATGGTGACGTTTTCGTTGGTGATGTTGCCGCCCCAGATGCCACAGCCCAGGCTACTGGTCATAGGCATGCCATTGGTCCAGGCACCCGCATTGGCCTTGGACTGAGGCTGTCGAACCATCATGCGGCTGACCGGAGCCAGACGCGCGAGCCGGTCGATGTGATCGTCATTGTGGCTGTAGATGCCGCAGGAATGGCCCTTACCTCCGGTGTTGTAGATCTGGCTGACCGTTTCCAGCGCGTCATCGAATGTGTCGAAGTGATATAGCGCCATCAGCGTGGTCAGTTTTTCCCTAGAGAACTTGTGTTGCGGGCCGATTTGCCCCTGATTTTCAACCATCAGAAACTTGCGATCTTCGGGGATGCTAAAACCGGCGACTTTGGCCGTTTGCTGCGGCGGACAGGCGATGGTCGGGAACGTGCGGTTTCCCTTCTCATCCCACATGGCCGCTTCGAGCATGGCCTTCTCTTCGTCCGAACACAGGTAGCCGCCCTCGGCTTGAAGCGCCTTGACCATATCGTCGTAAACTGAGCGCTGGATGATGATGTTGCCGTCGGCCGAGCAGCCCGAGCCAAAGTCGGAGGTCTTGGAAATACGAGTGTTCTGCGCGGCAATGTCCAGGTCGGCGGTCTCATCGATGACGATGGACGAATTGCCCGCGCCGACGCCATACGCCGGTCGCCCTGAACTGTAGGCTGCTTTGACCATCGGCTTGCCACCCGTCGCCAGCGTCAGGTCACAAATCTCCATCAGATGTTGCGTCAATGGGATCGACGGTTTGCGAATGGATTGAAACAAGTCCTCGGGGGCACCGGCGGCGCGGCAGGCCGCGCGCATGACTTCAACCATTTCGAAGGTGGTATGGGCGGTTCGCGGATGCGGGCTGAAGATGACCGCATTCCGGGCGTTTGCGGCGGAAACACCGGTCACGGGTGGTGTCATTGCCGGATTGGTCATGGGAATCAGGGACGCGATGACACCAGCAGGTTTGGCGTATTTCACGAGCCCCTTTTCTTCGTCGACTTCGACGATCCCCGTCGAGGGCGTACGCAAGACATCACGCAGTACCATGTGAATCTTGAAGCGCTTCGCAGGGCGCCCTTCACGATCTCCGATGCCGCTCTCGTCCACACCTTGCTGGGCCAGACGGGTGAAGGTTTTCTCATTACCCGCATACCACGCAATGGCCTGAGACAGGCGGTCCAGCCTGCCCTGATCCCAATCCTCGATTTCGGCCATGGCAGCGCGGGCGCGCGCCAGCATATCGGCCGCGAGTTGTCGGTCGTTTTCAGTGAGCTCTTTGCCCATGATGATCCTCTTGGTGTTTTGGAATTGCAGCATCGGGCATACGACGCTGTGACCGCGCCTCGCCGAATGTTCGTTTGGCGTGGCTGAGGCAGCGACGCGCGTGTTCTTCATACCCCAACTCGGCAACGCGACTTTGGTTGGGTAATTCAATGGAGTAGTCGACGGGCGGCATCCGTTCGATGATGCCGGTGAAGTCAATCCAGCCTTCGCCGGGATAGAGCCGCGCATCGCGGGCCAGTTGGATCATACCCTCTCGCGTATCAGCGATCCCGGGCAGGCAATCGGAGATATGCAGGAAGTGAAACAACTCCGAGGGGACGTGTAGCAACTCTCCCAGATCAACGCGACTGAGGTGCAGATAAAGCGTATCGACCAGAATACCGCCATTCGGTTGATCAGAGGCGCGGACAATATCCAGGGCCTCATCCAGAGTGCGCAAGCGAGAGAAGCTTGGGAATTCCAAGTCCACTGTTAGCCCGTAGGGCGCCGCCAGTTCGCAGGTTTCCGAATAGACGTCGATCAGGAAGTCACGATCATCGCGGGTATTGGTCCACGCGCTCATGATCATGCGTTTAGCGCCCAATTCCCCACCGATCTCGAGAGAAGGTTCAAAACTGCGCGGATCGACATCTTCCGTGATGCGCGCAAGTTCGACATCGAGGACTTTCAAGCCAGTGGTAGAGAGAGCAGTTTTGGTGGCTTGCACCTGTGCCTTGTCGATCGGAGATTGAGAGAATTCACCGGGCACATGCATCGGAATGAATCGGGGGCTGACGGCATCGTACCTGGCCCGCGCGGCGATATAGACCAACTCGGGCGGCGTACAGCCGATCAGCGTCAGATGCGCCAAGGAATAGAGAGAGGGGCTTGCGCCAGTCTCTTCGGGTTTCACCATGAACGACAGCTCCACGTGTCTGCGAATCTTAAATTCATCACACGTAGTAAAAAATATCTGATATTTTTAAAAATATCAACATTTAATGCTGAACAGGAAATGAAAGCGCCCGGGCAACTGCCCGGGCGTGTTTTACATTCGTGTTGGCAAAGCCTTAGAGAGTGACCCAGTCACCTCCGGACTGGTGAGAGCGCACGGAGGCATCAATGAATCGGACACCGTCTGCGCCTTGATTGACACTGGGATAGGTCAGCCAATCGGCCGGAATCGCGACACCATCCCGGCGCGCGGCCACTGCCATTGCGAACTCAGTATAAAGACTAGCCCAGGCTTCAATAATCCCTTCGGGGAAGCCGCGCGCGGTTCGGATCAAACGTTCCGCACCGGGTCCGATACCATGCCCGTGACCTCGGCTGATGATACGATCCGGCTCACCAAACCGATTGAACTTCAGCTGCTCCGAATTCTCCAAATCCCACTCGAGGCCTCCTTCGCTACCGAATATCCGCAACCGCAACCCACCCCGATTTCCGGGGGCAAGGCGCGTCGCCATCAGGGTTCCCGGAACTTCATTTTGGTAACGGGTGAACATGAATGCTGTGTCTTCCAAAGGCTTTGGCGCGCCGCAGACATGAAACTCAGCCCGAAGGTCGGTCAAGGGCAGGCCCGAGACAAAACTGGCGAGATGCGCGGCATGGGTGCCGATATCGCCGACACAGCTGGTCGGACCAGAAATCTTTGGGTCCAGCCGCCATTTGACGTGGGGCGCATCAGCCACATCATCGGGCGTCATCCAGTCTTGCATGAACTCGACGTGGATTTGGTTGATTTTACCGATGCCGCCTTCCGCCACGATTTGTTTGGCCTGACGGATTACTGGAAAACATGACATCGCATAGCCGACAGCAAAGATGTGTCCCGTGCGCGCGGTAATCTCCTCAATCCCTTCGGCCTCCGCGACTTCGTTGGTCAGGGGCTTATCGCACAGCACGTCAATGCCCGCCTCCAGAAAGGCTTTGGCCGCTTCGAAATGAACGTGGTTCGGGGTGGTGATCATGACGGCATCTACGCCATCCGGGCGTGCCGCCTCGGCCTTTGCCATCTCGTCGAAGGACGCATAGCACCGGTCGGCCGGCAGGAACCACTCGGCCCCGCGCGCCTTGCTTCGCATGGCGTCAGAACTGAGCGCTCCTGCGACGACCTCCCACCGGTCGGTCATCCGCGCGGCCGTTGCCTGCGTGACAGAGATACGTCCGCCGCCAACAACACCCAGCCGCAAACGGCGAGACAATCGGGGGAAAGGTCCGTCAAAGTTCAGGTCTTCGGAAAAAAGTCTCTCAGCCATTCTGAATCTCCATTTCCGGGACCCGTACGCCTTCCGGCAGCATTTCCACCGCCATGAAAATGCTGGGGGTAATCGTCTCGTACTGATGCCAGGGATAGTTGCCTTCGGCGTCATACATCGGTTTGTGCGTCGTGCCGGGGGCCATGAATTCTTCGAGGTAAAGGGATTCAACATCCCGCTCACGGCATTGCTGCATTTTCCCAAAGCCTACGATTTGTGTATGCACTTCGCGAAACCCCGGTACCGGGCAGAACGGATGATCCTTGTGCAATCCGACATTCAGCGGCACCGAGCCGGAATGGTACATGGTCAGCCCAACGTTACCCACAAAGACCTTTGGCGACATGTAGTGGCTGACACCGCGTAAACGCTCCTCTTGGCGAACATCAAAAGCAGATGGCCATGTATCTTTCACCCATGCGAACAACTCGTTGTCATCGGCATGGGCGTCGAAATCGTGGACAATGACTGCACGTTCCACGCCGCTAAGCGTGCTGTCTTGCACGATCACAGAGGAAAGCGGTGCAATGGTCTGATCCTCGACAGAGAGATTTCGCCCCCCAAGGTTAAGGACGATGGCGCGACCCTCGATAGAAATTCTGCGCTCGTCAGTTATGTGCTGGACGCGAAAGAATGGCTGCGCAAAGTCGAGTGTCTCAATCGGCATGAACCAATTCCTTCCTCTCATCGTTAAGGAAATCGACCGGCAAAGGCTCCGGAGCCGCGCAACGGCTTTCTATCGTCTGATAGGCGCCAAATTTTGGTGCCCGTTCGATCGCGTCCATGACCTCGAAAACGTGGTAGGCGAGCGCTCCACTTGCACGGGGTTGGCGTCCTTCTTGCGCCGCCAGGGCCAGATCCAAAAGGCCGAGACCACGGCTGTCCTCATTGAACCCGTGTTTGTTGACGACCACCTGCCAGCCTTCGCGACCGGATGGGCGCGGCTGATGAGACCAGCGCGAGGTCTCCCGCGTTTTCAGCCAGACATCCCCCTGAAAGATGTTGGCACCATGTACCGGGTCAGGGTCTGGGATGCTGATGGTGCCTTTTTCACCGTAGATCTCGAACCGCGGCGTTTCGCTATCCCAGACGTCAAAGCTCATGGTCATCGACCCTATAGCCCCGGAAGAGAACTGCAGCAGGCTTAGGGAATGCGTGTCGACCTCGACATCCATCCATTCACCGTTGCGAGGGCCGTTTTCGATCATCCTTTTGTCGAACGTGCGCCGAGCCATTCCGGCGACCCGGTCAACCGGACCAAGGCAGCAAACCATGGCGGTCAGGTAATATGGCCCAAGGTCCAGCAAGGGCCCGCCACCGGCCTGGTAGTAGAAATCCGGGTTGGGATGGTGGCGTTCCGTCCCGTGGGTACCGACATGGGCAAAAACCCCTGTCGGTTTGCCAATGGCACCCTCATCGATCAAGCGCCGAACGGTTTGCCAACGACCGCCCAGAAATGTGTCGGGTGCGCAACCGACCAGTAGCCCCTTTTCAGAGGCCATGTGCAGAATCGTCTTACCATCCGTTCGATCCATAACCAGCGGCTTCTCGGAATAGACGTGCTTGCCCGCCTCCAACGCACGCAGGCTGATTTCGGCATGCGCCGCCGGAATTGTCAGATTCAGAACGCAGTCAATCGTCGGATCGTCAAACACCCCATCTGGCGCACAGGCCTTGGCGATACCGTATTGATCTGCCTTGGTGCGGCTTTCCGAAGGGTCAAGGCTTGCGCAAGCCACGACCTCAACGTTTGAGAACTTGGATAGTGTTTTTAGATAAATATCGCTGATACGACCACAGCCGATAAGGCCGACCCGGAAGGATTTCGATGTCTCACGTGTCATCATTCCTGTCTTCGTAGAGGGGTAAGTAATTAGGGGGCATCGGCCCTTTGTTGCGGCCACCCTGGTTCATCTGTTCCCAAGCGTGGGCGAGTATTCCGACCGAGCGGGACAGGCAGAACAGCCCTCGCGACAAGGGCGCAGGAAAGCCAAGTTCGCAGAAGATCACAGCTGTCGCGCCGTCAATATTCATGGCAATTGGCCGACCGCCTCGTTGACGACCGAGTTCGGCTTGAACCTCTTCTCCGATATCGGCAAACCGGCCAGAAACTGTGCCTTCTGCCGCCGCATCTCGAACAAGTTGCATCAATCGGGGTGCGCGTGGATCGACAGGTTTGTGAAACCTGTGACCAAAGCCCGAGACGATCTTGCCATAGGTCTCGCGCCAGCTGTCCAGACCGTCCTTCACTGCGTCATTCAACGATGCTCCGCAATCCATGCGAGCTGCGATATCATAGTACAGCTCTGCACACTGCTCTCCTGCCCCGCCGTGCACGTCGCCCAGCATGTTCACCGCAGTCGCCATCGCGTTATTGAGACCTACCCCGCAGGTGGCGGCCATACGCGCAGCCGCAATCGAGGGGGCCTGCGGACCGTGATCCACGCCTGCGACCAAAGCGGCTTCGAACAGGCGCGCTTGCGCGTCGCTGGGTAGATCGCCCCGCACCATAAGCCAGATCATCTGCGGGAAAGATACGTTTCCGATCAGGTCCTCTACGGCGTTGCCACGAAAAGAGATCTGTCCGGGCTTCATGTCGATGATGGAGGTACGCCACCATTGGCGAACGGCGCGCTCATCGTCTGTCATCTGCGCGGTCATTGCGTCTGCACCTCTTTCACCGGCTGGGTTTTGCTTTGCGCAGCAAGGCGAATGGGTGCATTGCGCGCGCCATAACCGGCATAGCCCATACGGCGTTCAACAATTTCGAAGAAGAAGCCGGTAAAGATGGGGCAGCTGTATATCTGAAAATACTCAGCACCCGCCGCCCGATCGTAGAGAATGTTCCCCCTGCGCAATTGGGCGACCAAATCGTCATCCAATCCGAATGTCGCTTGAAGATCAGCGTAGTAGTTCTCCGGGATGGACAGGCTGGGAAAGCCAGACTTGAGCAACTGGGCTGAAGTTTCAAAAATATCATCCGACTGGAAGGCAATGTGCTGAACACCAGCCCCAAAGCCATCTTCAAGGAATGACGCCGCCAGTGTTCGACGCCCAACTGCCCCATTCAGGTTTAAGCGCACTTCGCCTTCGGGACTTTCGATAGCCTGACTTTGCACGACACCAGACGGGTCGGCGACGTTCACGATAGGGGATTTTGCCATCTCGAAAGTCGAAATGTAGTAGAGCAGCCAGCTTTGCATCTCATCGTGACGCATCGTCTGAGCCAAATGATCGATGCGGCGCAGGCCGGCAGGCTGGGTCACTTTGGTTTTCGCAACCGGCTCGAACTCGATATCCCATACCCGGTGCAGATCGGATTTCTCATCGATGAAATGAACGACATTGCCACCGACACCTCGGATGGCCGGGATATCCAGTTCCCCTGTTCCCACCGGTTGTGAGAAATCCGGCGCGCCCAACGCGGTCGCCCGCTGAACCGTCTGATCCGCATCTTTGACACGCAACCCCATGTCACAAACGGAGGGGCCGTGACCCAGGAACGCCGAATGGGCAAAGCCTTCCTTTTCGGTGTTCACAACGATGTTTATCGCGCCCTGCCGCCACAGCTCGACGGACTTGGTGACGTGTTTTCGCTCCATTCGAAAGCACATTGCTGACAGCATGTCTGCCAGCTGCGCGCCGCTTACCTCATCAGCTGTAAATTCGACGAATTCGAAGCCTGACGCATAAACGCGTTCCGGCAGGCCTGGGATACCGAAATCAGTTCCCGGCTCGGTCCGCGACACCTCATCCAGGAGGTTCACCAGCGACCTGTAGCTGTCTCCGGCCAGTGTTCGGCCACCGGGTTGAGGAGCTGCTTCGTTGACGCGCGCAATGGACCAAGGCCCCTTGTACCCGGCACGGGACAGCACCCGTACGAAGCCCGCAAGGTTCAGCGACCCAAGCCCCGGCAGAAGCCCAAAGTGCCGTTTGAGCCTGCGAATATCCATCTCAAGCCGGGGTGCATCGGACAGTTGCACATGGAACAGCCGCTCTCCGGGAATGTCCCGAAGGCGGGCTGGTTTGGACCCGTCGGCAAGCGAGAAGAAGGAATTCAAGGCCAACCCCAAATGAGGGCTGTCGATTGCTTCAACGACGCCTAACGCCTGCTCATCCGAGTGAATAAGATTCGACCATGGCAAGCCCATAAAGGCCAGACGAAGACCCATCTCTTTCGCGATTTTGGCCGCCTCGCCAAGATCTGCGATTACCTGTTCTTCGGTCGCGGCGACATCAACCTCGAAGGCAGACCCGATCAGCAGCAATTCCGTTCCCAACTCGCTCATCAGGTCGAGTTTGCGCTTCAGTCGATCAAAGGCGCGCTCCCGTCCGCTGCCAGACTGGCCTTCAAGGTTATGGAAGGGTTGTAGCAGGCAAATCTTCAGGCCGAGATCTGATGCAATGTTCCGAATTTGCGATGGCGGCCCGTCAAAAGCGGTCAAATCCGGTTCGTGTAATTCGACACCCCCGAATCCCGCGTCAGCGATAGCACTCAGCTTTTCAGCCAGATCACCGGGGATCGACGTTGTCGAAACCGAGAGGCACATTATCCCTGATATCCAAACATACGCGGCAACCACAGGACCAGATCAGGCATCAGCATCATGATCACCAAGGCGAATATGAGCACCGCCAGAAAGGCCCAGATTTCCGAGATGATTTCACGCAGCGGAATGTCCGTCACGGCGTTGATCACAAAGAGTAGAATGCCATAGGGCGGCGTGATCAAACCGATCATTGAGTTCACGACGACCAGCACTCCGAAATGCACCAGATCAATCCCGAGCGCTTCGCAGGTTGGAATGAACAGGGGCACGATCACCAGGATGATCGTTGTTGCGTCTAACACGCATCCCAGCGCGAGGATCAGCAGGTTTACGAGGATCAGGAATACAATCGGGCTAACATCCGAACCCTCCAGCAGTGCCGAGATCGACTGTGGAATCTGTTCCTGAATGACGATGAAGTTCAGAATGAACGCGCCACCAATGACCACCCCGACGGCGGCGGAGGAGCGCGCGCTGTCGACGAACACTTGATAAAGGCCACGGAAGGTCAGCGCGCGGTAGAACAACGCTGCCAGTAGCAGAGCGTAGAATGCAGCAACTGCTGCGGCCTCGGTCGGCGTAGTGACGCCTCCATATATACCGTACAGCAGGATCGCCGGCATCAGCAGCGCCGGGAACGCGTTGGCGGTTTTAGCCGGCAACTCGCGCAGCGGAACAGGTTCTTCCAATGCAAAGTTCCGCTTTCCGGCCAGATAATAGTTCATCGCCATCAGGACGATGCCCATGATCAGACCCGGCAGAATGCCAGCAAGGAACAGCGACCCGATAGACGCCTTTGAGACCAGCGCATACAGAACCATTGGGATCGAGGGCGGAATGATCGGGCCAATCGTCGCCGATGCCGCCGTGATTGCGGCTGCGTAGCCTCGGCTGTAGCGGCCATCCTTGGTCATCATCTCAATGATGATCTTGCCGATCCCTGCAGCATCCGCGACGGCAGAACCGGACATGCCAGAGAAAATCAACGACGCAACTACGTTGACGTGTCCGAGGCCGCCCTTGAAACGCCCGACCGCCGCGACGCAGAAGTTCAGCAGGCGGTCGGTGATCGACCCCGCGTTCATGATATTGGCGGCGACGATGAACAAAGGCACGGCAAGCAGGATCGTGCTTTTGTAGAAGCCTTGCAGGATCTTCTCGCCCGCGAGGGCGACGTCCAATCCGGCCGTGCCCAGATAAACCAATGAGGCCAAAAGGATGGAATAGCCGATAGGTGTCCCGATGCCTGCCAAAACAAAGAGCGCGAGAAGGCAGGAAAGAAGTTCAAAGCTCATTTGTCTGCTTCCTCGTCGTCTTCACCGTCGACGCGGGGATGATCGTCAACAACGTTGTACCCAACGACCATTTCCAGCTCGGTTTTAGGTGGGCCATTGCGCAGGATGTCAAAGAACAGCCATCCATACCGCGCGGCCACGACCAGCATAAAAACCGCATAAATTGAAAACACAGTGCGCAGCGGTATCTTCTCACCCGAGAACGGATTGCGCACAGTCGAGGTTTTGCGGATTTTCATCCAGTCGATGTAGTCCCACGTCGGCAGGAAACTGTAGAGCATCCCGACCACAATCGCCGCGGCCGCCAGCATCGCAAAGACCTGACGCACGCGCATCGGCACCGAAAGGTAGATGATGTCGAACTTCACGTGATCCCTCTCGCGCACGATGAAGGCGCAGCTAAAAAAGATCACCCAGACCCAGAGGATGCCGATGAGTTCAAGCGTCCAGCCAGCGGGGGTAAAGAAGTACCGCAGAAGAATTTGGAGAAGGAAGATCAGGAAGATTGCCGCCAGCATCCCGCCGGCAATCGCTTCGGTCAGTCGGGAGAACCCCTTTATGAAGCCTTTCATTGTGGTTCTCCCTCCCTTGTGTAGACGAACTTAGTTGCCCAGAGCGTTGATCTTCTCCAGAACGCCGTCCGGCCATGATCCGGCGAACTCGCTGTCCAGATACATCGACTGTACCTGATCGCGGAACGCCGCCAGGTCGGGCTCGTAGACCTCCATGCCCTGCTCTTTTAGGAAACTGACAAGGTCCTCTTCTTTCTGAAGCTGCTTCTGGCGGCCTGATTCAGCTGCTGCGTCCGCAGCTTCCTGAACCTTGGCTTGCTGTTCCGGTGTCAGCCCGTCCCAAACCTCTTTGCCGATGGCGATATAGTTCAAGTCGACCAAGTGCGATGTCAGGATGATCTGATTGGTCACTTCGTAGAACTTGGCATCAACCACGGTCGGCAATGGGTTGTCCTGACCGTCAACGGCACCGGTCGACAGAGCTGTGTAAACCTCTGAGAACGCCATTGGTGTCGGGGCGGCACCCAGCGCTTTGCCAAGGAACTGCCACGCATCTGTGCCCGGCATCCGCAGGTTCACACCCTCCAGATCAGCCGGAGTGCTGACGGTCAGTTCATCCTTGGGCTGGCGCAGGTTCACCTGACGACGGCCCAGATACATGACCGACAGCAGTTTGACGCCCAGTTCTTCTTCGGCCTTTTGCTTGAAGGCATCCATCAAGGGATCGTTGAAGACAGCCACCTGGTGCGCGGCGTCCTGATGGACATAGCCTGCGGTAAAGATCGAAAACTCGGGGAAGAACTGTGCCAGTTCCTGCGCCGAGGTGATCGACATTTCCAGGTTACCTCGGCTGATGGCGTCCAACTCGGTGCCTTGGGCGAAGATGGTTCCATTATAGCTGGGCTCGTAGCTTGCGAAATCAGCGACCATGGGCGCGAAAACCTCGGCCATAGCGACCGAGCGCTGGTCGGTCTCCGATCCTGATGTTGCGAGGCGAAGTTGCACTTTGTCTTCCGCCAACGCACCGCTTGTTGCGCTAAACAGAACACCGGTTGCAACCAGGGCTGATACAGCAGCCCGGCGGGTAAGTTTGGTAATCACTTTGCTCCTCCCTGAGACATCATGATGCATTTTTCCGATTCTGATTTTTGACCTATTTTGGGCATTTTGCAAGATTTTTTATAAAATATCAGATATTTTTCATTACCTGCAATCTCTGTTGTTGCGTTTCCCGAAGGTTTCTTATCCTGACAGTCTCGCCAATCCTGCAGGAATTCTGAATAGCTTCAATAACTTGAAGCGTTCTAAAACCTTCCCATCCAGACACAATCGGATCTGCTTCGCGCCGAGCGACTTCAACAAAGTGCCTGAGTTGATTGACCAGGGGGTCGGATGCACCCTTCTTCAGCGCGGTTGATGAGATTGGCGTCCACCAATCCCTTTGCTCGCTCTGGTAACTCCACAGTCGAAGATCGGGAACGGACAACGACCCATGAGAGCCACCGATCATGTAGCTACTCTCAGTGGTCGACGGATAGATTGGATATTCCTGAGACGTCATCTCCCAGCTCCATGGAGCAACGATGCTGTCGGACACACTTATGGTCCCTATCGCTCCGCTTTCGAACGTCAACAGAGCACCGGCAACATCTTCGTTGTCGTAGCCCCGCTGCGATGCAGCCGACTGAGCCTGAACGGTCACGACTTCTCCGGCCAAATACCGCAGAAGATCGACGTCGTGGACCAGATTGACTGAGATGGGCCCTGCACCTGGTTTCTTTCGCCAGGGCGCAGCATCAAAATACTCGTCTGGCTTATAGAACCAGCAATTCGCATGGACAGCGCGCACATCGCCAATCTTCCCACCGACAATGGCTTCCTTAGCCGACCGGATCAGAGGATTGTGTCGACGATGATGTCCGACCATCAGTGGCACATTGGCCTTCTCCGCTGCTCGAACAAGCTCAAGTGCAGCGGTGGCTTCCACGGCGATCGGTTTTTCGACAAGAAGGGGACAACCATGTCGAACACACGTGAGGCCTTGTTCAACATGAAGCGTGGTCGGGGTCGCAAGAACAGCTCCGTCCGGCGTCTGATTTGCAAACATTTCCTCGAGGGTTTCGAAACATACGACCCCATGCTCAACGGCGTAAGCACGACCTTCATCGCTGGGGTCGACCACCGCGACAAGATCAACATGGCGCAACGCTCGTATAGCGTCTGCGTGGCGGCGTCCAACAAGGCCAATGCCGACAATGGCAATGCGAAAGTTCTTAGACACTTTGCTTCCTTCCGGAGGGTCCGGAAAATCCCGAAACCGATGATTGCGATCGGGCTGCTTTGCCCAACTTGGCCACGACCGTATTGGGGTTTTCGCGATTCCGCAATAATGTATGATATTTTTATTTTTACCATACATCAGTTTGGATTGCTGATGTCTCTGAAAAATGCTAATTGAACGAGGAAACTGATAATATCGGGTGAAACGCATGGCGAAACAGCCGTCTACGATAGGTGCAAGCACCTATCAGCGCATCAAGCGGGATATCATCTTCGGGGAGCTGCAACCCGGCTCCAAACTGAAGCTGGACGCCTTGAAGGAACGCTACTCGGCAAGCCTTTCGACACTTCGTGAAACGCTGAACAGGCTCGCCAGCGACGGGTTTGTCGAAGCTCCCGAGCAACGGGGTTTCCTGGTCACGCCGGTTTCACGAGAAGACCTGACCGAGATTTCAGAGCTGCGCGTACTGTTGGAATGCCACGCGTTGGAGTTGTCCATTGCGAACGGCGACACGGACTGGGAAGGCAACCTGGTTGCCGCACACCACAAACTGCACCTGATGGAACAGCAGCTTCTCAAGGGCGACGAGTCCGAGAAAGAAACCTGGAAACGATATGATTGGGAGTTTCACCAGGCGATGATCGCGGCCTGCAACTCCAAGAACCTTCTGTCTCTGCACTCAATCATCTACGACAAGTATCTGCGGTATCAGATGCTCGTGCTGACCTATCGCGGCGAAGAGGCCGTCAAGGAGCACAAGGGCATGTTCGATGCCGCGCTGGCCAGAGACGCCGACACGGCCAAGAAACTGTTGGAAGATCACATCCGAAACGGCCTTACCCACACGTTGGAGGCTATGTAAGGCGGAATGCTGATTGCGTGCTTCGACGTCTTCAGGTCGGTTTGGCAGGGAATATCTCAAAATTCTGCATCTAAATCGAGAAGTTAGTGAACGGCCCATTCCCGACATTAAATGAGTCGTCACAATGCTGCGATGCAGGCCGTCAAAGCGGTCATTTAGGCTCCCGCGCAGTACTGGAAGTGCCCAACGTCGATTCGGCCGCACCAAGCCGTCATTGGAAAAACTGTATCTTCGACGAGTAGACCCGCTGCTACGGCGCGCGCTTTTCATTCAACCAAGTGTTCGCAAGAGAGCCCCACGAAATTTCGAGAACAAAACCCGTTGGGCAGAAATCCGGGCAGTCATGGTACAACTGCCCGGAATCGAGCTTACTCAGCCGGGGCAGTCAGTTTCTGGCGTAGGCTGTCGCGGTAAAGGGCCTTGGCGAGAGCCACGCACATCAGCCCCATGACCATCGTGAAGGGCAGTGCGCCGATGATCATCGCGTTCCGCAAGGCATCCATTGGGTTGTTCTCGCCTGCAGCCAGAATCAGAGCGCCAATCACAGCCGTCAGGATCAGACCCCAGATGATCTTGTGTTTGTTGCCGATGTTCTGATCGCCACCAGACATGATGGTGTTCATCACCAGAATGCCCGAGTCAGCCGATGTGACCAGGAAGGTCATGATCAGGACAACACACATCACTGTTATACCCGACAGCAACCCACCCGAGATCATTTCTTGCAGGGTGACGAACAGCTTGGCGGTGTTCGACGCACCGATGATGGCGCCCTCGGCCGTGCCGTTCAGTTCAAGGTCGATCGCGGTGCCCCCCAGAATGGTCATCCATGCAAAGCAGACCAGTGCTGGTGCGAATACACAACCAACGATGAACTCTCGAACCGAACGCCCTTTGGAAATCCGCGCCAGGAACAGGCCCACGAAGGGCGAGAACGCGATCCACCAGGCCCAGTAGAACGTGGTCCAACCTGCCTGCCAACCAAATTGACGACCCGGGTCACCAGCGGCATAGACCGAAGCGAGAACGGTTTCGGGCAAGGCTGCGACGTCGCCTTCAAGCCCTGATTTGAACCCGTCAAACGAACCCCAGGGGTTGGTCGCACCGCTGTATAGGGCATCGGCAAATGGGGCGGCTTCGCTTGGCAACGCTGCCTCAAATGCCGCCGCTGACTGCGGGTTGAACGCGCCAAAACTGAGCGAGATGAAATGCTGGATGTAGTCGATGAACGCTGTTGCATAGGTGGTCATTGCAAACAGGAACGAACCGAATACGACAAAGACCAGCAGCAGTATTAGAGATAGCACCAGATTCAGATTCGACAGGTACTTAACGCCACGTCCAACGCCCGAAACAGCCGATATGATCGACAGGCCCATGATGACGATCAGACCCGCCAACAGGCCAACTGTACTTGGGGTCGGAACTTCTCCGTTCAGATCCATGATCCATCCCATACCGGTAATTGCATAAAGCCCGTCGATGAACTGCGAAACGCCAAAACCGATCGTTACCGAGACACCCAGGATTGTTGCAACAACACCCAGAACGTCTACGACGTGGCCAAGAAAACCGTTCATCAACTTGCCAAACAACGGTGTCAGCGCAGTGCGGATCGTCAAGGGCATGTTGCGCGTGTAGGCATAGTAGGCCAGCGACAAGCCAGTCACGACATAAATCGCCCAGGCATGAAACCCGTAGTGCAGGAAGGTATACCGATACCCGGACTGCAGTGCCTCTTCGGTATTACCAACAACCTGCTCGGCGATCACAACCGGATTTGAACCCCAAAGGCCCAGAGGCTCGGCGGTGGCAAATACCATCAGACCGACACCCAGACCGGCACCGAACATCATAGAAAACCACGAGAAATCCGAAAATTCTGGTTTTTCACCTTCCGGACCCATGAGTCGTTTACCAGTTTGCGGCAGCGCAGCCACGACAAACAGGAAAAAGGCAAAGAAGCCGACGATGATGATATAGAAGGCGTTGAAGTCCTCCAGTAGGCGCGAGTTCAGGCTTCCCAGAACTCCATTTGCGTTTGCAGGCCAGACCAGTGCCCAGATGACCAGCGCAACCATGATCGACTTGCTGAGCAAAGCAATTTCGACGCTGTGACCTTCATAGAAGCCGCCCGAAGATCGCTTGATCTCCAGATCGGTAAATGGATCCTTCATTGACATGTGTTTCCTCCCTGTTCGCACGTGTCCTGAGTTCCAGAAAATTATTTGCAGGTGTCCCGAAACTTCACCATTTCTGCCCTATTTGAGTAGGGCCTCAATTTTCTCCAGCGTTGCCACGTTGACGGCTACACCTTCAGAATTTGCCGCCAAACGCTTTGCCCGGCGACCATCGCCGGGCAAATGTGCGCCGTCCTGATATCGGATCGCTTCAACAAGATCGGCAATTCTGGTAGAAAAAGCGTCATCTGCGGTTGCAGATGCGTCAATCGCGATAAAGAACTGGCCCGTCTTAGGTGGGCCTCCAGCCGTTCCCGAAAAAGGTGAGGCGTGAATTCCAAGCGTGGCACCGGTTAGCGCTGCAGCCAAAACCTCAGTCAGCAAGGCCACGCCGACGCCTTTATAGCCCCCCGAGGGGGCCATCGATCCCTTGAGCCCGACATTCGGATCAGTGGTGGGGTTGCCATCCGGGTCCAGCGCCCAGCCAACCGGGATCGACTTGCCTTCCCGGGCATGTTTCATAACTTCGCTTTTTGCGATGGTGCTGGCGCTCTGGTCGATCAGCAGTGCAGGTTGCCCATCGGTGCCTGGAGCAGCGATCGAGAACGGGTTGGTTCCGACCACCGGCTTAGAGCCTCCCGAAGGTGCAATTGAAGCCGGAGCGTTGGTGAAGCCCAGACCGACCAACCCGGCCTGCGCCAGCCGGTGAGTGTGATACCCCAGAACACCGCAATTATAACTGTTGCGGATCGCCAGCGCGGCAATCCCCTGCGTACGGGCAGCCGGTATCAGCGCTTTGAAGCCGGCCTCGATGGCTGCATGCGCAAACCCGGTGGCAGCATCGACAGTGATAACACCGGGGCGTGGCTCCGCCAGAACCGGTCGGGCTTGCCCATCGACCTTGCCGCATTGAACGTGCTCACAGTAGATCGGGATATAGGCCAGGCCATGACTGGCAACCCCGTCTGCCTCGGTCGCTGAGGTTGCGACCGCCAGAGGCCGCGCGTTTTCCTCGCTTGTGCCCGCAGCGACCAGTGCCCGGAAAGACAGCTCTTCGATTTCAGCAAGTGACAGGGTGCGGGTTTGGATCATGGCGGTCTCTTTTCAGTCGTTGTCGGAAAGCCCGGCACCAGCGCCGAGTAAACGGGATTCTTCCGTTGCCGGGGCGTAGGTGCGGTGCGCTAAGCGGTTAAGCATGTTCCATGCCGCCGGATCGGGCGTCGCGCGGGTCTTTTGCGCGCACGGGTTGGTCAGGGTATCACCCAGTGCAACCTCGATTACGCTCGCGTGGGCTGGGCACTCATTTTTCAGTACCAGTTGCGTCCCGTCAGTCGCTGCGAAGAAATCGCCCGCCATGACAGTAACAATTGCGGATTGGCGACGCGCGGCTTGGGCCGCAAATGGCAGCAAGACAGCAGGCGTGGCCAAATTTCTGATCCGGTTCGGGCCGGAATGCAGAAAATGCGAGCAATCCGACAGCAACGCCCCGGTCATCAGCGGGCATAAGTCCATGCCCCCGGACCAGTCGGGTTCCATATGTTTAGGGACGTGTTCACCCAAATTACTCGCAAACCCGCGCTCCAACACGCCTGCTAGTTCGGCTACACCGTCAAGACTCTGTGCACAGAGCCAGCGCGTCGCCTTCCCGGCCTCTTCCGCCACTCCCCAGTCATAGCCTGCACCGCGCGTTGCACGTTTGGCGGTGGCTTCGACTTCATTAAGGGAAAAGCTCATTGCGCAAGCTCCGGATAGACCCACAAATCGGCATTGTCCGGACCCAGCTCTTCGGGATATGGCGCGCCTGCATACATACAGATGCGAACCCATCGGTCTGAGCGCGGATCGAAATGGGTTGCGCCGAAAAACGAGAGTTTGGCGCGCAGCATGTCGATGGGCATCACCTCTGCGCCAATCGTATTGTCCCGAATTTCACCATAGGGGGCGACGCGGCTCATCTGCGCGCGGCGCACCGTGTGGCGATGTTCCGGGTGGCGCAACAGGAACTCTGCGACTGAGTCTTCGCCCGACCATTTGTCCAGAGCGTCAAACGCACGCGCCGCGTCGCGCGCCGGTGCGAGAGGTTGCTCATAGTCCGCAATTGGTTCGTCGAACCGTTCCCCCAGGCGGGGTTCAAGCTTTTCTTCGGAAACATACCAGGCGCGCGCGCAATGTTCAGCGGCGTTCCAATCCAGATCAAGCGCCCAGCCAAAGCTCGTGCGGATCAGCTCGTGCACCCGGTTGACCGGCATTGCACCGTCGATTGCAAAGGCCGCGCTGTTGCCATCCGCCATACAACTGCTCAACCCGTCCACCAGTTCGCCATATGGTTCAAGGATCAGAGAGGCCAGCAACTCTTGCCCTTCTTCGCTAAGGGCGGTCTGAGACCATAGGATCAGGTGTTCCCAAGGCTGGCTTCTCGTCAGATCTGTCTGTTCGAGATGCGTGGCTATCGCGTCCAGATCGGCATTCAGGGCGACAAGTTTTTCGATCTGGATCGGGTGCTCAGACCGCCACCACGAGATCGACAATTTGCTGCGCTCGAATACTTCGCGGAACATGGTCACTTCGGCGTCCGTTGCGGTCTCAACGGACCGAACGCGCGCGATGGCCTCTTCACGTGCCATGATCCAATTGTTGAACAGGATCGGATGATTGACGATGAAGGGTGCCATGCCCAGCCCGGTCGAGTTGCCGATCCCCAGCCAGCGGGCGATATTCGGGTCAAGCTGCGCGGTCTGTGCACCACCCTTGGCCTTTGCCATGTGCTGCACCAGATCACGTACGAATATCCGGGTCAGATAGACGGAGAGCATCTCGGCCTGAAACGGGCCGCTGACCTCGGGCCGGTCGGCGATCTTTTCCCGGTCCGCCGCGCCGAACTTGCCCGATCCGTAAACCGCTGTGGTGCGCATCAGATACCCAACCTTGTAGATCTGCGCGAGATCCGGCTGCTGACCCGCAGCCAGCCGGTCTACTACATGGGCCCACAACCGAACCGAGCGGTTGGCACGCGACAGCGACAACTCGCTTTCGCTGACTCGACCAGCTTCTTGCAGCGGTACATTCCGGGACAGACGTTGAAAATCGTCCTTGCTGGGAACACCGTCGAACAAGGCAAAGGTGGCATCCCAGGCCTCGGCTATCACACGATCCGAACGTTGCTCGGGCGGCAGGTCATGGGCGAAGGCGACCAGTGAATAGGTGCGATCGGGTCCTTGCGCGGAATATACCGCGTGGCCCACACCGCTAGTGTCAATATCAAAAACGGGCCGGGAAAAGACCCATTTCTCAGCCGCCATACGACGGGTGAGCTGGCGCATGAAGCTGAGCCGACATTGGTGCAAAGACCCAAGACGCGAAAGGCGCATCACCCGGGCAGGCTCACGACGTTCAACATTTTGTGGCGTGGTGGTCATGGCTGTTGCGATCCAAAGTTATCGGCGAAGAAACGATACCAGTTGCTACCCATGATACCCGCCACCTCTTCGGCGTTCATGCCAACGGCGCAAAGCCCGTCTTTGATGTTGCCAAAGTCGCGATTGTCGCGGAACCAGTGCGGCATCGGAGGGAAGCCAGGCGCCGAGGCTGAGCCTTCGCCATAGTCAATCTCTTTCGTCCAGCGCCCAACCCGCATCCATTCGACCACGCTGTCGGATTGATCCTGACACAGGTCCGTACCAATCCCCAGGTGCTTTACCCCATATTTGTCGGCCGTACGGGCGATCATCTCGCAGAAACTTTCCAGCGTGCAGTCAGATTTGCCCTTCAGGTGATGCGGATAGACCGAAAAGCCGAACATACCGCCGTTTTGTGTCACTGCGCGGATCACATCCTCGCGCTTGTTGCGCAGCGCGGGAGACCATTCGTGCGGGTTGGCGTGCGTGATGGCGATAGGACGTTCGGAAATATCAACCGCCTCGATGGTCGAGCGGTCTGCCGAATGGCTCATGTCGACCACAAGTCCGACGCGGTTCATTTCCTTGATAACCTGCTTGCCCATGCGGGTGATGCCGGTGTCTTCGGCCTCGTAACAGCCGGTCGCCAGTAGGGACTGGTTGTTGTACGTCAGCTGCATGAACCGCGCACCCAGATCGTGCAGGATCTCGACCAGCCCGATATCGTCTTCTATCGGAGACGGGTTCTGGAACCCGAAGAATACAGCCGTCCGGCCCGTTTCCTTTGCTAAATCAATGTCGCTGGCCCAGCGGCCTTTCATGATCAGGTCCGGATATTGCTCGAACCAGCGATTCCATTTCTCAAAGTTCAGAACAGTTTCGCGGAAGTTTTCATGATAGGCGATGGTGACGTGGATCGCGTCCACGCCGCCTTCGCGCAGTTGGCGGAAGATCTTTTCCGACCAGTTGGCATATTGCAGGCCATCGATCAGCATCAGACCGGGCCTGCGCTGATATAGGCGGTTTTGACGGTGGTGTAGAATTCGGCAGCAGCCTTGCCCTGCTCGCGCGGGCCATAGGAACTGTCACCACGGCCACCGAAGGGCACGTGATAGTCGGTACCTGCGGTCGGCAGGTTCACTGTGACAACACCTGTGCGCGCGTTGCGGCGGAAATGGGTGGCGCGGGCCAGCGACTTGGTCACAATGCCCGAGGTTAGACCAAAGTTAGTGTCATTGACCACGCTTAGCGCCTCGTCATAGCTGCCGACCTTGATGACGCTGGTCAGGGGCGCAAACATTTCCTCGCGGTTGATGCGCATATCATTGGTAGTATTCAGGAATACGCCGGGAGACATGTAGAACCCGTCATGTGGCATCTCAAGCCGCTGGCCGCCGCAGGCAAGCTCTGCACCTTCGGATTTGCCCAGATCCGCATAGGCGAGGTTCTCAGACAGTTGCTGAAGGCTGACGACGGGTCCCATCTGGGTGCCGTTTTCCAACGCATGACCCACTTTCATCGCCTGCGCACCCGCGACCAGCTTCTCGACAAAGGCATCATGGATACCTTCATGCACCACAAGGCGCGACGAGGCCGTGCATTTCTGGCCCGTACCACCAAAGGCTCCACCCAGTGCCAAGGTGACTGCCAGATCCAGATCTGCGTCATCCATGACGGCCAGAGCGTTCTTGGAGCCCATTTCCATCTGTACCTTGGTCAGGTTCTGAATGGCGGCAACGGCGATACCCTTGCCCACCGGTACGGAGCCGGTGAAGGAAATCGCGTTGACCTTCGGGCTTTCGACCAGTCGCTGCCCGATTGAACGACCCGAGCCCATCACAAGGCTGAACAGGCCCCTGGGAATATCCTGACGTTCGATGATTTCGGTCAGCGCCACAGCCGAGGCAGGCGTGATGTTAGCAGGCTTCCACACAACCGCGTTGCCATAACACAACGCAGGCGCAATCTTCCACGAGGCGGTCGCAGTAGGGAAGTTCCATGGACTGATGATCGCGACAACGCCAACCGCCTCACGTCGCACGTCGATCTCGATGTCAGGGCGGACGGAATCAGCGTTCTCACCGATTTGACGCAAGCATTCAGCGGCATAGTAGGTAAAGAACTGACCGGCGCGGAAAACCTCGCCCTTGCCTTCTGCCAGCGGTTTGCCCTCTTCGCGACTGAGCAATGTGCCCAGTTCCTCGGCGCGCGCCATCAGTTCATTACCGATGTTCATGAGCACGGCTTGTTTACGCTCCAGCCCATAGGATGCCCATTCGGCCTGTGCGATGCGGGCCTGATCCAGCGTTGCGTCCAGCTGATCGGCACTGGCCTGGGCAAACATGCCCACCAGATCGCTCAAATCCGACGGGTTGCGATTTTCAATCTCGCTTTCACCAGCCAGCCACTCGCCTGCAATCAAGTTCAATTTGGTCACTTTGGATCCCACCAACAGAATTTCGGGTTACAGAAGAATGGATTTTTTTATACACATCAGTCAAATTCAAATAAATTGACTGAACTTCAGAGGAATTGAAGCATAGCAATCAAGATCGAAATGCTGCGCTGCTTCTGCATCGTCGCGCAAACCGGAAACCTTGCGGAAGCGGCAGAACGGCTTGGCCGCACACAATCTGCTGTTTCAATGTCTCTAAAGCAGTTGGAACAGCACATTGGAAAGCCGCTGTTCGAAGGCGAGCGCAAGAATCAGCTAACGGTGCTAGGAGAGGAAGTGTTTAAACTGGCACTGAAACAGGTCCGCCAGTTCGAATACACCATAAGTAGCATCGGAGAGGCCGCAAAGACCGAGCACGGCCTGATCCGGATCGTATCGGTTCCGTCAGTCGGCGCGCTGATTTTTCCGGCCGTCCTTGATCACTTGGCAAACCGGTATCCACGCTTGAAAGTCGAAATACGCGATACAGACACGCAACACGTTCTGGATGCGCTTGCTGAAGGCGAGGCCGATATTGGGATCGCGTCCGGTCACCATCCGATCAACGGCGTCGAAGCAATCGCTCTGTTTGAGGATCGGTTTGGATTGGTATGCGCGGCAGATCATCCTCTGATCACGCAAGCGGCCCCTCCGACAATTGAGGACGTGGTTGCTGCGCCGTTCGTGCGAAACGCACTAAGCGACAAAATCCAATCCCAAGCCTTCGTGACCGCAATGGAGGGCGCGGCGATAACACTCCACAACACCCACACGCTTATTGCATTGGTCAAAACCGGAAAATGGGTCACGATACTGCCCCAAACCGTTTCGCGGTTTATGCCGGAAACCACAGCGTTTCGCTCCGTGTCGGACCTGCCGGACAAAAGGCAGGTCTATCTATATGTCAGAAACAGAACACGATTTCGGGAACAGACCGATGCGTGCAAGTCATTCATTTTGGAATGTACAGATGATTGGCGAACGGAGTAGCTGTAGTCTTTTTTGGTTCTGTCGCAATCTCTAAAGTCTGACTTTTTGAAACGAAGTACTCGTATTAGTGGCATCGCAGATGACAGGGTAATTGTCTGCTTTGTGAGATCGCGACCTTGTTAATTGCTCCTGCAGGGAAAGACTGCTTTCCGCCCACACTCACCAGTGTCTGTCGTCAGGGGTTTTGGGACAGATGGCCGCCCGGCATCAGTGGCACCCGAGCTTTATGCGGTTCATGACTCGGCATTTTGGACAGTGTTTTGCTCTGCTTCAACGTCTATGTAGTTTCATTATTCTGACCAATGCTACCACGCATGAACAAAAAAATCGAAAACTCTGAAAGAACCTTGGCTGCGACGAACGAAGCCTTGACAGAGCTTGGCAAAAGCTTCGCGGATTTTATCCCAGAAACGTCGCCTGATACTCAAGAGCAAACAAAGCGCCGCGAAGTGTGGCGCCAGGCGAATGCGTCTGTTCGACTCTCCGGCGGAAAGATCAGCGACGAGTTTTTGGCTGTTCAAGAACGATACATCACCGGCGAGATCAGCGATAAAGATGTGAAGCAATGGATCGAGAGTCTGCTAACGTAGAATGAGACATTGTAATTCGAGAAGAACCGGCGGCACATTCGAAAGAACCTTTTTCATGACACAGAAAGATCGCATCATCTGCAATCCCGATATCCTCGGCGAGATTCCAACGATCAAAGGTACTCGCATTGGGCTCACGAAGCAGCTAAACCAACCATTCGAACTCGGTTTGGCATTGTTGCTTTGAGTATGACGTCGATCTTGAAAGCTTGCGTAAGAAATCAAGGAAACTCGCTTCCTTAGTATCTCGTCAGTGTATCAAGTATCGCTTTCTGCGTTTTACCGTCGTTGTGAAAAATCCTGTTGGCAAGATACTCAGACGGGAAATCGGGCCAAGTCATTCGCATTTCGTCAACGTGTTGCTCTGCCGCTTCCGAATTGCCCAACTGATCCTGTGCAACGGCTTGAAACAGTAGTGACGGAGAGCTGACGGGTGCACCGGCAGCTGGTGCTCCTTGAAAGGCGTCTATGACATCTTGGTAGTTCCCGAGCATCAGTTGGGAGACGCCCCAGATATTTCTTGAGCCAAATCGACCGGAACCTGTTCTGGGTCTTTGGGGGTTGCTGACTTCGGCGGCAAGGTCAGGAGCATTGGCAACAATGGCCGTGATACCAACAAGATCCAATAAATGGCCATCCGAAGGTGCAAGCGTGATGGACATTCTGGCGTATTTCAAAGCCTCGTCTGGCTCATCCCTGACAGCCAACACCCAACCTTTTGCGGCATTGGCCCATGCGTCGGTGGGGGACAAATCCAAAGCCTGTTCAGACATTTCCGATGCCTGGCCTATGAGTTTCTTTCCTTGTGCTTCATCTCGGGACAGCATAGCCAGGGTCGCCAAAACCTGAGCTTTGCCGGAGTACCCATCCGGCAAAGCTGGATCGAGCTCGGTGGCATGCTGGAACATGCCAAGTGCCATTTGCTGACGTTTGGCGTCAAAGACTGGAAAAAACATGCCGCGGGCTTGGTCTGCGAGGTTAGCTGCCTGCAAACTGGACAACGAATGCTTACCAAGTGCTGCACGTTCGGCTTGTTCGATGGATTGGGTCGTTGGCAAAGCCTTGCTGTTTTCCTGGCTCAACCAGATGCCAAGCACAGTGATTATTGCAAGGACACACAGTCCAGCTGACAGCAGTGGCAGCGTATGCCGACGCCCTTCAGGCTCATCGCTGTTCCACTCACGTGATGTGCGGTCTTCAATTGTAGGTTTGTATGAAAACCGCGGCTTGTATCCGCCGGGATCAACAAAAATACGAACACCTTCGCCGTCCCATTTTTCTTCATAAAACTCATGTAGTAGCCGACGCAGCCGCCTGGCTTCAACGCGAACGAGATTTTGACCACCAGTGCCATCAATGCGTCGCCCATAGACCTCCACAGCGATAGCTTTGCCTCGAATCTGGGGACTGCGACCCGCGATAGCTTCCTCGACGATGTATGTAAGAAACTGCTGGAGACGGGGCGAAGCTTGGAACTCACCGCTCGATACAACGCGCTCGAGTGCTTCCCGGACAAGATCCGGCGACGGCTGTCCAACATCTTGATCTGTCGACAAATCATTGGCTTTGTTCAAGGCAAACTCACCCCCCCACTCACGGTGACTCACTTGGCTGGCGCGGTCAACCACACTCATCTCGATGTGAGAATAGATAGTGGGAGCCGGGATTTATCCAGTGACGGTGGATCTGATTGAAGAGATTCCAAAACTTTCCGAGGCGTTGTCAGGGCGCATCCAAACAGATGCGTTGCTCAAAGAGGTTATCGAAGACCTGAAGAAAGTTTCCGAGCTGTTGGATGACACATCGATCACAGCCACAGAGCGCGCGGAATGGGCCCACATCAGATCCGAACTCGTGAACGAGCTTCGCCGGATGGTGAAGCGCAACCTTCGTAGCATTTCCAACTAAGGGCACAGCCATGACAAGAGAAGACAACGGCAAAGAACTTAAGAACGAACAGATCCAGAAATCTGACGACATCAAAAACCCTTCCCGGCGACACGTTATGCAGGGACTGGCAGCAGGTGCGGTCGCAACCGGTGCCGTTAGCTACGGTACAGGAACTGCACAGGCGCACCCCGGTGATGGGCCACTGGGCGAAAGCCTAAAGAACCCTTACGGCGGTCGGCCTGCCGGGGGCATCACTCTGCCGGAGTACTTCCGTCCTACCAAATACATGACGGGCTCGAACGCGAATTATTTCCCGCTTTCCGAGGACCTCGGGCCCGACGAAATGCGGATATCGTTCTGTGGTTCGACGCCATTTCCGCCCCGCGAAGATCAGGCTGGAACCTGTATTATGGTCGAGTTGGGCAACGGAAAGCGGTTCTTCTTCGATTTCGGCTCGGGCTGCGTCCGCAACATCATCGGGATGCAGGTTCCAGGTCAGTTGATCAACGACATCTTCATCACGCATCTGCATGTCGATCACTATGCAGACATCCCTTACATCTACCCGTTCCGGGCTTGGTCTGGTGGATACACGCCGCTACGCATTCACGGTCCTTCTGGTCGGACACCAGAGCTTGGGACAGCCGGAATGGTGAAAGGCATGCAGCAGATGCTCAAATGGCATCTTGAGGCCTTCGATGTGTTCCCGATTGGGGACGGCTACGAGATCGAAGTTAACGAATTCGATTTCCGCCAAGAAGGCGGCATTGTTTATGACCAAGATGGCGTGACTGTTCGGTCCTGGCCTCGTAGCCACGCCAAAGACGGTGCGGTGGGGTATCGGCTGGATTGGAATGGCCTGAGCTTTGTTTGGACCGGCGACGGCCGCCCCGATGAACTGAGTCTTGAATACGGAAAAGGCGTCGATGTGTTTGTGACCGAAATGTCCGGACAGGATATCGGTCAGTTGATGACCTACAAATACGGTCTGCCGCAAGAGCTGTTCAACTACACAATCGATACGCATCATACATCGCACTATGCGGTCGGTAAGATGATGGCTGAGGCGCGCCCGCGGCTTGCAATGGTAACCCACTATACGCAAGACGAGGACATCGATGCCGAAATGCTGGCGGGAATCCGCGCCCACTATGATGGGCTGTTCGCTTGGGGTTTGGACGTCGCCGTCGTCAACGTCACCAAAGATGCAATCTGGTATCGGAAAGCGACACTTCCCGGAAAATCTGGTTCGGTCGCGCCATTCCGCGAATTGGGCAAGATGGAAGCAGAAGGCAAGATCACGTTGCCGGATGAAATCAAGCCGCCAGCACCGCGGTCATCACGTGCCGAACAGCAGGACCAGAAATACCGCGATATGGAGATCGATCCTAAAGAATACTATCCAGCTGACGTATTCCGTGCTCCCGATCCCGAGTGGCCCAGCGATTTCGTAATCAAGGTCGATGACGTCATCCCGAACCGCAAGAAGAAGGCGGAGTAACGACATGATCGAATTTGGGTCGTCATCCGCAATCCCCGTAACGATTCTTACCGGCTTTCTCGGAGCCGGTAAGACAACACTTTTGAACCGCATCCTGACAGGCAATCACGGGTTGCGGGTTGCGGTTCTTGTTAATGACTTTGGGTCCATTAATGTCGATGCTGATCTTGTTGTTGGCCTGGAAGATGATGTGATGAGCCTGGCGAATGGCTGCGTTTGCTGCTCGATCCGAGATGACCTGATCGAAACGGTAGAAGCTGTTCTCGCCCGGCCTGAGAAACCGGAATACATCGTCCTTGAAGCAAGCGGAGTGTCGGACCCGTCATCAATTGCAATGACATTCACCGATCAGAAGTTTCGGGACATGATCCGCTTGGACAGCCTTATGTGCTTAGTCGATGCGGAGCAATTGTTCGCAGCACCTGAACAAATGGAATTGAAGCTTCGCCAAATTGCGTTTTCGGACATGGTTATTCTGAACAAGGTCGATCTTGTCGACAGGGCCACGGTTCAAAAGGTTCATGATTGGCTTGGGTCACGTTTCCGGCGATATCGTCTGGTCGAAGCCGTAAATGCCGATGTCCCGCTGGATATTTTGCTGTCCGTGGGACGCTTTGCCAGCGAGCAACTTGAAACGAAAAAACCGGATCATCACGAACATGGGCCCGGTTGCGGTTGCCAAAGCGCCGATCACTCTGACAGCTTTTCGACGACTATGATGAAAGTCGACCACCCCATTAGCCTGTCTTCTCTCAAGACTGCAATTCGGAATCTGCCCGGAGACGTGTATCGTCTTAAGGGCTTTGTCTTCAGTGAAGAGGATCCAGATCATCGTATTCTTGTACAGGTCGTCGGCAAAAGAATGGATATCGCGAAGGACGGGGCTTGGGGGGACCGAAAGCCTGAAACAAGGCTTGTCGCTATTGGCGCGCCGGGAGCCCTTTCAGTAGACGCTCTATCCGATACGTTATTGGTGTCAGCATAGCGGTTAAGCTGGCAAAGCCCGGTGTTGTGCACCACTTCGAATCTACGGTTTGCACGTCCCGGATAGACAACCCCAGATCAAGTTAGGAGGAAATTGCTGTTGCTTAGCGGGACTTGCAAAGTTCAGTCGTGAAGGTCTGCTTCGGTCAGGTTTTGGCACTCCGGAGCGAAGATTCGTATAGCTGTAAAGTCCGTGAAGTGTCGACCGAGTACCCTGCAGGTAAGGTTTTTTGCGAGCCCATTTCAACGAATGCTGCGCTTCTCCCGAACGGATGCGGGCTGCGAATAGCAGCCATTGGCCATCGCAAGGAAAGCTCAAACCGGACATACAATGCGTCCATGCGAGCCCCCAGCATACTCAGGATCGCTTTTCGGAAGAAGGTTTACGGGGATTGGGGCAGGTATCACCAAGGGGTAAACCCATCGGCATGAGGGCTCTCGCCTGCGCAGCTCAGATATCCCAACTGTTCTCGAAGGCTTGATCAATCGCAACCTGCGTTTCCTTCGAGAACTCGAGCCGGCACGGATATTGCGCCCCGGTCGTCACCGAATCCCCGAATGCCTCGACCTGCAATTTGTACTGATCAATGATCGGAAAACGCCTACGCGAGACATCTCTACCGCCTTTGTGCAACTCGACACTGGCCTCGCCATAGATCCTTGGGTTGAACGGCGCCGTTACACGGATCAATCCCCCTTCACCATGGAAAGTCATTTCCTGGAACAGGTTGAGACGCGTGGTCACGTAGGCCGAATTGGTGAAGCCAGGGAAACTCGCCCGGATGTCGGTGAAGGCGTCCACGCCATTTTCCCATCGGATGCGGGACGAGATATCCTGAGGTTCTTCACCCGTTACAAAGCGGGTCGATCCCAGCACATAAACGCCAATGTCGCGCAACGCTCCCCCGCCGGTTTCAGGGCGATGCCGGATGTTCTCGACATCTTCCCGACTGTCGAAGGCAAAGATGCCGCTGACATGTACCAGCCGCCCAATCTCTCCGGATTGGATCAACTCGCGTACATAATGCCATTGCGGATGGTGCACGATCATGAAGGCCTCGGCAGCAAGCAAACCAGTTTGGTCGCGAGCGTCTATCAGAGTATCAAACTCGCCCGCCTGCAAGGTCATCGGTTTCTCACAGAGGACATGTTTTCCAGCCTCCAGAGCCTTCGAAGACCACTCAACATGTAGGTGATTTGGTAGCGGGATATAGACCGCGTCGATGTCCGGATCAGCCAACAATGCGTCATAGCTGTCATGGATCTTCAGATCAGGACACAAGGCTTGAAATGGCGCGACCTTGTGCTTGGAGCCTGTGGCCAAGGCCACCAGTTTGGCATTGCTTGCCGCGTGAATTGCTGGGCCCATATGTTTCAGCGCAAAGTTCGCGGCACCGAGAATACCCCAATTGACCGTGTTCGACATGTTATTCCCGTTAGTAGTTTGCCTCATCACCTCATAAGTGACGGCATTTTTCGTTTGTGTTGATCCTATCGGATCAGGTTTTCCAGAAGTGATTTTAGTTCTGCAGCCATTTGGAAGCTGTTGCTCTGATGTTGCTTTCGGCAGAACAGCTCCGGGCTCCACCAGCCCACATATCCCGTCGACGTCACAGCGTCGCACCCTTCGCGCAGATCAAGAGCACCACTGCCGGTGGGCAGATCTCGCAGGACCGTTTCGTCCGGAATACCCCCCGAGAATGGCAGTGAATCGCACACATGCACGCCATAGATACGATCTTTGTCAATCCGAGCCACAGTCTCGGGCGTGTCACCCGACACATAGCAGTGCCAGAAATCCGCGCCTACCGGCTTTGGGGTTTGGTATCGTTCACCTGCACTGGAAACCGTCGTCCCGGCAGACCAAATGCCGGTCGAGCACAAACAATCAAAATTGAACAATTATGTGAGGCAGATCAGCGCAAATGAAACCACAAGTAACTTCTACGATTTCACGCTCTAAGTTCCGGCGGATGGATCGCTGCCACCTTAGCAACCATTCGGATAGTTTTCACTTTTCGCGAACACTCTATACAGGGTATTAAAACGCAAAAGGGACGGCTGTCACACCAAGTTAGTTTCGAAACCGCCTGGAGAAATGGCGAGCCGTGGAGGACTCGAACCCCCGACCTGAGAATTAGAAGTTCCCTGCTCTAATCCAGCTGAGCTAACGGCCCACTCGCGCCTCTAGGCTGTATTGGTGAAATCGTTTCGATTGTCAACTTGGTACAGAAGTAGGAGGTATACCCAAATTATTTGGAACGATTTTAATAATTTATCGCGACTTGGTAGGATCTAGGGGGCTATTTGCGCTCTATCCAATTAAGCTACGGGACCGCTGCGCCCTTCTTGCGTTTTTTACGGGCGGGGTTCAAGACCCAAGCGCATGAACGCACTGTTTGGATCGGCCGTGTAACCGTAAATTGGCCCACAATAAGAATATCCCAGAGCCTCATAGAGTTTTCGGGCTGCATCATACTCCGGCAGATGAGCCGCGCCGGTTTCCAGAACCAATGCGGAAATCCCTTCGGAGCGGGCCAGATCGGCAAGATAAACCATCATCCTGCGCGCCAGGCCACGCCCGCGCACCTGAGCCAGAATATGAACCGACTTCACCTCGGCCGTGCCATCCGGCAGCGCCTTGAGCGCACCGCAGCCGACGGGCTCGCCTGCTTCAAACATCGCCCAGAACCGAATCCCCGGCCCCGCCAGCGCCTCAGCATCCATCGTGTGATTGCTTTCCGCGGGGCCAGCGGTTTCGCCATGGGCAAAATGCGCCTCAACCACCGGACGCAGCGCGTCCGATGTAGGATCGGCCTCGCGGATTTCGATCAATTCAGTGGGTCCAGGGGCTGCGCCGATCGGTGGCGAAATTCTCGCCATAGCCACGAGCGCGCAGATTTGGTTTGCGCTTGTGCGGCTCGCTGACCTGTGCGTCGATCCCGTTGTCCTTGGCGTAATCCAACGCCTCTTCCTTGGTGTCGAATTTCAGCCGCACTTGGGTCTGCGTGTCATTGGACGAGGTCCAGCCCATCAGCGGATCAACCTCGCGCGACGAGGCAGGGGCGTATTCCAGCACCCACTTGCGGGTTTTGGCCATCCCCGAGGTCATCGCGTTTCGCGAAGGCTGGTAAATCCGTGCGCGCATGTCGCCTCTCCGTACTCACTTGGCTGGGGATGTTTATGCGTCAGACGCGCGGCGTGGACAAGTCCGCAATTGTCGCAACTTAGAGCGTTCGAAATGCCCCCTTGAACAAGAACAAAAACAGATCAAAATCAGGCGCGAAAGGAATCTCCCCTTATGGCTTATGCTCATTCCGACAAGACCCAGCTGACTGCCGACGACGTGCGCGCCCGTCTGAAATTGGAAGGCGGCAAAGAATTCGTGATGCATACCGACTTTAATCCGGCGGGCGACCAACCGACCGCGATCAAGGAACTGGCCGGCGGCGTTCTGGACGGTGAACGTGATCAGGTTCTGCTGGGCGCGACCGGGACAGGGAAGACCTTCACCATGGCCAAGGTGATCGAGGAAACCCAGCGCCCTGCCATCATCCTTGCGCCCAACAAGACGCTGGCGGCGCAGTTGTACGGAGAGTTCAAAGGCTTCTTCCCCGAAAACTCGGTCGAATACTTCGTGTCCTACTACGACTATTACCAGCCCGAGGCATATGTGCCGCGCTCGGACACCTACATCGAGAAAGAATCTCAGATCAACGAACAGATCGACCGGATGCGCCACTCGGCCACGCGAGCCTTGCTGGAACGCGATGATGTGATCATCGTCGCCTCGGTGTCCTGTATCTATGGTATCGGGTCCGTTGAGACCTACGGAGCAATGACGCAGGACCTGAAGGTGGGCAATGAATACGACCAGCGGCAGGTGATGGCCGATCTGGTCGCCCAGCAGTACCGCCGCAACGATCAGGCGTTTCAGCGCGGGTCTTTCCGGGTGCGCGGTGATTCACTGGAAATCTGGCCCGCCCACCTTGAGGATCGCGCGTGGAAGCTTTCTTTCTTCGGCGAGGAACTGGAGCAGATCACCGAATTCGACCCGCTGACCGGTGAAAAAACCGACACGATGGAGCAGATTCGGGTCTATGCGAATTCCCACTACGTGACGCCGAAACCCACGATGCAGCAGGCGATCATTGGGATAAAAAAGGAACTCCGCATCCGGCTGGATCAACTGGTCGGCGAAGGTAAATTGCTGGAAGCACAGCGTCTGGAACAACGCACCAATTTCGATCTGGAAATGCTCGAGGCCACCGGCGTCTGCAACGGGATCGAGAACTACTCGCGCTATCTGACCGGTCGTGCGCCGGGCGAACCGCCACCAACTCTGTTCGAATTCATCCCCGACAATGCCATCGTGTTTGCTGATGAAAGCCACGTCAGCGTGCCGCAGATCGGCGGCATGTACCGGGGCGACTACCGGCGCAAATTCACGCTGGCCGAACACGGGTTCCGCCTGCCGTCCTGCATGGACAACCGCCCTCTCAAGTTCGAGGAATGGGACGCCATGCGCCCGCAATCCGTGTTCGTCTCGGCCACCCCCGCGAAGTGGGAGATCGAACAGACCGGCGGCGTATTCACCGAACAGGTGATCCGCCCCACCGGCCTGCTGGACCCCGAGGTCGAAATCCGCCCGGTGTCGATGCAGGTGGACGACCTGCTGGACGAGGTCCGCAAGGTCGCAGCCAATGGCTTCCGCACGCTGGTCACTACCCTGACCAAACGCATGGCCGAGGACCTGACCGAATACCTGCACGAACAGGGCATCAAGGTCCGCTACATGCACTCGGACATCGATACGCTGGAACGCATCGAAATCCTGCGCGACCTGCGGCTGGGGGCCTTCGACGTGCTGGTCGGCATCAACCTGCTGCGCGAAGGGCTCGACATCCCGGAATGCGGGCTGGTCGCCATTCTGGACGCGGATAAGGAAGGCTTCCTGCGGTCCGAGACCTCACTGGTCCAAACCATCGGCCGCGCCGCGCGGAACGCCGATGGCCGGGTGATCATGTACGCCGACAAGGTCACCGGCTCCATGGAGCGCGCGTTGAACGAAACCAACCGCCGCCGCGCCAAACAGATCGCCTATAACGAGGAACACGGCATCACGCCCGAGACGGTGAAAAAGAATGTCGAGGACGTTCTGGCCGGTCTCTACGAAGGCGACGTCGACATGAACCGCGTCACCGCCACCATCGACAAACCGATGCACGGCGCCAACCTCGAGGCCCATCTGGACGGCCTACGCGAACAAATGCGCAAAGCGGCCGAGAACCTGGAATTCGAAGAGGCCGCCAACATCCGGGATGAGATCAAGCGTCTGGAAGCGGTCGATCTGGCCGTCGCCGACGACCCCATGGCGCGCCAATGGGCGGTCGAGAAAGCCTCGGAAGACGCGGTGAAATCGCGCGGGCGGTCAACGGCTGGGAGGCCGGGGCAGCGGGGTGGGATTGTGAAGAGAAGAAAAAGGTGATTAGCACTCATTTACAGACAATAAATGCTGCCACCCTTCTGTGTTCGCTAAATACGCTCCGCGCATAGCTGAAATTGTAGGATCGGCAGAATTGGAGCCTATGCGTTGCGCCTCACTAAGAAACTGCCTAATTTCTTCCGTGTTTATGGGGCTAAACGTGACAGCGTAATGGTTGCTTGTTGAAAGTGCTATTTCGAAGGAACCGCTAACTCCCACGTCATTCAATAGATCGGCGATACGGTCTTTTGTCTCAAAAGCTATGGGGCAATTAGACGGGCGGTAGGATGCCAACACAACAACGGGATTTGTCAGTAACGCTGTTGGCTGGTTGTCCTCAGGTGCTGCAACTTCCGATTCAACAACAGGTTCTTCAATCGTTACAGTTGCTGAGACAACATCCGCCGACCTGGTATTGCAGATTGTAACGACTGGATCATTTTCATCCATACCCAAGAACGCAAACTGCAAAGGAGCAATCACTGGTACCTGGTCAGTCCCCAAAAGCTGGGCTTCGAACTGAGCGTAAGCGCTGACGATCCGGCACTTTTCAAAGAAGGTTGGGTTCTGAGGATCAAGTTGCTCTAAGTGTTCAGTTGCGGCGCTTAACAGTTGAGCGCGCAATTCAACTTTATTGAGTTCACTTCTGACACTGTCCACAGTGTTTTTAGCGTTAGTTGCCATGATGGCCGCTGTTGAGGAGGCCACAACACCAACGACGGAAACTACAACCGATGCGAGGGAAATTTTATCTTTAGATTCCATTGCACTAACCATAATTTAAGTTGCATGACTTCGAAATTTGGACAGTTAGTGGCAGATTTATAATTTCGACCGTTTTTTCACAGTCGCTTCTTGTTCAAGTCTTATTGCGGGTGCACCACTAATGTACTCGTCCATAGAATGTTTATCGGAAAAAGGTACTGTAACAGAAGCATTAACACCACCCGCTTCTCCCCAATAGGCCAACCATACTTGGGTGGCGAATGATGAAAAATCCTTTGCGACCTAAAATACCTCACCGACGCCACCCATCACTCCACCCTTGCAGCCCAGCGCTCCGTCCTCCACGTTTGAAATCACAAATTGTGATTCCAATCGGTTGCCATGACGAACCCCAACACCCTGCCCAGCACGCATGAGGTCCAAAGCGCCATTCACCGGGTGCGCGGTGCCCGCGTAGTGCTGGCCGAGGATTTGGCGCAGTTCTATGGAAAATCGGTCAGCGCCTTCAATCAGGCCGTCTCGCGCAACAAGGAGCTGTTCGAGGGATACCGCTTTCAACTGACCGATGTCGAGGTCGCCGATTTGCAATCACAAAATGTGATTTCAACACCCAAGGGCCGCGGCGGGCGGCGGGTCAATCCGTGGGTCTATACGGATTACGGCGTGGCCATCGCCTCGGCCCTGTTCAAGGACCCGCGCGCGATCAGGATCACCCGCATGATCACCGAGGCCTTTGTGGACGGCGCAAACGCTCTGGCAGAAACCCCGCGCAGCGTGCCGGAAATCCTGCCGCCCGAAGACGCCCCCGCCCCGTTGCTGCCTAATGGTCAGCAACTGCGCGATCTGGCTGAAAACATCCTCGATTCCGGGCAGCAGAGCCTTGTTGACTACATCGCCAACCCCACCACCAAGCGCCAGCAGGCGGTGGCGGTGATCATGAAAACCCTCGCCGAAACCGCAGGCGAAGAGGTGCGCACCCAGCACGAACGCCTGCGCCTGAACATCGCGCAACGTCTGGCCACCGGGGATTACGCCGATGACGACGACCGCAAACGTCTGCTGGAGTTGCTGCAGGCGATGAAGGGCTAAACGCCCAGCTCGGCCCGCATCTTTTTGGTCAGCTTGGCCACGACCAGATCATAAGACGTCACGATGTGTTCGCGCAGCGAAGCGTCGGACATGCCACGTTCCTCATAAACCTGCAGCCATTTCATCCCTCGCGAGGCCAGATAGGGCGCTGGGCGGATGCCGGGCTCATCACTGAGGACTTCAAACGCCAGATCGGTGGCCTTGAAGGTGAAGGCGTCTTTGCCATCATTCCAGCCGCAGATCGCAAAGACCTTGCCGCCCACTTTCCACACATCCGCATTGCCCCATTGAACCACATGGCTGGTGGCTTTGAGCCTGGCACAAAAGGCGTTGAAATCATCGCGGGTCATCGCCCGAATCTCGGCGATCACCCGAGAATATGCAAGCGTTTAAAGGGCTTTATCCCAGTGGACGACCACGTCAAAACCGGCAGGGGACGGCGGGCCTTCAAGGAATTCTGCGAAATTCCCCCACAACTCGGCCACTTTGGGCGCGTTCGCGTTCGATGTCTCCTCGCTTTCGACAACTGCAACAACGTAACCGGTACCGTCCTCGTTCATGGCATTGGTAAAGCTGTGCATCCCGTTCATGCCCATAATCTGATCTTTAAGCTCATTCATTTTCGCTTCGGCGGCATCCCGCATGCCTGGCTTCATTTTGAACTGCGTAATACGTGCAAACATTTCTTTCCTCCCTTTCAGGGCGAAATCCCCCAAAGACGGCCGTAAGCGGCACGTCCGGCGCAGTGTAACACAGCATCGGTGAATCGCGCAGAGCCCTCGCAAGGACCAATCAGGGGCGAACGAACTTGGCGGTTCCGACCGTCCGGGATGGGCGCTCTCCAGTTTGCTGCGGGACCGCGTCGGCAACGGGGGCGGCCGCGATAGTGTCGCAGGCAACGCCATCGCCATCTGGATCATTACGCGGATGATACCCCGGGCCGCCGGTCAGAAACGGCCCCGGCGCAACGTTTTTAACCGCGTCACAACCCGCCATTGCAATCAAGTGGATCAAGGCCTCTTCGCGTTCAAAGTCGGAGGTTCGCAGATAAACACCCACGGCGATACCCATCGTTGTCACCGGCAGCATGAGGACCATGATCAGGATCCGAACCGGTGACAGCGCGCGCTTACGCAAGGCGTCTGCCCGCCTCTGGCGCTTCGATGTCTTGGGGAGTGTCGAATCTGTTTCGGATGTGTTGATCGGCATACCCTTCCACTAACCCGAGTTTGTGGCGAAACCGAGACCCAAACCCCGCCAGTTAGCGAGCCGAAACAAACCCTCGCAACGGGTGGGCGATGCCGCTATCCTTCAAAGGGTGCAGCCACCTTGGAAACACGTTTGTCATGAGTCTTGCCACCCCCTTTCGCCCGGTCGATGACACCGCCCGAGGTTTGGCCCGCGACCTGATTGAGAGCGCAACCTTTGGCGCCCTCGCCACCTTGCAACCGGGCAAAGCGGCACCGACGGTGTCGCGTATCGCACTGGCAATGGATGAGGCTGGCGGGCTGATCACCCTGATCTCAACCCTGGCGGATCATACGCGGGCCTTGCACGCCAATCCGGCCTGCGCCCTGCTGATCGGAGAACCAGGAGAGACCGGCGATCCCCTGACCCATCCACGTTTGACCCTACACGCCGAGGCCCGGTTCGTCGCGCGCGACAGTGCGGAACACGGCACCCTGCGTACACGGTATCTGGCCCTGCGCCCCAAAGCGAAGCTCTATGTCGATTTCACCGATTTCGGCTTTGTCCATTTTGAGGTTTCAGAGGCCGTGTTGAACGGTGGTTTTGGCAAGGCCTGGCGCCTTGCATCCGCCGATCTTGTGCCCGATCAACGCACCACGTGAACCGCGCAGGCGGCGTGGCGAACCACATGGTTCGCGGTTGAGCCCAACAGAAGATCCTGCATCCCCGGCCGATGCGATGCCATGATGATCAGGTCCGGTTTATGGGCTTCCGACCAATCCAGAATGGTGCGCCCGGAATGTCCTTCGATCACCACGCCCGTCGCGTTGGGCAGTTTCGCTGCCAACTCGTCCAGTTCGGTCTGGATCGCCTTGCGGGCTTCGCTCAGGTATTCGGGCGGCATGTAAGAGATCGCATAGTTCGGGATGTGTTCGACCACATGCAGCAAAGTCACTTGGGCGTCCGGTGTCGACAGGATCTCGGCCAGCTTCAGCGGCCCGGAAATATCCCGTTCAGCATCGAAAGAAATGGGAACAAGAATGTTATGATACATGGCGCGCACCTCCGTTTTCCTGCACCCATGTTGCGCGGGGCTGGGCGTTGATGCTTTGATCCAAGTCAGGAACTGCCAAAAGTCTCGGCCACGTCATACATCACCGGCTCAAAGCTTTTGCACAGCTCGTTGATCTTGCGGTTGCGGTCGCGCATTTCCGGAGTCCGCAGCATGGCCAGAAAATCCTCGCGGCGTTCCCACTGGGAATAGTTTGCGATCCGCGTCTGAGCGTCGTTCACATGCAACCCGGCGGAAACAAATCCCGGCTGTTTCGAGATGAACTCGGCATAGGCGTCGGTCAGTGCCTCCAGCAGATCGTGGCAGGTACCCGGCGTCATTTCAAAGGTGGTGATAACTGTCTGGACGCTCGCGCTCTTGGAAATCTTCGGCATCTGGATTCTCCTTATCGTTTCACAAGCTTAACACAGGAATTGCAAAGGTCTCGTGTTTCCTTTGCGGGCGAGACCTCTTTGTCGGTTTCCAAAAAATGAACAAGTTACTAACCCTCCGTTAACCATGCTGGGGGATTCTGCGCGCATGTGCCGGATCGTCCTTCTTTTGTCCTTGCTGCTTGCCGCCGCCCCGGCATTGCCCGGGGCGTGGCTGCGGGAAAAGGGTTCGGCGTTCACTGCGGCCTCGGTCACTGCCTTCAAGGACCCCGATGGCACGTATGACTACAAAACAGGGCTTTACGCAGAATTCGGATACCGACCGAAACTGACAATCGGGCTGGATTTCGAGGAGAATCGCGACCTTTACGGCCACGCACTGTTGTTTGCCCGGTTCCCGGTCGCAGAATTCGACAAGTGGGGACGATTTGCAGCAGAGTTGGGTGCCGGTGCCCATCACCGATACCGAGATGCCTGGGCGATGTACAAACTGACCCTCTCGTACGGCAAAGGGTTCCGGACCGGTTGGGGCAACGGCTGGGTGGCCATCGATACTGCTTTGGAATACCGCACACATGATGTCCTGCTCCGCAAAATCGATGTCACCGCCGGTATTTCCGGAGATCGACTGCTGAACCCTCTGATACAGATCGAAACGGCCTTTACGCCAGACCATTCGTTGTATTGGAGAGCCAGGCCCTCGGTCATGATCCGGACAAAGAACAGTTCGGCCACGTGGGTGTTGGGTGTTGAGCGAAATAACGCTCACAACGATACGGGTCTTAAGCTGGCAATCTGGAACGAATTCTGAATTCGGCAAATTGGCCGCCCAGTCACTGGGCGGCCAATCGGAAAGTCAACGTTCCATTCGCACCGTCGCGGAGACTTCGCCGCGCACAGCTTGAGGCCATCGTAGGGTAATCGCATCCCTAGATGAGCCCCGCTCAAGCTCTACATAAGGATTGGCAAAAGCCGTTGTTCCGAACACCGTTCTCAAGGGTCCCAATACCGTGACCGCATCGCAGCTGCGTGCACGACCACCAAACGGCAGTTGCCCCGAAGTCGAGACAGTCCACGCCTGCGATGTAGACCCTTGCGAGCGTTTGACCCGTAGCGGGTTCGAAGCTCGTTTATCCACACCGTGGAAGGTATTATTCTCAAACATTACGTTTCGATGCGCACTTTTGTTTAGATCCGCAAATGATGTGTCCACTCGCTCTGCTCGAGTGATGCTGCCACTTGAGGAGCGAAACTTGTTTCCGGTTACAACCACACCGTTCAGAAAGTGGCCCCCACCATGAGGGCGAATAACAATATAGCTAAACCAGGAAGCAACTTGGCTGGAGTAGAAAATATTGTCAGTGATGGCCATCGAACTGAACGAATATCCCGAAGTGTAAACAGGGTTTGCGTCCCATTCATTGGTCCACTGGACGAAACAGTTATCGATATAGTTGCCTGAAATGGTCGAGGTATTGTATGTGCCGATCATGACCAACCCGGCGCTGCGAACACCTTGCGGAATGCTGTCGCCCTGGAAAAAGTGGTTACCCTGGACCAAGTTGTTGGTACCACCCAAAACGGCAAAGTGCAGAAAACGCACCGCCCGATTGTGGCGCAGCTTGATGTCATTGGCGGTTGAGTTCAAGGCAATCGATTTGCGATCGGATACATCGTAGGATTCTTCGGTGGACAGGAACTGACAATTGTCGATCAGCATGCCCTGACATCCGGTCCCGATTGATGTGATCCCCCGGTCCTTGGGACGACTGATGAAACAGTTCGTCACGGCAAAGGTGCTGCCTGACGGGGCCAGACGGATCCCGCTGCTGCGGCCATTGCACTGGAATTCGATCTCTTCCATGCCGAACTTGCGCAGCGTGCTGAAACCGCTGAAGTCCAGCAGGTATTTGAAGGACAAAAAGGTAAAGGTTTGCGTGCCATCGGCATCATACATCGGCGCGTTCAGCGTGATTTCACCCGCGCCCTCGTTTTTGGAGCGGACATAGATCTCACGCCCAACCCCGCTACCCTGTACCAGTGCCCCGACAGGAATGTTGGCAATGTTGGCAACATTAACCAAGCGTCTGGGATCGTCAGGGTCGTAGGTCGCGACCGAGGTGAAAGTCTCGGTATCCCAGGCCGAACTGCTCTGGACGTCAAACTGGCCGTTGCGGATCACGCGACGGGTAGAAAACCCGCCTTGTCGGTTCGGCACCGCCGCGGCCATATCGATCGGCTCACTCACGGAAACCTTGCGGCCACCCAGATCAAGAGATTCATGGTCCGAGTTGTTCAGCAGGGCCTGAAACGCCTTTTTAAAGGCCAACGCTTCATTGCCGAAGGCGTTGATATAGGTTGGCAGATTAAAATTCTTGGTCAGCAGCAACATTTTGTCGTCTGGCATGGTGACCGTGCCTTCAAAGTCGATCTCGGACGCCATCGACGTGTTTTGAGCCAGCAAGTATGTCCCCTCTGGTACAAAAACCGTGCGCCCGTTCGCAGCCTGATCCGCCGCCTCAAAGGCCGCAGAGTCGTCCACCACGCCGTCACCAATGGCACCGAAGTCGCGCACATCGACAAGGCTGATCAGATTGCGCAGGAACACACTGGTGACATCAGTGATTTCGATGTCATCGACCCTTACGACAGCCCCGTTTGCACCGTCGATATCCAGCCCGAAATGTCCATACAGCGCCTGAACGCCCCAAGGCATGTCCACACCGGGGCGCTGTCCGGTGCCGACAATGGCGGTGATCTCATGTACCTTGCCATATCCAAAAAGCTGCGTTGCCGGTCCTTGCTCGGCCACGCCAGTGACCTGCACATCTCCGGCGCCACCGGCCCAACCAGCGATGCGAACTTCGGGCAGCGGACCACTAATCGCTTTCACCCTTGCCTTGATTTGGAGGTAACATCCCGGCAGCAGTGGCGTCTGCCCCATAAAGCGCAGACGCTGGGTGGCGCTGACCTTCAGGATTTCCAGACAGCCGCCGAAATCCGAGTCGGACGGGACAAACGCGCCTGTACCCGACCCGTCATAGGTGGGCGAGCCCGGCGTTCCGTCGCCGCTGGACCACACATTCAGACCGTTTGCGAATGCGGGCGGCATGAACACGATGCCGTCGGTGATTGCCTTGTTCATAGAAATCCCTTTCCCAATCGCACGAGCGGCGAGCCGCCACGCGCATAAACCCAGTGCCCGGGATCACGCGCCCCGAACGCAAAAGCCTGAGTACCGAAAAGGGATTAACCGCCACTCATGTCACCGTGACGGTGGTGTTGCTTCAGGCGGCTGGATCAGAGTTCCCCAGAAGCTGCACACCGTTGATCTTCCAGCCATTTTCAAGCGGCACCATTTGATAGTCAAGGATATGCACCCGGCCCGCGCCGTCGGTGACCATGACCTTCTGCCACAGTGAACCGGCCACTTTACGCAACTCCAAAAAGCGCACATCCGCAGGCCGCCAGACCATCGGATAGCCACGTTTGACCATCACCCCGAAGTTCTCAGGCGTTTGAAACAGTTGCTGAATGTTGGGGCTGGCAAAGGTGAAAGCGGTGGCGAAGTCATCCGCCTTGAAGGCCTGTATCTGCGCCGAGATATTGGCCTCGATCTCAGCGCTTTGGGCAAACGCACCCGAGGCCAAACCGGCGCTCAGGGATATAGCAAGCAATATACGACGCATGGGGCCACCTCCTGATGAAAGGGTAGCCCCACGCGGTATCAGGTCAAATCAGGCCAGCTCTCCGGCCAGAGCCTTGTCGATCAGAGCGATGGTTTCCGGTACGCCATAAAGCGCAATGAAACCACCGAAGCGCGGGCCTTGCGAGGCACCCAACAGCACTTCGTATAAAGCCGTGAACCAACCGCGCATCGGATCGAAACGCTCCCGTCCGATAGAGTAGACCACCGATTGCAGTGCTTCGTCTTCAATCGGACCGTCATAAGCCTCAAGCGCGGCTTTCAACGCTTCCAACGCCTCGCGTTCCTGATCCGTGGGTGCGCGATGCTTACGGGTCGGCTTGACGAAGTCGTTGAAGTAGCGCACGGCGAAACCGGCCGCCTGATCCAGATCGGGATGTGTCTCCGCTGTGGCCTCAGGTGCATAGCGGCGGATGAAACCCCACAGCGCTTCTTTGTCCTCGGCCCCGGAAACCGAGGCGAGGTTCAGCAGCATCGCAAACGGCACCATCAGAGTGGATGCCGGAACATTGCCGCCGTGGATATGCCAAACGGGGTTGTTCAACTGAGCCTTCAGGTCCTGCCCCGGATAAGCGCGCAATTGTTGATGATACTCATCGTACGCCTTGGGGATCACATCGAAATGCATCCGCTTGGCGGTCTTGGGCTTCTGATACATGAAATAGGCCAACGACTCGGTCGGCGCATAGGTCAGCCATTCGTCAATCGACACACCATTGCCGGACGATTTGGAAATCTTCTGACCGTTCTCATCCAGAAACAACTCATACGAGAAATGCTCGGGCGCACGGCCACCCAAAGCCCGGCAGATCGCGTCATAGATTTTCTCGTTTGTCGCGTGTTCCTTGCCGTACATCTCGAAATCAACGCCCAGCGCGGCCCAGCGCGCGCCAAAGTCCGGCTTCCATTGCAGCTTCACGTTACCACCGGTGACCGGAACGGTCCATTCCCTGCCCGTCTCATCATCAAAGGTCACGGTGTAGGTCTCGGCGCAGACCTTTTTCATCGGCACATACATCACCCGCCCGCTCTCGGGGTGCAGAGGCAGGAAGATGGAATAGGTTTGCTGACGCTCTTCGCGCAGGCTTTTGAGCATGATCGCCATGATCTCGTCATAACGTTCAACCGCGCGCTTGAGGATTTCGTCGAACTGCCCGGATTCGTAGAACTCCTTGGCCGAGTAGAACTCGTACTCGAACCCAAAGGTGTCCAGAAAACGCCGCAGCATCGCGTTGTTATGCTCGCCAAAGCTGTCGTATTCGCCAAACGGATCTGGCACCGAGGTCAGTGGACGTTGCAGATGCTGTTCCAGAATTTCTGGATTCGGCACATTGGTCGGCACCTTGCGCATCCCATCCAGATCGTCCGAGAAACATATCAGCTTGGTCGGGATATCCGACAATGCCTCGAATGCACGCTTTACCATCGTGGTTCGCGCAACCTCACCAAAGGTGCCGATATGCGGCAGGCCCGAGGGGCCATAGCCGGTCTCAAAAAGCACGTATCCCTTTTCTGGAGCACCCTTCTGATAGCGTTTGAGCAACCGGCGCGCCTCTTCGAAAGGCCAGGCCTTGGACGACATCGCGGTTTCACGCAGTTCAGACATCAGATTTGCTCCATCGGAAAAACAGCGCCGGTCGCCCTTTGCAACCGACCGGCCCCTCCTATTGTGCCGGTGCAGCATGAGTCAATAAACTGCGGGGTTTTTCCTGATGGGAAGGCCGATTTACGCGGTCAACTGGTCCAGTTTGGCGGCCCAGATAAAATCATTCTCGCTGAGACCGCCAATTTCATGGGTGGTTAGTTTGACGTCTACATAATCCCAGCCGAACGAGACATCCGGGTGATGCCCCTGCTGATCGGCCAGCCAGGCGCAGAGATTGGCCAGATAGGTTGCCTTGGCAAAACCCTTGAACGTGTAGTGACGGCTGAGCTCTTTCGCCTCAGTATCCAGCTTCCAGTCGGACGAGAGTTCGGCCATGTGGGTATTGGCCTCGTCTCGTGTCAAAGCCGGAATGCCGCCGGAACATGGCACACAGCTTCGGTCCGAAAGGCTGCAGGTTTCTCCTGATGTGGTCATGATCCGTTCACTCCGCTGCTGTTGCTTTTTCGGGGAACTTGTTCGGCAACAATCCAAGGGATTGCGCCTGACGCACATCCGCCAGCAAATCTCGGTCGGCGGCGGCAAACAGTTCCTCGGGTGAGTTTAGCACGAAATAGCCCATCTGGTGCATGTCGATCCGATAGGGCGTGCGCAGGATCGTCAGGATATCGAACGGATCTCGGTCGGGAATGTCGCTCTCCACGGCGTAGACCAATTCAGTTGGCGAGGACGCGAGGCCAGACCCCAATGCCCTGATCTCACCATCCTGTCGGCGCAGGCCGAACTCGATCGAGAACCAATATAGTCGGATCAGCCAGGAATAATCCTTGTCGCTCGCCTGTACGCCGGCCTTGCCGATGGCATGGCTAAAGGCCGCAAAGCGCGGATCGCTCAGCAAAGGCGTGTGGCCGAAAATCTCATGAAAGATGTCTGGCTCTTCGATGTAATCGAAATCTTCACGCGACCGGATGAAGGATGCGGCGGGAAAGACCCGGTCAGCCAACATGCCAAAGAAGGTCTTGAAACCGATCAGCGCAGGCACCGGCTGCACCCGCCACCCGGTCATGTCCATCAGCCGCTCCGAGATATCGGCGCAGGACGGTACACGGTTTTTCGGCAGCTCAAGACGTTCCAGCCCAGCGAGGTAATCGCGGGCCATGTAGCGCTGCACATTGTTCTCTTGCGCAGCATAAAGATCGGCCCAAACCGCGTCTTCCTCACCCGTATAAGCGATATGGCCACGCGCATCGGCTATCTTGGCGACGTATTTGGTCGATTTTGGCATCACTTTTTCCTCCTTAGGAAAAGTATAGCCATGTGAACTGACTGTTTTATTTGGTTTATCGGGGATTTGCGGTTAATTTGGCAAATACGTATCGCAGAGGCATCAATTGTGAAACAAACGCTTCAACCCGCTGATATTGCCATCCTGCAGCAGCTGCAGACCGATGGACGCCTGTCGATGCAGGAGCTTGCCGACCGCACTGGCCTGTCGGCCTCGCAATGCTGGCGGCGAGTGCGCGAACTGGAGGCATCCGGCGTTGTCTCTGGTTATATCGCGCAGGTGCGGGCCAAGTCCGTCGGGCTGGACGCCATCGCCTATGTCCACGTAGCCTTGCGAGACCATCAAGAGGACAACATCACCGCGTTCCTGCGGCTGGTTGAGACCGAGCCGCAGATCGTCGAATGCGCCTCGATCACGGGGGATCATGACTTCATCCTGAAGGTCTATGCCAAAACCCCCGAAGACCTTGAGCATTTCATCATGCAACGGCTGCTGAAGTCAGGGCTGGTGCGCGACACCCGCAGCAATTTCGTGTTGCGACAGACCAAAACGCGGGGACCACTACCCATTCTGTGAACCAATCCGGCAAAACCCGTTGAACCTGCGCGCCAGCCCTCCTATCGTGCGGGCGCAGAAAGCCCAATCAGGACGAGACCATGACCGAACAAGTACCCCACCCGATGTCCCCACAGGATTGCCTTGTCGCGATCATGGTTGCGGTCTCTGCCTCGGATGAAACAATCCGCACCGCCGAGCTGGTCAAGATCGAAGGCGCAGTCAACATGCTTCCAGTCTTTGCCGAATACGATATCGACCGCACCCGTCGCGTATCGCAAACCGTGTTCGACCTGTTCGAGCAAGAGGATGGTTTGGACGCCCTGTTCGGTCTGATCCGCGACAACCTGCCCGAGCGGCTACACGAAACCGCTTATGCGCTGGCCTGTGACGTGGCTGCGGCCGACGGAACACTTGCGGAAACCGAGCTGCGCCTGCTGGAAGAAATCCGATACGAATTGAACATCGACCGCCTGCACGCCGCCGCGATCGAGCGTGGTGCACGGGCGCGTCACACGACCTGATCTCAACTGCCTGCCAACATCCCCCAGCGTTCGATCAGAGCGCGTTGCAGCCTACGCGATCTATTGTTCCAGCTGCGTGCGCCATCCGGGCGCTCACGTAGTGCACGGGGGATGGTCGCGCGGTGATCAACATCAGCGGTGAAAATGGCAAAGGCCAGCTCTGATCCATCCGGCGCGGTGATGAACCCGCCTAGCCCGGACACGAAATTCAGCGTCCCGGTCTTGGCGTCCACCCTGATCGGATGGTCCTTAACCAGCCGCCCCTGACTGTCTGCTAATGTGAACTTTTTCAATAACGGCCGTAGCGCCCCGTCTTTTTTGGCCTCTACCAGTGCCGTAACCAGATCTGCAGGTGCAACGCGTGATGAATCGCCAAGCCCCGAGTGGTCCACCATTGCGATCCCGCTCACACCATAGGTTTCTGAGGCCCAACGATTCATCTCCGCTGCTGAATCAGCTAGGCTTTGGATATCCGCGCCACGCGCCTTCGAGGCCGTCATTCCAACCATTTCGGCAGTTATATTGGTCGAGTATTTCAGCATACCTCGCAAAATACTGTCCAGCGGATCACTCTGATGCACCACAAGAACTGTGCCCGTCGGAGCTTCGCGTGTGATCTGTACGCGACCCAAAACGATACCGTTCGTGCGCGCCAAGGTGCGGAACACGTCCCCGGCATAAAGAGCAGGTTTGCGAACAGGCAACCAGCGCGCACCGCCATCCCCCAGCGCGCCCCTCGCAACAGTCCAGCGGTCTTGTCGGGCGCTGGCCTGATAGGTGTAGATAGGCAAACTTCGCTTTTCGACCTGCATTGATGCCATATCCACGGATGGCCTGTAACGGGCCGTTTGGGCATCCATGCTCACATTGTATCCGTTGCTCCCACGCTTCCATTCGAAATGTACGCGGTTGAAATTCAGAGAAATACCGCTGATGGCGGGGCTGTATCCCAGGTGATCCGGTTGCCCGGGGTCGATGCTGAACACATAAGGAAGCGCCCCGTCGTAAACCTTGAAAGCGCCGCGTACTTCGACAATCCCGGCCTCACGCAAGTTGGCAGTCATCGTGGCCAGATCATCGGTGTCCAGCAGTGGGTCTCCGCCGCCCACAAGAATCAGGTCACCCTTAAGCACGCCATTCTCTATTGGACCATCGGCCATCAAGGCTGTTTCAAACCGGTAGTCGGCCCCGAGAACATCCAGCGCATAAAGCGCAGTCAAAGCCTTGGCGACACTTGCAGGGGGCAGTCCCTGATCGCCATCAAAGGCTTCGAGCTGAGCACCCGTCTTCGCATCAGCGACGGCAAAGGCAACCTCGCCCCTAAGCCCTGCGGCCTGAATGAGTCGCTCAGCTCCGCTGGGCAGTTCGCCCCGCAGTTGCGGGCGCAACGATTTCACAGGGGCTTCAGCCAGAGCCGAGCCAGCTAGAACCGATGCCCCCAATCCGGCAAGAAACAGACGACGCGAAAGACGATCAACCATGGGTCAATTAAAATCCCAGAGATCAAAAACACACAACCATTGAATGTGATTATGCGCCGATCATGGCTATTCAGGCAACACTCCGTCGCCCCATTCACCTCGCGTGCGCAACTCGGTCGAACTGACATCGACCATCGGTACATTCACGAAACACCACGCCGGGGCCTGCGCCCGGCCCAACAGATGCCGCGCCTGGCCGTCGATGCGATAGCGCGCATAAAGCCGTGCCGCAGGCGACATCCGGGCCGAGATCCGATCCCCCGGCCGCGCCACCACACCGACCGGGACACTGTCCATGATCCGTCGCCAATCCTTCCAGCGGTGGAACTGCGCCAGATTGTCGGCGCCCATCAGCCAGACGAACTTCACCTGCGGGTAAAGCTGTTGCAACGCTGCCAGCGTGTCCGCTGTTGCACGCGTTCCGGTCAGCGCTTCGATATCCGTCACCTTGACACGTGGGTGCTGCATGACGTCTCGTGCCGCCTCGATCCGCCGCTTTAACGGCGCAGGACCGCGTTCCTTCAAGGGATTGCCCGGAGACACGAGCCACCACACGCTATCCAACCCAAACGCCTTAATAGCCTCAAGCGTGACATGTACATGCCCCTTGTGCGGTGGATCAAAGGACCCGCCGAACAGCCCAATGACCTGCCCGGGCCGTGCATATGGTATGGTGCTGCGCAACATCCTTTGCTGTTGTTCAGAACTGACGGGCGTTGTCAATCAACAGGTTGTACAGGATCACCCAACCTGACCTGCCCGAACTGCACTGCCTCGGCACACCAGCCCCCATGCCCGCGCACGGCGGAATAGCCCCCCTTGCCCAACGCCTCCTCCATCCGGCTGCAGGGCGCGCAGATGATGGTAAGGCGCAGAATGGCCTCACCCACCCGCACCTGACGACCCTTGAGGGCCGCCAGATTGATCCCAGAAACCACCAAATTGCGCCGTAGCGCGTCAGGTGTGACAAGCCCCTGCCCCAGATACGCGCCAATCGCCGCAAGATGTTCCTGTTGGATCAGAGTCACCGCCCGTTTGCCCGCGCGGCCACGGTCGCCGGAAAGCCCATCGGCCGTCATCATAGCCGCGTCAACAGCAACCATTTGCGCCCGACGCTCAGGCCGAAGGCCAATCCATTCCACCCGACCGGGCCGCGCCCAGCCCGCTATCAACTCTGCCAGTTCCGACAATCCGTCCCCCGCGTCCAACTGCGCCAATTTAACCGAGGCTTTATCAATGCGAAATTCACAAAACCACCAGCTTGCCCCGCCCGCCCGGCTTAGATATCTAGCGGTTTAACCCAATTTCCCCGACCCAGAGGACGCGACATGGCCGCCTATCAATATGTCTACCACATGCAGGGTGTCTCCAAGACCTATCCCGGTGGCAAGAAGTGCTTTGAAAACATCCACCTGAGCTTTCTGCCCGGTGTGAAAATCGGTGTTGTCGGCGTCAACGGCGCGGGTAAATCGACGCTGATGAAGATCATGGCGGGCCTCGACACCGACTTCACCGGCGAGGCCTGGGCGGCTGAGGGTGCAAAGGTTGGCTATCTGCCGCAGGAGCCGCAGCTGGATGAGTCGTTGTCGGTCCGCGAAAACGTCATGCTGGGCGTGGCCGCGAAAAAGGCGAAGGTCGACCGGTTCAACGAAATCGCCATGAAGATCGCCGAGAACTACTCGGACGAGCTGATGGAGGAAATGACCACCCTGCAGGACGCGATCGACGCGGAAAACCTGTGGGATCTCGACAGCCAGATCGACGTTTCGATGGAGGCGCTGCGCTGCCCGCCGGACGACGCCAACATCGCCAACCTGTCGGGGGGTGAGAAACGCCGCGTTGCGCTCTGCAAGCTGCTGCTGGAAGCGCCCGACATGCTGCTGCTCGACGAACCGACCAACCACCTGGACGCCGAGACCATCGCCTGGCTGCAACAGCACCTGATCGACTACAAGGGCACCATCCTGATCGTCACCCACGACCGTTACTTTCTGGATGACATCACCGGGTGGATTCTGGAGCTCGACCGCGGCCGCGGCATTCCGTACGAGGGCAACTATTCCGCATGGCTGGAACAAAAAGCCAAACGCTTGGAGCAGGAAGCCCGCGAGGACAAGTCCAAGCAGAAAACCCTGCAGCGCGAGTTGGAATGGATGCGTCAGGGCCAGAAGGCCCGTCAGGCCAAATCCAAGGCCCGGATCAACGCCTATAACGAGCTGGCAGAACAGTCTGAACGCGAAAAGCTGACCCGCGCGCAGATCGTCATCCCCAACGGCCAGCGCCTTGGCGGCAAAGTGATCGAGGTCGAGGGCCTGTCTAAGCACATGGGCGACAAACAACTGATCGAAGGGCTGGACTTTGCCCTGCCCCCCGGCGGCATTGTCGGCGTTATCGGCCCCAACGGTGCCGGTAAATCGACGCTGTTCAAGATGCTCACCGGTCAGGAACAGCCCGACAGCGGCACCATCACGCTGGGCGACACGGTGGAACTTTCCTATGTCGACCAGTCCCGTGACGACCTCAAGGACAACGACACTGTATGGGAGGCGATCACCGGCGGCGCCGAGATCATCCAACTGGGCGACGCTCAGGTCAATTCGCGCGCCTATTGCTCGTCCTTCAACTTCAAGGGCGGCGACCAGCAGAAAAAAGTCTCGCTGCTGTCAGGCGGTGAGCGCAACCGCGTCCACATGGCCCGCCTGCTGAAAGAGGGCGGCAACGTGCTGCTGCTCGACGAACCGACCAACGACCTCGACGTCGAAACCCTGCGAGCGCTGGAAGACGCGCTGGTCGATTTCGCCGGCTGCGCCGTGGTCATCTCGCACGACCGTTTCTTCCTCGACCGCATTTGCACGCATATTCTGGCCTTCGAGGGTGACGCCCATGTGGAATGGTTCGAGGGCAACTTCGAAGACTACGAAGAAGACAAAAAGCGCCGTCTGGGACCGGACGCGCTGGAGCCCAAGCGGTTGAAGCATAAGAAGTTTGCACGATAACTGGGCCTCGAACCCTAACTTTCTACGTCGCGCCAGGAACAAAAATCGGCGCGGCGAAGGAGTGGTGAACCAGAAAAATTTTTGCTAAAAGATTTGGGCAATAAGGGAAGTTTTGTTATCTGGTGACAGACTAGTGCGCCTGGGTAGAGTTTTATGAGAACTGGTATTGTCCGCGTAATTTTGGCATCGACATAAGTGACTACTTTACGGCAGGCCATCGCTTTTTGGATTGTGTGGAATTAATCTCTGGTACTCTACGTAGCGAAATTGAAATCATTGATGTCTACAAAGCTTGCACGACTGTAATTCTCAGGTTTTCTGACCATCTGAATGCTGAAAAGTTCGTAGAAACGCTATCAAAGAGGGGCACGCTTCCACCAGAAACGGCGGTCGAAATTCTTCAGGCACACAGAACTTTGTTGGAAGATTTCAAGCTTAAAAACGCAACTTTGGCGGGCGATAATCCGAAACCAAGCTCGGATCCAAAAGGTCATCTACTGATTTTTGTTCATGGTTGGCGGGGCAGTGGCGATTCCTTTGGCGATCTACCGTATTTTCTAAAGCAACTCTCTGGATGCGAAACAGCAGTATTCGAATATGATTCAGAAGTGCTGGGGCACTCATCACCGCCAACGTTGATAAGTGGTCGACTAGAAAACTTGCTTCGAAACAAATTATTCGAAGGTTATTCTTCCTTAGGTGTAATCGCACACAGTTTAGGAGGAATAATAACTCGAGATACCATTGGCAGTCAGCATTTTTTGCCACGGCCATTTACAGAAAAAGTAAAGTTCCTATGCTTTATTGCTTCCCCGCTTTCGGGAGCATGGTTAGCGAAACTGGCGAAGTACGTGCCAGCCGAATCTGCGCGACAGATATCATTGGCGTCCCCGAATGATGAACAATTATTACGCATAACAAGAAGCTGGAACAATTTCTCCAACCAAAACCCTGTCCTAAGAAAGAATTGTAGGTCTATCTTTGCTGAAAGGGATGCTGTTGTTGATTACGCAAGTGCTATCGGTGGGGATTCGCAGGCAATTCCGATGCTAGGTACCGATCACTCCAGCATCGTGCGGCCAACTTCACCAGATCAGGAGATAGTAACAACTCTATTCAGATTGCTAAGTGAAGCGGGTTTGGGTTCGCGAGCATCGTTCTAAGGAGGGGCGTACTTTTACGTGCCTCCTGCGCGAATTGAAGTTACCTTTGGCTGACGGCAATACTCATTTGCCGCCTAGGTGATCATCAAGCAAAGGTAGGATGGGGTTTCGGTGACCTCACCACTCCACTCCGGATCAACCCGGCCTGCGCGAATATCGCGATGGATTGACGAATACGGCCGGGCCGAAGGTGAAATTTCGTCGGCGGATTCACGTTAAAATCACCCGTTACGCCCTGAATTCATGGCATATCCCACTCAATCCACCCTTGCCACACGCCCACCCCGATGCCATATCCAAAGGGCTAACGTTTTTCTATTTCGACCCACTGTCTCCTTTTACGGCGCTCAGTCACTCGATCCAGACTACGACGCCAGGCTGCCGCATCCACGTGGGCAGCACCAAACAGGAGACAACGGATATGCCCGCAGGCACCGTAAAATGGTTCAACACCACCAAAGGCTACGGCTTTATCGCACCCGAAGATGGCGGCAAAGACATCTTCGTTCACATCTCGGCCGTGGAACGCTCGGGCCTTACCGGTCTGGCCGACAACCAGAAAGTCACTTACGAGCTGCGCGAAGGTCGCGACGGCCGCGAAAGCGCCTCTGACATTCAGCTGGCCTAAGCTTTTGAAAGGGTGAGGGGATTTCCTCACCCTTTCACCTTCCTGCCGCAGCATGTGTGGCAGTCAGAATACATCACGTTTACGTTATGTAATCCCGGCGATTGACCGGATCGGCTATCATTCCGACATTGGGTTCAAGATTTGTCTTTTGTTTTGAAGAGAGCTGCCATGTTCACGCGCCGTACCTTTCTGACAGCGACCGCTGCCGCCACCCTTGTGCCGGGCGTTGCTGCGGCAAAGAAGAAAGCTGTCGAATACGATCCCACACCGCAATTTGTCCGCATCAAAAAGCAGTTTCAGCCGGGTCAGTTGCTGGTCGCGCCGCGATCATTCTACCTTTACTACGTTACCGAGCCGCGCAAGGCGGTCCGCTATGGCTGCGGAGTGGGCAAGGCCGGGCTGGAATTTACCGGTACTGCCACAATCGACGTCAAGAAAGAGTGGCCGACCTGGCGCCCCACCGACGAGATGATTGAGCGCGAACCGGTCACCTATGCCCGGTTCAAGGACAATGACTATGTTCAACCCGGCGGCGGTGACAACCCGCTGGGCGCGCGGGCGCTGTACCTGTTTCAGAATGGTGTCGATACCTATTTCCGCATTCACGGCACAACGCAGCCACAGACCATAGGTCATGCGGTCTCAAATGGCTGTATCCGCATGATGAACGAACACGTTATCGATCTCTATGAACGTGTCCCGATCGGGACCGTCGTGACCGTCGTCTGATCACTGCTGGGCCGCTGCGATTAGCTCCAGCACGTAAGGTCCCAGGCTTTCAACGATCAAAGCCACGCCTTCGGCGTTTGGATGAATGCCGTCCGGCTGCATATAGCGACGAGCGGCATCGGGATCGCCTTCAGCGGTCAGGCCAGAGAAAAAGCTGGGGGCGTAGCCGGTTTCGTACTGCTCCGCCAGATCCGGATAGATGGAATCAAACGCTTCTTTATAATCGGCGCCATAGTTCCCCGGTGCCTGCATCCCGACCAGTAGGGTTTCGACATCCGCCGCGCCCGCCGTTTTGACAATCGCCTCAAGGTTGGTACGCGACACTGCCGGGTCGATCCCTCGCAAAAGGTCATTGCCACCCAGTGCCACGATCATCCCGTTCACTTCTGGCGTCAACGTCCAATCCACCCGCGCCGCGCCGCCTGCTGTGGTGTCTCCGGACACACCGGCGTTGATCAGGCGCACATCCGCGCCCTGCGCCTGCAGCCACCGGTCCATCTGAGGCACAAAGCCATCCTGTTCAGGCAGCCCATAGCCTTGGGTCAGCGAATCCCCTAAAGCTGCGATCACCACCTGCTCGGCTGTGGCCGCAAAGCCGCAGAACATATACAGCATCGACATCAAAGCCTTGCGCAACATCAGAACCGCTCCATATCCCAAATGACTGCCCCCATCCGGAAAACCTCATGACGACACCCGTTCTTTCGCTCCAAAATGCTGCTTTGTCGCTGGATGGCAATGCCGGCCGGGTGAATATCCTACATGACATCTCTTTGACCGTATCCAAAGGTGAAACATTGGGACTGGTTGGGCCGTCTGGGTCCGGAAAATCCTCGCTGTTGATGCTAATGGGCGGGCTGGAACAGGCGACCGGGGGCGAAATCGCCGCTTTGGGCCGTGACCTGACCGGGATGGACGAAGACGCGCTGGCCCGGTTCCGGCGCGATTCAATGGGGGTTGTATTTCAGAACTTCCACCTGATCCCGACCATGACCGCGCTCGAAAACGTGGCCACTCCGCTAGAACTGGCCGGGCACAAGGATGCCTTTGCCCGCGCCGAGGCCGAACTGGACGCGGTCGGCCTGTCTCATCGATGCGACCACTACCCGGCGCAATTGTCGGGGGGTGAGCAGCAAAGGGTGGCATTGGCGCGTGCATCCGCTCCGCGCCCGCAGATCCTGCTGGCGGACGAGCCGACGGGAAATCTGGACGAAACCACCGGTGCGGCCATCGTTGATTTGCTGTTCGACTTGCGTGACAGGCACGGCGCCACGCTGGTTCTTGTCACCCACAGCCACAGCCTGGCACGTAAATGCGACCGCGTTATCCGCTTGCGGGACGGCACTATCGCAGAAGACGCGAACCAAGAGGCCGCGGAATGAGCCTGCGTCTGGCCGGGCGTCTGGCGCGCCGGGAACTGCGCGGCGGAGTGCGCGGCTTTCGCGTGTTTTTAGCCTGTCTGGCGCTGGGGGTGGCTGCCATTGCGGCCATCGGCTCGGTCCGGTCCGCGATCCAGACCGGGTTGACGCAGGAGGGCGCAGCACTGCTGGGCGGGGACGCGCAGTTGGAATTCACCTATCGCTTTGCCAGCGACGACGAACGCGCATGGATGCAACAAGCCGCGACGGATGTGTCCGAAGTGGTCGATTTCCGCTCGATGGCCGTTGTGGAGCATAACGGGCAGTCCCAGCGCGCTCTGACACAGGTAAAGGCCGTAGACGCGGCCTATCCGTTGCTGGGATCAGCCAAGCTGGAACCCGACCAACCGCTCTCTGCTGCGCTGGACGACCAGCAAGGCTTGCCCGGAGCGGTCATGGACCCGGTGTTGATGGACCGATTGGGCTTGTCTGTTGGCGACCAATTTGCGCTTGGTACACAAGACTTCGTACTGACGGCGGCTTTGATCCATGAACCGGATGGTGCCGCGGACGGGTTTGGTTTAGGGCCGCGTACTCTGGTTCGGACCAAGGATCTGCTGGCCTCCGGCCTGTTGGCGCCGGGGACATTGTTTTCCACCAAATACCGGCTGAACCTGCCGCCGGGTGCCAATCTCGAAACCTTGTCCGCTGAGGCCAAACAAAGCTTCGAAGGCACCGGAATGCGCTGGACCGATGCGCGCAACGGCGCGCCGGGGATTGCCGAGTTTGTCGCGCGTCTAAGTGCGTTTCTGGTTTTGGTCGGCCTTTCCGGTCTGGCCGTTGGCGGCATTGGCGTTTCTGCCGCCGTCCGCGCTTATCTGGCGCAGAAAACCGATACCATCGCCACGCTGCGCACGTTGGGCGCGGATCGCGCGACGATTTTCCAAACCTACATGATCCAGATCGGAGTTTTGTCGGGGATCGGCATCGCATTGGGGATTGCGCTCGGGGCGATTCTGCCCCTGTTGCTGGCCCCGCTGATTGAGGCCCGCCTGCCGGTTCCGGCTGTTTTCACGCTCTATCCCCGCCCTCTGGCCGAGGCTGCGCTGTACGGCCTGCTAACCGCGTTCCTCTTCACCCTATGGCCCCTCGCCCGAACCGAGGAGGTCCGCGCCGCAACCCTATTCCGCGACGCGCTGTCATCGGCGCGTGCTCTTCCACGCACAGCTTTCGTGGTTGCGACCGGAATCGGATTGGCCCTGCTGATCGCGTCTGCCGCGTGGTTCAGCGGCTCGGTGCGCCTGACCCTCTGGACCGCCGCAGGGCTGGTCGGCGCGCTGGTGCTGCTGTCCCTGTCCGCCCTTGCGATCCGCAAACTGGCACGCATCAGCACCACATCCGCTCGAGGCCGCCCTGCCCTGCGATGGGCTTTGTCGGCGATCTCGGACCCGCGTGAAGGGGCCGCCTCGGTTGTGCTGTCGCTGGGGTTGGGGCTTTCGGTGCTTGCCGCTGTTGGCCAGATCGACGGGACCCTGCGTAATACGATCTCCGGCAATCTGCCCGACGTGGCCCCGTCGTATTTCTTTGTCGACATTCAAAAAGATCAGATGCCCGGTTTTACCGAACGTTTGAAAACCGACCCCGCCGTCAGCCGCATCGAAAGCGCCCCGATGCTGCGGGGGATCATCACTCAGATCAACGGCAAACCCGCCCGCGACGTCGCCGGTGATCACTGGGTGCTGGACGGGGATCGGGGCGTGACCTATTCCGCCGCCCCGCCCAAAAACGCCCGCGTCACTGCAGGGACCTGGTGGCCCGAGGATTACTCCGGCTCGCCACAAGTAAGTTTCGCCGCTGAAGAGGCCGAGGAAATGGGCCTGTCCATTGGCGACAATTTGACAGTGAACATTCTGGGGCGCGACATCACCGCCGAAATCACTTCTCTGCGCGAGGTCGATTTTTCGACCGCAGGCATTGGCTTCATCATGTCGATGAACCCTTCAGCACTTGCGGTCGCGCCGCACAGTTTCATCGCAACCGTCTATGCCGAGGAACAGGCCGAAGCCGCCATCCTGCGCGATCTGGCGGGCCAGTTCCCCAACATCACCGCAATCCGGGTACGCGACGCTATTGACCGCGTCTCGGGCCTGTTGGCCGGGCTGGCGGCAGCAACGTCCTACGGGGCAGGAATATCCTTAATGACCGGTTTTCTTGTTCTGATCGGAGCCGCCGCCGCAGGCGAAACCGCGCGCCGCTACGAATCCGCGATCCTGAAAACGCTGGGCGCAGACCGGCGGCGCATATTGATCAGCTTTGCTCTGCGTTCGGTCCTGCTGGGCGCAGCGGCCGGGAGTGTTGCCCTGCTGACCGGCATTCTGGGGGGATGGGCGGTCGCCACCTACATCTTCGACACCGGATTCTCGGTCATCTGGACCTCAGCCCTGAGCATCGTTCTGGCCGGTATCTTTTTGACCCTGGGCGCGGGCCTTGCCTTTGCCCTGCGTCCCCTAGCCGTACGTCCGGCCCGCATCCTGCGGGCCAGCAACTGATCTCAGCGCACGCAGGCGACCGGTTGCAGGATTTGCAGCAACTGGTCGTTGTCGCACACAAGCGCATCCAGCGTGATTTCATCCAGCGAGGCATAGAACACCTCAGCCGCGTCCTGCAGGGCCAGCCGCAACCGGCAGGCATCTGTCAGAGGACAGGTGTTGTCGGCATCGGCAAAGCATTCGGCGATCGGCAAGTTGCCTTCGACATGGCGGAACACCGAGCCGATGCGAATTTGATCCGCCGGACGCGCCAGCGCCATGCCGCCATTGCGGCCGCGTTGCGTGCTCAGGTAGTTAAGCTGGCTCAATTGGTTGATCACCTGCGCCAGATGGTTTTCCGAGATGTTGCACACATCGGCGATTTCGGCCTTGGTCACCAGCCGATCCTGATGCGCCGCGCAATACATCAGCAGGCGCACCGCGATATTTGTCCGTTTGGTAATCCTCATCGAGACCTCCCAAATTTCAAGATGCGACCTTATTGCATGTCCGGCAAAAAAGCGGTTTGACATACATCAATCGCTTGGAAAGGAACTGACGGCGCATGGCAGACCCTTATTTCTTTGGCTATGGCAGCCTCGTGAACCTTGCGACGCACGATTTCCCCAACCCACTTCCGGCGCAACTGAAGGGATGGCGACGAGCCTGGCGGCACACCGACCTGCGCCCTGTGGCCTTTCTGACCGCTATCCCGGACCCTGAGTCTCAGATCGAGGGGATGATCGCCCATGTCCCGAAAAACGACTGGGCGGCGCTGGACGAACGAGAATGGGCCTATGACCGGGTGCCCACGACCCACGCCGTCACACATCCCCTGACGCATCGGGTCGAAATCGCCGTCTACGCAGTGCCGCAGGGCCGCCATACTGAGCCCAGCAATCGTCATCCGCTGCTGCTCAGCTATATCGATGTGGTCGTGCAGGGGTATCTGCGCACTTTTGGCGAGGACGGTGCGGACCGGTTCTTTGCCACGACAGATGGATGGGAGGCGCCGATTTTGAACGACCGGGCCGAACCCCGCTATCCGCGTCACCAGCAGTTGAAAACGGGTGAGACCGAATTTGTCGATGACCGCCTGAATCGTTTGTCGGTGTCTATCGTACAGACCGCATAGAAAAAGGCGGGGTCATTGAACCCCGCCTTTCTGAATTCTGTGCTGTTGCGGTCAGCCGCGCGCGCGGATCACCTGAAGCAGCGGCAGCAGAGCCGCCATTTCCGGCCCACGCTCCATGCCTGTCAGCGCCTTGCGCAATGGCATGAACAAGCCCTTACCCTTGCGACCCGTGGCCTCTTTCACGGCTTTGGTCCAGGTGCCCCAGGTCTCGCCATTGAACGGGCCTTCGGGCAGCAAAGCGACGGCCTCGGCGATGAACTCTCGGTCTTCGTCGTCGATCAGGGGTTCCGCCCCGTCGCGGCAAAGTTCCCACCAACCTTTGAGGTCAGCCAGAGTGGTGATGTTCTCGCGCGCCATGGCCCAGAAAGGTTCGGCCAGTTCAGCCGGGACGCCCGCATCCGCCACCGCATCGGCCACGTCGGCCAAAGACAGCGACTGAAGGTGCTTTGCGGTCAGCGGAAATAGGTCCTGCACGTCGAACTTGGTCGGCGCCGAGCCAAAACGGTTCACATCGAAGCCTTCGATTAGCTCGGCCATATCCGAGCGCAGCTCGACCGGATCAGACGAACCAAGGCGCGCCATTAGGCTCAGCAGCGCCATCGGCTGCACGCCCTGTTCACGCAGATCGCGCAGCGCCAGAGTGCCAAGACGTTTCGACAGTGCCTCACCCTGCGGGCCGGTCAGCAGCGAATGGTGTGCGAACCGCGGGCAGGTGCCGCCCAGCGCCTCGATGATCTGGATCTGTGTCGCGGTGTTGGTCACATGGTCCGAGCCGCGCACCACATCGGTCACGCCCATCTCGGTGTCATCGACCACGGACGCAATCGTATAAAGAACCTGACCGTCTCCGCGGATTAGAACCGGATCGGACACCGAAGCCGCATCGATTGAGATATCGCCCAGAATGCCGTCGTTCCACTCGATCCGCTCGTGATCCAGCTTGAAGCGCCAGACACCATTGCCACGCTCAGCCCGCAGCGCCTCTTTCTCGGCGTAGGACAGGTTGAGTGCGGCGCGGTCATAGACCGGCGGCTTGCCCATGTTCAGTTGCTTCTTGCGTTTTAGATCCAACTCGGTCGGCGTCTCGAACGCCTCATAGAACCGGCCCATCTCGCGCAGCTTGTCAGCGGCTCCGGCATAGCGGTCCAGCCGGTCCGACTGACGTTCAATTCGGTCCCAATGCAGGCCCAGCCATTCCATATCCTGTTTGATCGCGTCGACATATTCTTCTTTCGATCGCTCAGGATCGGTGTCGTCGATGCGCAGGATGAAGGTGCCTCCGGCCTTGCGGGCGATCAGATAGTTCATCAAAGCGGTGCGCAGGTTGCCCACATGGATGTAACCGGTGGGCGACGGGGCAAAACGGGTGGTGGTCATGGAGTTCTCCTGTTGGCGCGGCTCATGTCACAGGATGGGCGTTTTGTCCAGCAGATGCGGGAAACGCGCCGGGCGGCGCGTGCCTTCGGCGAGAGTTTTTGGGAAAAGATAAAGCGGATCAGACTGGGTGAACCGGCCAATGCCGCTCCAGATCCGCAAGTCCGGCGCGGATCAGTTCGGACAGAACGTTCAGATCAATATCCGCCAGTTTGTTCACATAGAGACAGGACTTGCCAAGCTTGTGCTTGCCCAACCGTGACAGGATATCCCCAAAATCCGCGTAGCCGGGCATGATATAGATCGACAACGCCGCCTTGCGTGGCGAAAAACCAGTGGCCAGAAAATCGCGCTCGCGCCCGGATTTGTAGCGATAGTGATAGCGGCCATAGCCAACTATCGACCCGCCCCACATAACCGGCTCGAACCCGGTCGTTTCGCGAAAAAGTGCGTCCAGTGCCTGAGCGTCGGCAGCTTTTGACGCCGGTTCAACGATCGACAAAAAGCGCGCAACGCTTGCTTTGGTAGGGACGGTTTTGTTTTCTGATCGCGGCATGAACAAAAATTAACACGACATGTTCATCCACGCAGCCCACTTCATAGGGGTATAGTCTGGCAAGAGAGTCGCGCCGAGCTACTTCACCCCCAGGTGTTCTGACAGGGAGAACCACAATGACCATCAAATTCACACGCCGCGCCGCACTGGGTTCCGCGGCTGCATTGCCATTTGCCGCTGCTGCAACCCCGATTTTGGCTGCGGGAACTGAGACCAAAGCAAACTCGACCGTCGCCAAGTCGTTCACGCTGGGCGACTTCACAGTCACCACGCTGCTGGACGGCAGCCTGCCCCGCGATGGCGCCCAAGAGATTTTCGGTGGCGGCGCTTCGGATGAGGATTTCGCCAAGGTTTCGGCCGACAACTTCATCTCTCCGGACGTGGCGCAGTTCTTCTTTACCCCGACGCTGGTCAATACCGGTTCCGAACTTGTGCTGTTCGACACCGGCTTGGGTCAAGGTGGCATTCAGGCCGCGCTGGCGGATGCGGGTGTCACGCCGGATCAGATCAACGTTGTCGTCATCACTCACATGCACCCCGACCATATCGGTGGCATGACCACGAATGACGCGCCGACCTTCCCCAATGCACGTTATGTCACCGCTTCGCCCGAATATGATTTCTGGGCCGCGCAAGAGGCAGGCAATCGCGTCGGCGATCTGGTGGCCGCCAAGGTGACCCCGCTGGCTGAAAAGATGACCTTTATCGAAGACGGCGGCGAAGTTGCTTCGGGCATTACTGCTGTCGCAGCTTATGGGCACACGCCCGGCCATACGGTCTATCATCTGGAAAGCAATGGTCAGCGGTTGATTCTGACCGCCGATCTGGCGAACCATTATGTCTGGTCCTTCGCCCACCCGGAATGGGAAGTGCGTTTTGACATGGACAAAGCCGCCGCGACGGCATCACGCCGCAACGTGCTTGGCATGCTGGCCGCCGACAAGGTGCCGATGATCGGCTATCACATGCCCTTCCCTGCCGCTGGCTTTGTCGAAAGCCGTGGCGACGGGTTCCGCTTTGTACCGGTCAGCTATCAGATGATGGGCTAGACACTCAGTACCCCGGATCCGGTCGCACCTTTGAGCCATCCGTGAAACGGGACAGGCGGAAGGCGGCCGGATCGACGCAAGGCGCAGTTTCGGCGACCAGATCGGCCATCAAGCGGCCTGCCGCTGGGCCAATGCCAAACCCGTGACCCGAAAACCCTGTTGCGATGAACATGCCGGGAATCTGATCCACCCCCGAGATCACCGGCACCGCGTCCGGTGTGACGTCAATCAGGCCCGCCCAGCTTTGGACAAGTTCGGCCTGTTCCAATACCGGGAAACTTTTGCGTGCCGCGGCCCAGGCTTGCCGCAGTGCCTTGGGGGATGGCTCAGGGTCCAGCACGCGGCAATGTTCGAACGGGGTGACATCCGTAGGCAGCCAGATCCTGTCCTGCTGCGCTTCGATGCCCCAGCGTTTTGACAGACGAAACCGCAGCGACCGCCATTCCTGTGCAAATGCAGGTAGAAACTGCCGCGCCAGCCGGAAACTGTCAGGCACAATGTCCACCGTGTTTTCATGCCCCGACGCGATGGAATAGCCCCCATCGCCCCGTTTACGTATGGCAAAATCGTTGGACCATAGCGCCGCTTCTGGCCCCTCGGCCGGCGAGGTTCGCAACACCGTGTTCAAAACCTTGAGCTGCGGCAGGTCTATGCCTGCATTCCCTGCAAAAAGACGCGACCAGGCGCCCCCGGCCAGCACGACATAGTCACAGGCCACGCGGCCGCGTTCGGTGAAAACCCCCGTGATCCGGCCTTCCCCGGTATCGACGCTGCGGACGGCACAATTGGTCATCAGAACAGCGCCGCGATCACGCGCAGCCTCGGCAATTGCGGGCGCGGCCAGTTGCGGTTCCGCCCGACCGTCCTGCGGCATGTATAGGGCGCAGTCATAGGGGATTTGATTGCCCGGCAGCAGGGCGTTTAACTCGGCCCCTGCGACGATCCTTGCGCCAATCTGCAGCCCCTCAACATGGCGCAGCCACCGTTCCAGATTGCCACTGTCCCGCTTGCCCGAAGCACCGAACAAAATGCCCGCACGCGTATATCCGGTTTCCCGCCCGATACGTTGATCCAACCCCTGCCACAGGTGTAACGACTCGACCATCAGCGGAATCTCTCGTGGGTCGCGCATTCCCAATCGGACCCACCCCCAGTTGCGAGAGCTTTGCTCGCCTGCGATCTGCCCTTTTTCACACAGCAGAACCGAAGCACCACGTTCGGAAAGCTCCAAAGCCGTTGATGCCCCTACAATACCACCGCCAATGACAACTACGTCCACGGTTTTAGGCAGGTGCAGATCGGGCTCAACGGGGGTTGGTTTGGGACCTGGCATCGACCGCTCGTAACTTCATGGCTCGGATCGCAATGAAGGCTTGGAGCAGGCGCACAGGCAACATGTCTTCTGTCGCAGGGTCGATGATTTTTACGTGCTGTGGCGAATACGCCAAAAAGTCTGAGAACACTCGCACTTTCAAGTCGAATTGACCTGAAATTTAAGCTGCCCCTCTCAACCCGGCCCATTTCTGGCGAAGCGACGCTGACAAACTTGAATCTCTATTCTGAGCCTCTTTATCCATCTCCGCCTGATCAGGCAGTTCAGGGAAAAGGGCCAGGGCTTTCGCAGATCTCCCCTTGGGTTCGGGGTCTTCCAACTCTTCTTCCCGAAGAATATCTGCAATTGCCGAGTCCAGCTTGGCTTCGTCCAAAACGCGGGCTTCGGACTCCATGGCTTTGTACCTTAGCGGCGGGTGAAGAGGCTTATCGTAACCCTTATACATAACAACACCAAATCGTTAACTCAGACATCCAAACTTGGGTGATCCACAGCTCCAGAAACCGAATTGAGGTCACCCCGCCCCACATGAGGCATCAACTAAGCTAAAATGTGGCAAAAAAATGTTTCGGATTCAAGCCGTCAGTTTCATGCGCCCCAAGAAAATCAGGGGTTTATTCACCATTGGGAAACAATGGGTAAGCACAGCCAAGCAAACAGGGCGGACTGGAAACGACCCCTCCCCCAATTCGAGTATCGAAAGCTCAGACCTGGTCCCGCCAGCGGTTCACAATCGGATATCGGCGATCCAGCCAGAACGCCCGGCTGGTCAGGCGCGTTCCGGGGGCAGACTGAAAGCGCTTGTACTCGCTGATATAGATCAGATGCTCGACCCGCCGCGCGTCGGCCTCGTCGAATCCAGCGGCCACGCATTCAGCGATCGAACCTTCCTGATCGACCAGAATATCCAGAATCGCGTCCAGTACCGGGTAATCGGGCAGGCTGTCGCTGTCCTTTTGATCTTCGCGCAGTTCGGCGCTGGGAGGTTTGTCGATGACCGAAGGGCGGATCACTTCACCCGCCGGGCCCATCATCCAACTGCGGTGATTGGCGTTGCGCCAGCGGCAGGTCTCGAACACGCGGGTTTTGTACAGATCCTTGATCGGATTGTAGCCGCCGTTCATGTCGCCGTAGATCGTGGCATAGCCCACCGCGACTTCGGATTTGTTACCGGTGGTCAGCAACATCTCGCCAAACTTGTTCGAGATTGCCATCAGCAGCAAACCGCGCAGGCGGGACTGGATGTTTTCTTCGGTCAGGTCCTCATCGCGACCAGAAAAAAGCGGGGCCAAAGTCTGGGTCACCGCCGCGCGGCTGTCCGAGATCGGCACATAGTCGTAGTGAACGCCCAGCGCCTTGGCGACGGCCTCGGCATCGTCCAGTGAGCCCTGGCTGGTGTATTCGGACGGCAGCATCACGCATCGGACGTTCTCGGCGCCGAGGGCGTCCACGGCAATCGTTGCTACCAGTGCGGAATCGACCCCGCCCGACAGGCCCAGCAGAACCTTTTCAAACCCGGTCTTGCCCATGTAATCGCGCAGGGATTGCACCATCGCGCGATAGTCCTGCTCCCATTCATCGGGCTGCGGTACGATCTCGGCCGGCACGATTCGCCAGCCGTCATCGCCGCGCTCAAGGTCGATATGGGTCACGGCCTCGTCGAAAACCGGCATCCGGAACGCCAGCTCTCCGCCCGGGTTAAGGCCGAAGGTGGCCCCATCAAACACCTGATCATCCTGCCCGCCCACCATATTGAGGTAGATCACCGGCAGGCCGGTCTCGATCACGCGAGCCACCATATGGTTCAGGCGAATGTCGTATTTGTTGCGAAAATAGGGCGAGCCGTTGGGGATCAAAAGAAACTCAGCCCCGGTTTCCTCAAGCGTTTCGGCCACATCAGGGTGCCAGCCATCTTCGCAAATCGGGCTGCCGATGCGCGTGTTGCCAACCGCATAGGGTCCACCCAGAGGTCCGGCATCATACAAGCGCACCTCATCGAACACCGTTTCATTGGGCAGGTGATGTTTCAGAACTTTGCTGCCGATCCGACCGCCCTTTAGGATCAGGTAGGCATTATACAGGCTGCCATCTTCAACCCATGGCCCGCCAATCGCCACCGCCGGGCCATCGGCGCATTGGGCGGCCAACTCTTCGACCGCGGCCATCGCTGCCCGGTGAAATGCAGGTTTCATCACCAAGTCCTGCGTGTTGTAGCCAGTGATGAACATCTCGGGGAACGACACCAGATCGGCCCCGGCCTCGCGCGCCTGTTCCCAAGCGGCCAACGCCTTGGCGGCATTGCCTTCGATATCCCCCACGGTGGGGTTGAGTTGCGCCAGAGTGATGCGGAAACGGTCGGCCATGCTGCCCTCTTGCCCTCGTCAGTCTTACTGCCATTTAGCAGATCGTTGCGCGAGTGAAAGGCAAATGCGGCGAAACCCGTTGCTCTGCCCATGCGCGTGCCGTAGTTTTGCGCAAAAGGATGAACCCCGGACAGGCAGGACCGATCATGAACGCTTTCCGCATTTCAATTGCCGTATCCGTGCTGGCCCTGATCACTGCAGGAGCCTCCGCGCAGGATGGTCAGGTGATCACCAAAGATGACGAGGTCGGAGGCGTCTATGAAGGCACCTTTGAAAACGGACTGCGTCACGGGACCGGCACCTACCGCCTGCCCAACGGGTTCGAATACAGCGGCGAATGGGTCGAGGGAGAGATTCAGGGCAAAGGCGTAGCCCGCTACGTCAATGGTTCGACCTACGAGGGGATGTTTGCCAAAGGTCAGCCCGAAGGGCGCGGCAAGATCGTCTACGCCGATGGCGGCAGCTATGACGGCGAATGGTCTAACGGGTCGATCAATGGCACTGGCATCGCAAACTACGCCAATGGCGCACGCTATGAAGGTGGGTTCCAAAACGCCCGCTATCACGGCAAAGGCGTGATGACCGATCCTGGCGGGTACAGTTTTGACGGGGACTGGGTCGACGGCGTTAAACAAGGCAAAGGCAAGATCACCTATGCCGAAGGCGGCGTCTATGAGGGAGAGGTCAAGGACGGCCAGCGCCATGGGCAAGGCACCCTGACCCTGCCTGACGGAATGACCTATACCGGCGTATGGGCTGAGGACCGCATCACCGGAACCGGGCGTCTGTCATATGTCAACGGGGATGTCTACGAAGGCGCGCTGGTTGATGGCCGCCGCCAGGGTAAGGGCAAGGTGGTCTATGCCAACGGTGATGTCTACGAGGGCCTCTATGCCGACGATCTGCGCCATGGGCAGGGCACTTATACCGGTACTGACGGTTATGTTTATACTGGCGAATGGACCGACGGCCTGATCGAAGGGCTGGGTGAAGTAACCTATCCCGACGGTTCGATCTATGTCGGCGATTTCAAGGCCGATCTGGCCGAAGGAAAAGGCCGCATCACTTACACGGACGGTTCGAGTTATGATGGGGACTGGATTGCCGGCGTGATCGAGGGCCGTGGTGTTTCAACCTATCCAAACGGCACGGTCTACAAAGGAGAATTCAAGAACGCCAAAAACCACGGCGAAGGCATCCTTTCGTCAGCCGACGGCTACAGCTATGTCGGCGACTGGATCGACGGCCTGCGTCAGGGCGAGGGCATGGCCACCTATCCCGATGGAACAGTCTATTCCGGAGAGTTCCAGGCGGGCAAGCGCCACGGGCAAGGTGAAATCGTGATGGCCAACGGCTTTAGCTATTCTGGTCAGTGGACCGAAGGCAAAATCACCGGCGACGGAGTTGCAACCTATCCAAGTGGCGATGTCTACGAAGGCAGCTTTGTCGACGCAAAACGTCAGGGCAACGGAACAATGCGCTACGCCAACGGCGAAGAAGAGACAGGGGTTTGGGAAAACGGTGCGCTGGCAACAGCCAGCGAGACTGCACCGGAAGCGGCCACCGAAACACCGCCTTCTGACACTGACAATTCAGACGGCTGAGGCGAAACTGCTACCACGGCACCTGTTTTCCAGCCCAATCATAGAACCCGCCGGTATCGGCCGGGGTCAGCTGCGCCATAACGTCCAGCAGGTTTGAAGCGGCCTCTTCCGATGCAACCGCGGGATGACGTCCGAGGTATTTTCGGGTGAACTCTGTTTTGACCGTACCGGGATGCAAGGCGACGCAGACCGCGTGTTTATGGGTTCGGGCCAGTTCGATGGCCGCTGTGCGAACGATCTGATTCACAGCCGCCTTTGAAGCCCGATAGCTGACCCACCCGCCCAAACGGTTGTCCCCGATCGACCCGACGCGCGCCGACAGCACGGCAAAAACCGCGCGCCGGTCTCGTGGCAATAGGCGCGCCGCGTGTTTCAAAACCAAAGCCGGACCCACGGCATTCAGCGCGAACTGATCCATCATCGCCTGCGCAGATATGGCGCGGAAGGTCTTTTCCGGTGCCGCGCCATCAATCTCCAAAGCACCTGAGGCAACAAGGATCAGATCATAGGGTCCAGGCAGAGAGCTCAATAGCTGGTCCACACCATCCGGCTTGGTCAGGTCAAATTCGTCTGCCGAACGTGACAAGGCTGTCACCTCCACGCTCTGCCCCCTCAGGTGCTGACACACAGCCTGTCCGATTCCACCAGAAGCGCCGATGATCAATGCGTTTTCCATACCAATGCACCTAGCCGCCTACCCGATAGGATCAATGCGGCAAGGAAAAGAAACCACTCAACTGCCGTTAGTCACAAATTGGTCTTTTCATTCCGGGGCGGCTCTGTATAACCTCATTCCCATGATCAACCGCGCAGATACCCTTGTTGCCGACACCGCCCTTCGCGGTGCGTCTCTGCGTGGCCTACTGATCCTAATCCGCCTCTGAGCGTGCCATCCGGCGCGCCCGCTCAGAGGAGGACGCCCGCGCGCCATAGGCTTTAGGACAGAAGAAGAAAGAGAATCCCATGACCAACGTGACCGACCAAGACCGCGTCTTGATCTTCGATACCACTTTGCGCGACGGCGAGCAGAGCCCCGGCGCAACCATGACCCATGACGAAAAGCTCGAAATTGCCGAGTTGCTGGACGAAATGGGCGTCGACATCATCGAAGCCGGTTTCCCCATCGCCTCTGAAGGTGACTTCAAGGCCGTATCCGAGATCGCCCAACGGTCGAAAAACAGTCGCATCTGCGGACTGGCCCGCGCGAATTTCGCCGATATTGACCGCTGCTGGGAGGCGGTGAAACACGCCGGGAAAAACCGTATTCACACCTTCATCGGCACATCTCCGCTGCACCGCGCCATTCCGAACCTGACACAGGATGAGATGGCCGAAAAGATCCACGAAACAGTCAGCCACGCGCGCAACCTGTGCGAAAACGTGCAATGGTCGCCGATGGACGCAACCCGGACGGAATGGGATTACCTGTGCCGCGTGATCGAGATCGCCATCAAGGCCGGGGCGACTACGATCAATATTCCTGACACTGTCGGCTACACTGCGCCGCTGGAATCGGCGGACCTGATCAAGCGCTTGATCGAGACGGTTCCGGGCGCGGATGAGGTGGTTTTTGCCACCCACTGCCACAACGACCTTGGCATGGCGACCGCGAACTCTCTGGCCGCAGTCGCAGGCGGAGCGCGCCAGATCGAATGCACCATCAACGGTTTGGGCGAACGCGCCGGCAACACGGCCTTGGAAGAGGTCGTCATGGCGCTGCGCACCCGCAATGACATCATGCCGTGGAATACGGGCATCGATACCACCAAGATCATGCATATCTCGCGCCGGGTGGCGACAGTGTCGGGCTTCAACGTGCAGTTCAACAAGGCCATCGTCGGCAAAAACGCCTTTGCCCATGAAAGCGGCATCCACCAGGACGGGATGCTGAAGAACCGCGAAAACTTCGAGATCATGCGCCCCGAGGATATCGGGTTGTCGGGAACATCCTTGCCCTTGGGCAAACACTCGGGTCGTGCGGCATTGCGTGATAAGCTCGAGACGCTGGGGTATGAGGTCGGAGACAACCAGCTCAAGGACATCTTCGTCCGGTTCAAGGATCTGGCCGACCGCAAGAAAGAGGTGTTCGACGACGACCTCATCGCGTTGATGACGCTGGATGATGATGAGGGCAACGACCACTTGCAACTGGTGTCGATGAAAGTCACCTGCGGCACTGGCGGCCAGGCGGAATCGACAGTGGAACTGGAAGTGGACGGTCAGGACAAGATCGCGACAGAACACGGCGACGGCCCGGTGGATGCCACCTTCAAGGCGATCCGCGCAATCCATCCAAACACCGCCCGGCTGCAACTGTATCAGGTGCACGCGGTGACCGAAGGCACCGATGCGCAGGCTACCGTGTCGGTGCGGCTGGAAGAGGACGGTATGATTGCCACCGGTCAATCCGCCAATACCGATACGGTGGTGGCCTCGGCCAAGGCGTACATCCACGCGCTGAACCGCCTGATCGTGCGCCGCGAGAAAACCGGCCCCGGTGCCGACGCGCGCGAGATCAGCTACAAAGACCTGACTTAAACGACGGAAAAGGGCTCCCGCACCCGCGGCGGCCCGGCTTCGCCGACCCTTCTTGGGTTTTGGGCCCGGCAGCGCGCCTACGGCGCGCTGCCGGGCCCAACTCGGTTGGCTGCATCTCTGATGCGGGCAAGCGAGGCGGGAGCCTCACCCTTTTTAAATTAAGCTCTGAGCTTTTTGAACAGCGTCGTCAGGTGGGCCATTTCACCCTCAAGGCCAAAGGGCGCGTTGATGATGAACATACCCGACCCCACCATACGATGCCCTTCCCTCACAGGGGCGAAGCTGACCTCATGGCACAGGGTTTTCGGCAGGTTCTGAGATTTCAGGGCGGAGATCATCGCGCTGTGACGATTGTCCGTCAGGATCGGATACCACAGCGTGATCACACCCACGTTCCATTTACGATGCAGCTTGCCGATTATTCCTGGCAGGCGATCATATTCTGACTTCACCTCATAGCTTGGATCGATCAGCATTATCCCACGACGCGGCGTCGGAGGTAGCAGAGACTGCGCCAGTTCATATCCGTCCTGCCGATACACTTTGGCGCCACAGGGCGACATCGCCATGGCCAGAGCGGAATGTTCCTGCGGGTGCAACTCGGCAAAGTGCAAGCTATCTTGTTCTCTCAGCAAACTGGCGGCGATCAGTGGTGAGCCGGGATAGGCTTCTGCCCCGTGCCTTTGCTGAACCGCGCAGATCGCTCGCTCCAGCGGATGATCCGCGTCAAACCAATTGGCCTGCTGGACGCGCCGGATGCCGGCCTCCGCCTCACCCGTGCGCACCGCCTCGACCGCGTCCAGCTTGTACAAGCCCCGTCCCGAATGGGTTTCCAGATACGTCAGCGGCTTGTCCTTGCGGGTCAGATAGTCCAGCACAGATGCCAATAAAGCATGCTTTTGCACATCAGCCAGATTCCCAGCGTGGTAAATGTGTTGATAAGAGAGCATTTTGCCTTCTAAAGTCCCCGTCAATAAGGCGGAAAGGTGCTGATTGTCGCGGAATCAGCCCTTTTACCGGGCGTGTTGGCACCCTATAAGTCATCCGTCCCGGAACCGTCGAGTCGCGGGCAGTAGAAAAAACCGACATACAGGATCAGGGGAAACATGGGGATCTTTGGCAATCTGGGCGGCCTGTTCACAGCGGACATGGCTATCGACCTTGGAACGGCGAACACGCTGGTTTATGTCAAGGGGCGCGGTGTTATCCTGTCTGAACCTTCGGTGGTGGCATATCACGTCAAGGACGGCGTCAAAAAAGTGCTGGCCGTGGGTGAAGACGCCAAGTTGATGCTGGGCCGAACCCCCGGTTCGATCGAAGCCATCCGCCCGATGCGTGAAGGTGTCATCGCAGACTTCGACACCGCCGAGGAAATGATCAAGCACTTCATTCGCAAGGTGCACAAACGCTCGACCTTCTCGAAGCCCAAGATTATTGTTTGCGTCCCCCATGGCGCGACCCCGGTCGAGAAACGTGCGATCCGTCAATCGGTTATGTCTGCAGGTGCGCGCCGCGCGGGTCTAATTGCGGAACCCATCGCTGCAGCAATTGGCGCCGGGATGCCAATCACTGATCCGACCGGAAACATGGTCGTTGATATCGGTGGCGGCACAACCGAGGTCGCGGTTCTGTCGTTGGGCGACATCGTTTATGCCCGCTCGGTCCGCGTTGGTGGCGACCGCATGGATGAGGCGATCATCTCGTATCTGCGTCGTCAGCAAAACCTGCTGGTCGGTGAATCCACCGCCGAACGCATCAAGACCACCATCGGCACCGCTCGGATGCCGGACGATGGGCGCGGCCAGTCGATGCATATCCGTGGGCGTGACCTGCTGAACGGCGTGCCAAAGGAAATCGAGATCAGCCAGGCCCAGGTGGCCGAGGCTCTGTCCGAACCCGTCCAGCAGATTTGTGAGGCGGTGATGACCGCGCTGGAAACCACGCCGCCTGATCTGGCTGCGGATATCGTGGACCGGGGCGTTATGCTGACCGGTGGAGGTGCGCTACTGGGCGATCTGGACCTCGCCTTGCGCGAACAGACTGGTCTGGCCGTGTCGATTGCCGATGAAAGCCTGAATTGTGTGGCTTTGGGCACCGGCAAGGCGTTGGAATACGAAAAACAACTGCGCCACGCGATTGACTACGAAAGCTAAGGCGCGCACCCTTTGCAGATAGGGTAAACTCGGCACGAGCAGCACGGGAAGGTAACCTGTGGCAAAAGACCGATCTCAGCGCGACGAATACACCACCCCCTTGCGCCGCCTGCTGTTGGGGATTGTGGTGCTGTGTCTGCTGGCCATCTTTCTGGTCTGGCGCATCGACAGCCCACGGGTGGAACGGTTCCGCGCGCAGGTCGTTGATCGGGTTGTGCCGTCAATGGAATGGGCGATGGTTCCGGTCACCGCCGTGGTTAATCTGGCGCGAGATTTTCAAAGCTATCAGCGCCTAAGCGAACAGAACCAGGAATTGCGCAGCGAACTGCGCCTGATGCGCGCATGGAAAGAGGCCGCCCTGCAGCTAGAGCAGGAAAACGCCCGGCTGCTGGACCTGAACAATGTGCGCCTTGATCCGCGCTTAACCTATATTACCGGTGTTGTGATGGCCGACAGCGGCTCGCCCTTCCGGCAGTCCGTGCTGCTGAATGTGGGTGAACGCGACGGCATCACCGATGGCTGGGCTACGATGGATGGGATCGGCGTGGTTGGGCGTATCTCGGGCGTGGGACCGGATACGGCGCGGGTGATCCTGATGACCGACGCCTCCAGCGCGATCCCGGCGACCATTCAACCTTCGGGCCAGACCGCCCTGATCACAGGCGACAACACCCCGGCCCCTGCCGTCGAGTTTCTGGAAAACCGTGAACTGGTCCGCCCTGGCGACCGCGTCGTGACCTCGGGCGATGGTGGCGTTTTCCCGGCTGGCCTGCTGATCGGCCAGATCACCGCCGATCCCGGAGGCCGCCTGCGCGTGCGTCTGTCGGCAGATTTCGAGCGGCTCGAATTCCTGCGTGTGCTGCGATATCTGTCGGCCCCCACCATTCGGGACCCGGGCAGCATCGTGGGGCCCACCCAGCCTGCAGCGGCGCTTCCTCCCGTGGAGGTGGGTGATGGATAGCCAGACCTCACAACTTTGGCTTAAGCGAGGCCTGTACCTGTTTCTGGCCGCTCTGATTCTGTTCTTGCACTTGCTGCCACTGGACACAAAACCGGACCGTTGGCCGTTTCCGGACCTGCTGATCGCGCTGACCTTCGCCTGGGTGCTGCGGCGGCCCGAATTCGTTCCAACTCTGCTGGTCGCCTTCGTCATGCTGATGGCCGATCTGCTGCTGCAACGCCCGCCCGGCCTGCTGGCGGCTCTTGTGGTTCTGGGGGCCGCTTACCTGCGTTCCGCTGCATTTGGCTTGCTGGACTCGGGTTTTGTCGGCGAATGGTCCACTGTCGCCGCAGTAATCACGACTATTTTCCTGCTGAATCGCGTCATTCTTGCTATCCTGTCGGTACAACAAGCAGCCTTGGGGCCGGCAGTGATCCAAGTGGTTCTGACAATAGCAGTTTATCCTTTGATCGTTCTGTTCACGCAAAACGGACTTGGAGTGCGGCGCAAGTCCAGCGCGGAAACCGGTGCATTGGGGGCACGCGGATGAAGCAGCGCAAACCCAAGGCCACGGGCCTCGCCTATAAACGCCTGCCCCGCAGAGCATTGATTCTGGGTGGGCTGCAGGCCGCTTTTGTCGGTGGCCTGGCCGCCCGGATGCGGTTCATGCAGGTGGATCAGGCCGATGAATACCGCCTGCTGGCCGAGGAAAACCGGATCAACATCCGCCTGATCCCGCCGACCCGTGGCCGGATCTATGACCGGAACGGAGAGATCATCGGCCAGAACTCACCCTCATACCGCATCGTCATGGTGCGCGAGGACGCGGGTGAGGTGGACGAGGTGATCGCAAAGCTGTCAAAACTGATCCCCCTGACAGCTGACGAAATCGAACGCGCCAAAACCGAGATGCGCCGCTCGGCCCCCTTCCTGCCGGTGACACTGGCCGATCAGGTCACGTGGGAGGACATCTCAAAAGTCGCCGTCAACGCCCCTGCCCTGCCCGGCGTTATCCCCGAAGTGGGGCAGACCCGGCAATATCCACGATACGAGGATTTCGCTCATGTAGTCGGTTATGTCGGCCCGGTTAGTGACTATGACCTCAGCCAGATCGAAGACCCCGAGCCCGTCCTGCGCATCCCCCGGTTCCAGATTGGCAAGGTCGGGCTAGAGGCAAAACAGGAAATCAGCTTACGTGGAAAGGCCGGTGCCAAGCGGGTCGAGGTCAACGCCACCGGCCGCGTAATGCGTGAACTGGACCGGCAGGAAGGAACCGCCGGGGCCGATCTTCAGCTCTCGGTCGACGCGGACCTGCAGCAATACGCACAGGCGCGTCTGGCCGGTGAAAGCGCCGCCGCCGTGGTGATCGACTGCGAAACCGGTGATATCCGCGCCATCAGTTCTGCCCCCAGTTTCGACCCGAACCTGTTCGTACGTGGAATCTCGGTCGCTGATTACCGGGCGCTGACACAGGACAATTACCGCCCGCTGGCGAACAAAACCGTGCAGGGTACCTATCCGCCCGGTTCGACCTTCAAGATGATCACCGCCATGGCCGCGCTTGAGGCCGGGGTGATCGGATCGTCCAACACCGTTTACTGCCCCGGCCACCTGAAGGTAGGCAGCCGCCGCTTCCACTGCTGGAAACGGGGCGGGCATGGCACGGTCGATCTTGAAACCTCCCTGAAGCGCAGCTGCGACGTTTATTATTACGACGTAGCCTTGCGGGTGGGCATCGACAAAATCTCGGACATGGCGCGCATTTTCGGGCTTGGCGTCAAACACGACATTCCAATGTCTGCTGTTGCTGCCGGGCTGGCTCCGAACCAGGAATGGAAGCAGCGCGTGCACGGGCAGGACTGGTTGGTGGGTGATACCGCAAATGCCTCGATCGGTCAGGGCTTTATGCTTGCCTCGCCGCTGCAACTTGCGGTGATGACCGCACGTATCGCAACCGGGCGTGCCGTAAGTCCGCGTTTGGTGCGGTCAGTGGACGGGGTGGAACAACCTTCGGGTGCGGGTGAACCTCTGGCGGTGAACCGCAACAATCTAGAACAGGTGCGGCAGGCAATGTTCTCGGTCTCGAATGACCGCCGCGGCACGGCTTATCGCAGTCGCATCATCGCTGATGATTTCAGAATGGCGGGCAAAACCGGCACCAGCCAGGTGCGCAACATCACCAAGGCCGAACGGGCCGCCGGCGTGATCCGCAACGAAGACCTGCCATGGGAGCGCCGCGACCACGCGTTGTTCGTCAGCTTTGCGCCCTACGATAACCCGAAATACGCCGTGGCAGTGGTGGTGGAACATGGCGGCGGCGGCTCCAAAGCGGCAGCCCCTGTGGCTCGCGATATCATGCTGCAGGCGCTCTATGACGGTACCCCGCCGCTTGAGGCCTACCCGGTTGCCGACCGGGACCGGATCAAGGAGCAGCAAAAACGGCTGGAAGGCGACCGCCGCCCCAAAGCGCGTCCGACCGAGAAGGATCGCGCATGAGCTATCTTGAATATACCGTCAAATCCACACCCTCGGGGTTTCGCAAGTTCCTGTATATGAACTGGCCACTGACCCTGCTGTTGATCAGCGTGGCGAGCGCCGGGTTCCTGATGCTGTACTCGGTTGCGGGCGGGTCGTGGATGCCGTGGGCAGAACCTCAGCTGGAACGTTTCGGACTGGGCTTGACGGTAATGTTCATCATCGCGCTGGTACCGATCTGGTTCTGGCGCAACATGTCCGTCGTGGCTTATCTCGGCTCTATCGTTTTGCTGATATTTGTTGAACTTTTCGGCACCATCGGCATGGGCGCCCAGCGCTGGATCGACCTTGGCTTCATGCGCCTGCAGCCATCCGAAGTCATGAAAGTTGCGCTGGTCATGGTATTGGCTGCTTACTACGATTGGCTGCCATCCCACAAAACCTCACGCCCGCTGTGGGTGCTGATCCCGGTCGCTTTGATCCTGATCCCCACAGCTATGGTTCTGAAACAGCCCGATTTGGGCACTTCGATCTTGCTGTTGGCCGCTGGGGGCGGCCTGATGTTCCTCGCCGGTGTCCATTGGGCGTATTTCGCCGCCGTCATCGCCGCCGTGGTCGGGCTGATTGCCACCGTGTTCAACAGCCGGGGAACCGAGTGGCAGTTACTCAAAGACTATCAGTTCCGCCGTATCGACACCTTTCTTGATCCCTCAACCGATCCGTTGGGCGCAGGGTATCACATCACGCAATCCAAGATTGCGTTGGGCTCGGGGGGCTGGAACGGGCGCGGATTCATGCAGGGCACGCAATCACGCCTGAACTTCCTGCCCGAGAAACACACCGACTTCATCTTCACCACGCTGGCCGAGGAATTCGGCTTTGTCGGCGGCATAACTCTCCTGACACTTTATGGTCTGATACTGGTGTTCTGTCTGGTGACGGCGCTTTCAACCAAGGACCGGTTCTCGTCGCTGGTGACGCTGGGCATCGCGCTGAACTTCTTCCTGTTCTTTGCCGTCAACATGTCGATGGTGATGGGCCTAGCCCCGGTTGTGGGCGTGCCGCTACCGATGGTCAGCTATGGCGGATCGGCCATGCTGGTTCTGATGGCCGCCTTCGGCATCGTCCAAAGCGCTCATATCCACCGTCCCCGCTGATCCGAAAGGCCCAACATGCCCGTGAACGTCCTGTTTTCCGCGCGCCCAGCCCTATGGCCGGTGTACGAGCCGTTGCTGACCAAGGGCCTGACCGAGGCTGGGCTGGACTTCCACCTAAGCACCGATTTCGAGCCGGATCAGGTTGATTACGTCGTCTATGCCCCGAACGGAGGTTTGCTGGATTTCGCCCCATACACGAGGCTGAAGGCCGTGCTCAGCCTGTGGGCCGGGGTCGAGAAGATCGCTGGCAACGAAACCCTAACCGTCCCTTTGGCGCGGATGGTGGATCATGGGCTGACCCAAGGCATGACCGAATGGGTGGTGGGCCACGTGCTGCGCTATCACCTGGGGATGGATCAGCACATCACCGTTCAGGATGGGGTCTGGGCACCTGACGCACCGCCTTTGGCCACCGAACGCCGGGTTTGCGTTCTGGGCCTTGGCGCGTTGGGCGAGGCGGTTTCATGCGCATTGGCCGCGTTGAATTTCGACGTCACGGGCTGGAGCCGCTCGGCCAAAGAGATTGCCGGCGTCACATGCCTGCATGGCACAGACGGGCTGCGCACCGCTCTGTCACAGGCCGAGATCGTGGTGCTGCTGTTGCCTGACACGCCTGCCACGACCAATACGCTGAACACAGAAACACTGGCCCTGTTGCCCAAGGGCGCGCATATCATCAACCCCGGCCGCGGACCTCTGATCGACGATGAGGCCCTGTTGGGCGCGCTGAATTCAGGTCAGGTCGACCACGCAACGCTGGATGTGTTCCGGGTTGAGCCGCTGCCAGCAGACCATCCCTATTGGACGCATCCGAATGTGACGGTCACGCCGCACATCGCCTCAGAGACGCGACCCGTGACGGCGGCACAGGTGATCTGCGAGAACATCCGGCGGGGCGAGAAAGGCGAACCCTTCCTGCACCTCGTCGACCGTGACCTGGGGTATTAGGCGGCAATCAGCCCCCGGCCTTTCAGCAAGGCCTCAACCCCCGGCAACCGGCCCCGGAACGCCAGATACAGCTCCTCTGCCTCACGCGAACCGCCGGTGGACAGGATGTTCTCCTCCAGCGCCTTGGCGCGCTCCGGGTCAAAGGCCCCTCCCGCCTCTTCAAAGGCGGCAAAGGCGTCGGCGTCCATGACCTCGGACCACATGTAGCTGTAGTACCCCGAGCTATAGCCGTCGCCCGCAAAGACATGCGCGAAATGCGGCGTCGCATGGCGCATACCAATGGCCTGCGGCATTCCGATCGCGGAAAGCACCTCAGCCTGTTTCACCATCGGGTCGGCTGGGGCTGAACCATCATGGAACGCCAGATCGACCAGCGCCGAGGCGACATATTCCACCGTCTGGAATCCCTGATCGAAATTGGCTGCGTTCAGCACTTTCTCCAGCATCTCCTGCGGCATTGGCTCGCCGGTTTCCGCATGGGTGGCAAACTCGGCCAAAACCTCCAGCACTTCCAACCAGTGTTCGTATAGTTGGCTGGGCAGTTCAACGAAGTCCCGCGCCACGCTGGTGCCCGAGATGCTTTCATAGGTCACATTCGACAGCATCTGATGCAGCGCGTGACCGAATTCATGGAACAGCGTCCGCGCGTCGTCATAGGACAGCAGCGCTGGATCCCCCTTGGCAAAATTGCAGACATTGATCACGACCGGAGCCTGCACCTTGGGGAACTTCGCCTGCGACCGCATCGCGCTGCACCACGCGCCGGACCGTTTCGATCCGCGCGCAAAGTAATCTCCAATGAACACCGCGATATGCTGGCCGTTGCGCGTCACTTCCCATGCCCGGCAATCGGGGTGATAGAGCGGCACGTCCAGCGGGGCGAACTCCAGGCCGAACAGGCGGTTGGCGCAGGCAAAAGACGCCTCGATCATGCGGTCCAGCTGCAGGTATGGCTTCAGCGCGGCTTCGTCCAGATCATGTTCGGCCTTGCGGCGCTTCTCGGCGTAATAACGCCAGTCCCACGCTGCCAGCGGGCCATTGACGCCGTCGTCTTGCATCATCTGTGTCAGGGTTTCCGCGTCTGCATCGGCACGCGACTTGGCCGGTTCCCATACCTGCATCAACAGGTCACGAACCTTATCGGGCGTGCGCGCCATTTCGGTTTCCAGCTTGTAATCGGCAAAGCTGTCATAGCCCAGCAGCTTGGCCCGTTCCTCGCGCAACTGCAGAATCTCGGCGGCAATTTCGCGGTTGTCTGTCTCGCCTCCATTGGCACCCCGCGCGGTCCAGGCGCGATAGGCCTTTTCCCGCAGGTCTCGGCGGGGTGAGAATTGCAGGAAGGGCACGATAAGAGACCGTGACAGAGTCACCACCGGACCCTCTGCGCCCTTTTCCTGCCCGGCCGCACGGGCGGCGTCCACAACAAAACCCGGCAGGCCTTCCAGATCGTCCTCGGACAGGTCCATAAACCAGTCGCGCTCATCGGCCAGCAGGTTCTGAGTGAAGGATGTGCCCAGCGAAGCCAACCGCGCCTTGATCTCTTGCATCCGAGCGTCATCATCACCGGTCAGCGCCGCGCCTGAGCGTACGAATCCCCGATGGGTCAGCATCAGAACCCGCGCCTGCTCATCGGTCAGGTTTAGTTCGTCCTTGCGGGCCCACAGATCGGCCAGGCGCTGAAACAACGCTTTGTTCGAGGAAATCCCCGAGAAATGCGCCGCCAGCTTGGGCGAGAACTCACGCTGCAATTCCTCACGCGCCGGATTACTGTCCGCCCCGGCGACGGTAAAAAACACCGACAGGACCTTGTCCATTTCCTCGCCCGCAGCCTCAAGCGCCTCGATCGTGTTGGCGAAGGTGGGCGCGTCCGGATTTCCAGCAATCGCATCGATCTGGGTGTTATGGGCCTGCATCGCCTGATCCAGAGCGGGGGCAAAATCACCATCCGCGATATCGGCAAAAGGTGCGATTTCAAACGGCGTGGTCCAGTCGGACAGGATCGGATTGGTCATGCGTGTCTCCTTTGACCACAGAATTAGGAACGGCAGGCCGGATGATCCAGAGCAGGGTTACACCCCGGCTCCACAAATCGGGCAATCCGCACGGCGCGACAGGGTGATCTTGCGGCTTTCGCCATAAAGCGCGTCATAAATCAGCATCTCGCCGCGCAAGGCCTGCCCGGCCCCGGTGATCACCTTGATCGCCTCAACCGCCATCATAGAACCCACCACACCGGGCAGCGGACCAATCACACCCGCCTCAGAGCAAGAGGGGGCCAGACCGGGGGCCGGGGCCTCGGGGAAGATGCACTGATAGCAGGGCGCGTCATTGGCAGGATCAAATACGCTGAGTTGCCCTTCCCACTGCGACAGGGCACCCGAGATCAGGGGCTTGCCCAGCGCCGCCGCTGTTCGGTTGGCCAGATAGCGGGTGTCGAAATTATCGGTGCCGTCGAGGATCAGATCGAAGTCGGAAAAAAGGTCTTGGGCAATCTCGTCGGTCAGGCGACGGTGATATGGCAGAACAGTGACGTTGGGGTTCTGCGCCTCCATCGCCTGCTGCGCCGAGAACACCTTGGGCACCCCGATATCGGCATCGCGGTGGATCACCTGCCTTTGCAGGTTCGCGTTTTCAACCTCATCATCGTCGATTACGCCGATTGTACCGACGCCCGCCGCCGCCAGATATTGCAGAGCGGGTGCGCCCAACCCACCTGCTCCGATCACCAGCACGCGGGCTTTTTTCATTTTCTTCTGACCTGGTCCGCCCAATTCTCGCAAAACGATGTGGCGGGCATAACGTTCCAGCTCGGTCTCTGAGAATTGGTCGGATGGCATGGCGGGCTCCTTGGCGGCGGCAGGGGCTGCGCGGTTTCGCAGCGCTTTCAACGCCCTTCCGTAAACCAGAACCACAATGGCCACGCCACCCAAGATCAGCCACAGCGCCGCAGAGCCGCCAGTCGCCTCGCGCAAGGGATGCCCATCGGGCAGAACCAGTTGGGCCGTAATCACGCCCAGCAGCAGAACCCCGACCGAGGTCATCCGTGCCGCCCGGGAAACCCCGGCGACATAGCCGATCCCCCACAGACCCGCAGCCAGGATCAGGACCAGCAGCATCAGCCGCGCCCGGTCGAGCCGAAACCACCCGCGCCGCGTGCGGTGTCGCTGAGCGCCTCCGCCGGCTCGAACGCAGCCTGCACCACGGGGGCAACGACCAGTTGGGCGATGCGCTCGCCATGGGTGACTTCGAACGCCTCTTGCCCGGCGTTCAGGACGATCACGCCCAAGGGACCGCGATAGTCACTGTCAATCGTGCCGGGGGTATTGGGCAGGGTGATGCCGTGTTTCAGCGCCAGACCCGAGCGGGGACGCACCTGAACCTCGAACCCCTGCGGAATTTCGATACGCAGACCCGTTGGCACCAAAGCGCGTTGTCCCGGTTCCAGCGTGATCGAAGCCCCGTCCGGCAGGTTCGCCCGCACATCCGCCCCGGCCGCCCCGGAGGTTTCATAGGACGGTAGAGGAACCGACGGATCGGACCCTTCCTCTCGGGTCACACGAATAGCAACCATCACTGCTCCTTTTTTAGCTGCTCAGCGTGTCGGCGATCTTACGCGCCAAACGCTTGGCCACTTCGTCCTTGCCCATGCGCGGCCATTCCTCGGCACCGGCGTCCGAGATCAGGATCACCGCATTCTGGGATCCGCCCATGATCCCGGTTGCTGGACTGACATCATTGGCCACGATCCAGTCGCAGCCCTTGCGCCCCCGTTTGGCAGTGGCGTGTTCGATCACATTATCCGTCTCGGCCGCGAATCCGACGACCAACGCAGGGCGACCTTTTTCCATATGCGAGACACGTTTCAGGATGTCGGGGTTTTCGGCGAACTCAAGCACCGGCAGACCATCGCGGCTTTTCTTCAGTTTCTTGTCCGAGGCGCTGGAAACGCGCCAATCCGCAACCGCTGCCGCAAACACACCCGCATCAACGGGCAGCGCAGCGTCCACCGCGTCGGACATCTGTTGGGCAGTTTCAACCGTCACAACCTGCACCCCGTCGGGCGGCGGCACATCTGCGGGGCCAGTTACAAACACCACCTCGGCCCCCAACGTGGCCAGTGCCCGCGCCACTGCGGCGCCCTGCGCCCCTGAGGACCGATTGGCGATATAGCGTACCGGGTCGATGGGTTCATGCGTCGGCCCCGAGGTCACAAGCACACGTTTGCCATTCAGCGGGCCATCACCCAGCTCCGCCTCGATCGCGGCGACGATCTCAAGCGGTTCCGACATGCGTCCAGGACCGTATTCACCGCAGGCCATATCGCCCTCGTTCGGGCCAACAAAACGGACGCCATCCGCTTGCAACTGTGTCAGGTTACGCTGCGTGGCAGGGTGCTCCCACATCCGTACGTTCATCGCAGGGGCACACAGGACAGGCGTGTCGGTCGCCATCAGCAGGGTCGAGGCCAGATCATTGGCCAGACCCCCTGCCATCTTGCCCATCAAGTCAGCCGTCGCCGGGGCCACGACGATCAAATCGGCCGAGCGCGACAATTGAATATGCCCCATCTCTGCCTCATCCGTCAGGTCAAACAGATCGCGGTACACCTTTTCTCCGGCCAAAGCAGACACCGACAGGGGTGTCACGAATTCCTCGGCCGCACGAGTCAATACGGGCGTCACAGAGGCACCACGTTCTCGCAAACGCCGGATCAGGTCCAGCGATTTATACGCCGCGATCCCACCGCCGATGATCAGCAGAATGCGTTTCGATGCCAGCATGTTGAGCCCTTCCCGTCCCGGTCGGCCCCGACATTAGGCAAGCAGACCGGACAGTTCCAGCGGTTAATTAGATGTCTTAAACGCCAAGCAGGGATCTTCGCGTTCGATACTCGGACTGTCGATGACAGCGTCAAACTCTCCGTTCACCAAGCCATCCTCGGACTGCCCCAGTACAAACACTTTCAAGCCCGGACGCATCCGAGACAGAAATGTTGGAATGCCCCGATCCTTTCGCGCGTGGCCATTGCCCGTAATCACTGCAACCGGTCCGCCAGTTTCATCGGTGGCCCGCAGGATGGCACGGGTCAAAACCGCATCGCGCAGCCGTTGAATCGCCACCAGTTGCGGCAAGGCACTTTTCGGGATCGCATCGCAATGGGCGGCCAGTTGATCAGCCTCACGCGCGGCTTGCTCGTCAGCCGGTAAAGGAACGGTCAGACCATAGCGTGCCGCATCGGCGCCCAAGGCAGTCGCTGCGCCCCGCTCCATTGCGGCACGGGCTGCGGTACGCGGGACCATGGCACCATAAACCGGCGCGTCCGAGGCCTGAAACACCGGATAATACATGCTGAGCGGCGGCCAGCCGGATTCAATCCAATCCAGTATGCGCGCCAGCTCATCGGGATCGGATACAGCCTTGTCTGCAAGACGCTGCGCACTTTCTTCGGTCACCATCTCCCAGACAACGGCTGATGGTTTTATGGCCTTCAATGCCTCGGCCTGAATGACGTGGTGCTGCGGGTTGTCATGGATCTCACCCAGAATGACCACGTCTGCCGAGGTCATCGCAGCAAGGACGTCATCGGGGATAAGGTCTTCGGCATGGCCGGGCTGGGCCATAACCACTAGTGCACAAAGCAGAATCGCAAGCTGTCTCATGCGATGAAGTGTTGCACCTCGCGCGATTGAGCTTCAAGGTTCTTGCGCATTTTAACGAACGCCGCCGCCTCAAGCTGCCGCACACGCTCTTTGGACAGCCCAAGTTCCTGCCCAAGGCTTTCCAGCGTGCGTGACGGTTCACGCAGTTTACGTTCACGCACGATGAACCTTTCGCGGTCGTTCAAAGCCTGCATGGCCGTCACCAGCCATTCGCGCAACTGTTCGGTGTCATGGCTGTTTTCGACCGTCTCAGCGGCCTGCGCGCGTTCATCTTCCAACGCGTCAATCCACTCGCGCCCGTCCTCATCGGCCGACTGCACCGCGTTCAATGAGAAATCAGAGCCGGACAGCCGCCCTTCCATCATCTCGACATCACGCAGGGGCACACCAATCTCGGCAGCAATCATCTGGTGCAGTTGATGGCGATCCAAATCCATCCCCTCGGTCGCGGCTTCGCGTTCAAGACGCGCCTGAACCCGGCGCATGTTGAAAAACAGGGATTTCTGCGAGGAGGTCGACCCGGTTCGCACCATTGACCAATTGCGCATCACATAGTCCTGAATGCTCGCCTTAATCCACCAAACCGCATAGGTCGAAAATCGCACGCCTCGGTCGGGGTCGAACTTGTCAGCAGCCTTCATTAGGCCCAGACCGGCCTCCTGAATCAGATCGTTCATTGGCGCGCCATAGCGTTTGAATTTGGCCGCCATCGAAATCGCCAGCCGCATATAGGCTGTGATCAACCGGTGCAGCGCCTGTTCGTCACGCTCATCGCGCCAGGCGTAAGCCAGTTTCAGTTCGGTCTCCGCGTCCAGCAGTTCGGCCTTCATCGCTTGCCGGGACATCGAAAAATCGTTCGCATTGTCCAGTGCCATAGAAATCTCCCCTTTTCACAGGCGCGGGCCGGACTTGCTTTGCCGACCTAGGGTCGATACGCAGAACAAAGCCGGGTGGATCACATGAAAGGTAATCACAGTGTATCCTGATTTAACCTTTGTGTTGGGCGGCGCAGCCTCTGGCAAGTCGGCCTTTGCCGAGCAACTTGTTGTTTCATCTGAAAAAAATCGAATTTATCTTGCCACATCACAAGTGTTTGATGACGAGATGCGTGATAAGGTTCAACGCCACATCGTCCAGCGAGGCGAAGGTTGGGAAACTGTTGAGGCCCCCTTTGATCTGGGGCCTGCGCTGGCCGACCTGACGCCAGACCATATCTGTCTGATCGACTGCGCAACCATGTGGCTGACCAATCACCTGCTGGCCGAGAAGGATCTGGAACAGGCGCAGTCCGCACTGTTGCAGGCGCTTAAATGCTGCCGTGCCCCGATTGTCATTGTCTCGAACGAGGTCGGCCACGGCATCGTGCCCGACAATGCCCTGTCCCGCCGGTTCCGCGAGGCGCAGGGGCGACTGAATATCGGCCTGGCAGCGCAGGCCGATCTGGCCGTGCAGGTCACCGCCGGACTTCCGCTGGTTCTAAAGGGTCAATTGCCATGACCCGCCTGCATCTTGTCCGTCACGGCCCAACCCATGCGAAAACCATGGTCGGCTGGTCCGACATCCCTGCTGACCTCAGCGATCAGGCGGCCATTGCGCGGTTGCATGATCACCTGCCAGACGGTGCTCTGATTGTTTCGTCCGACCTTTCCCGTGCCGCCGACACCGCCTCGGCCATTCAGGGGACGCGTCAGCGCCTGCCGCATCACCGCGACCTGCGCGAGATACATTTCGGCACATGGGAATTGCGCGGGTTCAAAGACATTGAAGCCGAAGACCCCGACCTCGCCTTTGCCTATTGGGACAATCCCGGCGATGTGCGCCCGCCCGACGGCGAAAGCTGGAACGAAGTGCGCGCCCGTGTCGATGCCGTGATCGACCGCCTCATCACGGACCATACCGGGCGCGATCTGGTCATCGTCGCCCATTTCGGCGTGATCCTGACGCAGGTCCAGCGCGCCCTCGACATCGACGCACAAGAGGCGTTCAGCCACCGGATCGACAACCTCTCGGTCACCGACATTACCCATCACGGCGATCGCTGGTCGGTAGGGCGGATCAATCACCTCCCGTGATCATATCCCGCACAAATCACTGATTTACGGATCGGTTCTACCGCGCCATCGTTACACCATGACCTATGATTTGTTTATCGGAGACCGCCTGTTTTCCAGCTGGTCCATGCGCGGCTGGCTGATGCTGGAAAAGTTTGGCCTGCCTTATCGAAGCCATATGATCGGCCTCTATTCCGGCACTATGGCCGAGGATATGAGCGCCCTTGCCCCCGCGCGCCTCGTGCCCGCCTTGCGCCTGCCGGACGGCACGGTCGTTGGCGAAAGCCTCGCCATGGCCGAGACCTTGGCTGAGCGTCACCCCGAGGCCGGATTGTGGCCGAAGGATCCCGCTGCACGCGCCACCGCCCGGTGGCTCTGCGCCGAGATGGTCGCCGGGTTCAACGCCTTGCGCGGGGAATGCCCGATGCAATTGAAACACTGCTGGCAAGGGTTTGACCCGTCGCCCGAGACGCTGGCTGATCTGATCCGTATCGAAACGCTCTGGGCCCATGCCCGCGCGGTATCCGGTGCAGAAAGTGGCCCGCTCTTCGGTTATTATTCCTCGGCGGATGTGTTCTATACGCCTGTGGCCGCGCGGATCATCGGGTATGGTTTGCCGGTTTCCGATGCCAACCGCGCCTATTGTGTTGAGCTGCTGGCGGACACGCCGGTTCGGCAATGGCGCGCGATGGGGCTGACCGTGACCTATGATCCCTTTCCCTATGCGCTGGACCTGCCATCGCAGCCGTGGCCAATCGGCGAGCCTTCGGACGCACACCCTGTCGAAGACGGCTCCTCGCTCAACGCCAAATGCCCCTATTCCGGCAAACCGGTCACTCATTTTCTGGAACTAAATGGGCAGCATTGGGGGTTCTGCAACGCGTTCTGCCGTGACAAAACCGTCGCAGACCCGGGGGCATGGCCGAAATTCACCGCAATGGTGAGCGCCGTTAACGATTCTTAAACCGCGACCATGGCAGCAACGACCTGTTAACCAAAAAGGTCGTTCATGGTCGCCCGTTCTCATACCGTTGCTTTCCAAGGGGTCGATGCCCGCCCGGTCGAGGTGCAATGCGCCGTCTCGCCGGGTCTGCCCGCCTTTTCCATCGTCGGCTTGCCCGACAAGGCGGTGTCCGAGGCCCGCGATCGCGTTCGTAGCGCACTGAGTTCGATGGCCATCGCCCTGCCATCGAAACGGATCACCATCAACCTGTCCCCTGCCGACCTGCCAAAAGAGGGCAGCCATTTCGACCTGCCCATCGCGGTGGCACTGCTGTCGGCGTTAGAGATCATTCCGCCCGACGCCGCCGAAGGCGCTGTTTCGCTGGGTGAACTGTCACTGGACGGCTCATTGGTGCCGGTTGTCGGTGCCCTGCCCGCCGCCATGACCGCAGCCGCCGAGGATCGCACGTTGCTCTGCCCCCGCGCCTCCAGTGCCGAGGCCGCATGGGTCGATGCCACTCAGGTGATCGGGGCCGGGTCACTGGGCGATGTGGTGCGCCATTTCTCGGGCCAGTCTCCCCTACCAGCCGCCCAACCGGGCGAGGTGAGTCTTGCGCCCAGCGCCCGCGATCTGCGCGATGTGAAGGGACAGGAACGGGCCAAACGTGCTTTGGAAATTGCTGCCGCAGGACGTCACCATCTGATCATGATTGGCACGCCCGGCTCAGGTAAATCCATGCTAGCCGCGCGCCTGCCCGGTATTCTACCACCGCTGACCCCGATCGAGGCTTTGGAAACCTCGATGGTCCAATCGCTGTGTGGATTGCTAGACGAAGGTGGCATCAGCCGAACCCGCCCATTTCGCGAACCACACCATACGGCTTCGATGGCGGCTATCGTCGGTGGAGGCAAAGGCGCCAAGCCGGGTGAGATTTCGCTGGCCCATAATGGTGTTCTTTTCATGGACGAGTTCCCCGAATTCCCGCGCACCGTACTGGAAACCCTGCGCCAACCGATTGAGACCGGAGAGGTCATGGTCGCCCGCGCCAATGCTCATGTGAAATACCCCTGCCGATTCATGCTGGTGGCCGCCGCCAACCCCTGCAAATGCGGTTACCTGACCGATCCCGCCCGTGCCTGCTCGCGCGCACCTGTGTGCGGTGAAGATTATCTAGGGCGGATTTCCGGCCCGTTGATGGATCGTTTCGATCTGCGGATTGAGGTCCCGCCGGTGGGCTTTACAGACCTCGATCTGCCACCCTCGGGCGACAGCTCGGCCACGGTTGCGGCGCGCGTTGAGGCAGCTCGCGAAATTCAGACAGACCGTTTTAATGGTACGTCCACCCGACAAAACGCAGATGTCGAAGGCACGATGCTGGAAGAAATCGCGGCTCCGGATGCTGAGGGAAAGGAGCTGCTGCTAAAAGCCGCCGAGCGTTTCGGCCTGTCCGCCCGCGCTTTTCACCGCATTCTGCGCGTAGCCCGAACGATTGCCGATCTGGAGGGTGCACCGGATGTCCGACGCCCGCATGTGGCCGAGGCGCTGAGTTTTCGCATCAGCGCCAAGGTCGCGGCCTAAAGCTTGGCCTCAATCGCTTGCCAAATCTTTTCGGCGATATTCACGCCGTCGAACCGCTCCAGCTCCTGAATGCCTGTGGGTGAGGTCACGTTGATCTCGGTCAGGTAATCGCCGATCACATCAATCCCCACGAAGACCTGGCCTTTTTCCTTCAGCAGAGGGCCAATCGCGGCACAAATTTCAAGATCACGCTCTGACAGGCCGATCTTTTCGGGGCGGCCGCCCACATGCATGTTCGAGCGGGTTTCACCCTTTGCCGGAACGCGGTTGATCGCGCCGACCGGTTCGCCATCCACCAGAATCACCCGTTTGTCGCCATTACTGACATCGGGCAGGAATTTCTGCACAATCAGCGGCTCGCGTGAGAAACCGGTGAACAGCTCATGCAGAGAAGTCAGGTTGCGGTCATTTGCGTCCAGCCGGAATACCCCCGCACCGCCATTGCCATAGAGCGGTTTCAGGATGACATCGCCATGCTTTTCCTTGAACGCCTTGATTGTCTTAAGGTCGCGCGCAATCGTTGTCGGAGGCGTCAGGTCGGGGAAGTCCAGAACCAGCAGTTTCTCGGGGTAGTTGCGCACCCAAAACGGATCGTTGACCACCAGCGCCTGCCCTTTCAGACGGTCCAGCAGGTGGGTCGATGTGATGTAATGCATGTCGAACGGAGGATCCTGACGCAGCCAGATCACGTCGAACTCAGCCAGATCAACCTCGCGCTCTGGCCCCAGCTCTGCCGGGTTACCTGCCACGCGCTGAACCTTCATGTCATGACCGCGGGCGGTGATGCGCCGTTCCTGATAGGCCAGTTGGTCAGGTCCGTAGAAAAACAGCGTGTGCCCGCGCGCCTGCGCTTCTTCGGCCAAGCGGAATGAGCTGTCTGCATTGATATCCACGGCCCCGATCGGGTCCATCTGAAAGGCGATTTTCATGGCGTGTCCCTCAGTTTCACGCCAGATACATGGCCCAGCGGGGCCATGGGTTCAATGGGGTCAGGCCTGACCAAAGGCGTTTTCGATGATTTGAACAGCCCCCGAGGCATCCACCAAGGCGGCATCAAACCGGGCGTTGGTCAGTTGTCCGCCGGGTTCGGTTTCCAGAAACTGGGCAGCAGAGGCGTAAATTCGGTCCATCTGGCGGCGGCTGATCCGCACCGCGGCCAAGTCGAAACTGGTGCTTTTCTTGACCTCGATGAAAACGATACCATCCGCGTTGCGGGCGATCAGGTCGATCTCGCCCCCGGCCCCGCGCCAGCGACGATGCGCGATTGAGAACCCGCGCCGCTCGTAGTCGGATGCCACCTGCTGCTCGGCCGCCTGTCCGGCGTGATAGGAAACCGAACTTCGGACAGATCGCGCGGTCATGTCATCCCTTTCCCAGTTTCAGGGCCTTCTGATAGATCGGACGGCGCGGCAGCTTGTACATTTCTGACACTAAATCCGCCGCATCCCGCACCGAATGCGTTTCCAAAGCCCGTTTCAGAGCCTCTTCTACATCGGACTCGTTAACAGTTTCCGAATGACCACGATCCACAAGCAAGACGATTTCACCTTTGACCGTCTGCCCTTGCAATTCTGCCGCGAGGTCGCCCAGAGGTCCACGCCGGACCTCTTCGAACTTTTTGGTCAACTCGCGACACATCGCGGCGGGGCGGTTTTCCCCCAACACCTCGGCCAGATCCGACAGGCAGGCGGCCACACGTTTCGGCGATTCGTAGAATACCAGCGTGCCGGGCACATCCCGCAATGCCTCAATTCGCGACCGACGCGCACCGGACGCATTGGGCAGAAAGCCGGCGAAAAAGAACGCATCCGTCGGCAGACCCGCCAAAGTCAGAGCCATCAAAGCCGCCGACGGCCCCGGCGCGCAGGTCACCACATGCCCGGCCTCGGCGGCCTGCCTTCCCAGATCGTATCCAGGGTCAGCGATCAGAGGCATTCCCGCTTCGGACGCGTAGGCAACCGATTTTCCCTCAGCCAAAGCATCCAGAATCTTTCCGCGTGCACCCGCGCCACTGTGATCGTGATAGGCCAGAATGCGCCGCCCTTCGAGAGGAACACCGTGAATCTCCATCAACCGGCGCAGGCTTCGAGTATCCTCGGCGGCGATCACGTCCGCCGATGCCAGCACGTCCAGCGCCCTGAGCGTAATATCGCGGGCCGTTCCAATCGGAGTGGCAACAAAATACAGGCCGGCGCCCAATCTGACTTTTTGGAAATTCAAAGCTGGACCCTCACAGCGTGACGTTTATTATCGCGGCGCAATAGATAGGTGGCACCCCAAGCCGCCGGGACAGGGAGTTTTCATTCAGATGTTTACCGTTTGCAAGCCCGTTCGCAAGCTGGCGCGTACCGCCGCCGTGCTGGCAACCGCCGCCTTTCTGACCGCGTGTGAAACCACAGGTATCGGAGGAGGGCCGTCGATTGACACATCCGAACCCGTCCCTGTTGCCCTTCTGGTACCTGCAGGATCGGGACAGGCTGGCGACGCAGCACTGGCGCGCAGCCTTGAAAACGCGGCTCGTCTGGCGATGGCCGATCTGCAGAATGTCAAAATCGATCTGCGTGTCTATGATACGCGCGGCAGCTCGAATACAGCGGCCGAAGTTGCGCAACGCGCGGTTGCCGATGGGGCAAAGATCATTCTGGGACCAGTCTATGCGCAAGCGGCGAATTCTGCTGGCCTTGCAGTGTTGAACAACAACGTCAACGTTCTGTCCTTTTCAAACAACACAAGCATTGCAGGCGGCAATGTGTTCGTGCTTGGCCCGACCTTTGACAACACGGCCAATCGACTGGTCAGCTTTGCCGGGTCGCAGGGCAAGAACAATATGGTCATAGTCCACAGCAACGATAGTGCGGGGCAATTGGGTCAGACCGCCATTGCAAATGCGCTGAGCAGCAGCCGGGTGAACAACGCTGGCTCGATCGGCTATGATCGATCGCAGCAAGGTGTCATCAACTCTGTACCAAATGTCAAAGCGACCGTAGACGCCTCAGGCGCTGATTCCCTGTTCCTGACAGCGACCACAGCAGGAGCGCTACCGCTTTTCACTCAATTGCTGCCCGAAGCGGGTGTTTCCCCGGCGAATACCCAGTATATCGGCCTGACGCGCTGGGACATCCCACCGCAAACACTAGACTTGCCGGGTGTACAGGGTGGCTGGTTCGCGTTGCCTGATCCATCCAAGGCGCAGGCCTATCGCCAGCGATACAACAACACCTATGGCGAGGCTCCACATCCAATCAGCGGCTTGGCTTATGACGGTATAGCAGCTATCGCTGCGCTGGTTGGTCAGGGAAAATCCAACGCGCTGACCGCCTCGGCGCTGACACAGAACGCCGGTTTCCAGGGCGTCGGTGGCATCTTCCGCCTGCGTCCGAACGGTACGAATGAACGTGGTCTGGCTGTGGCCACGATCCAGAATAAACAGGTAGTAGTGATTGACCCTGCCCCACAAAGCTTCTCAGGCGCCGGTTTCTGATCAAGCGGTGCTGACGCTCACCCCGAAGGGTGAGCTGATTTGCCCGGCCGATGAAATATTCGACAGCGCCGCCGTCATGGCACAGCTATCGGAAGCCTTCGACAATACTTCGGAAAATAGCGCGCGGCGGAATGAGACCGTGCGCATTCTGCGTGATGCTCAGAAGGCTGGGCGGCAGGCCATTGCCGATGCTTTTTCCAAACGCCCCTTTGATGCGCGGCCACTGACCCATTCTTATACCTATCTTACCGACGGGTTGGTCTGTGCTGCCATGAAAGTCTCGAGCGTGTATCTGCACCCGTTGGCGACGCCGACGCAGGGTGAGAAAATGGCGGTGATGGCAGTTGGAGGCTACGGGCGGGGAGAGATGGCCCCGTCATCGGATGTCGATCTGCTGTTCCTGACACCCTACAAGATCACCGCCTGGGCCGAGAGCGTGATCGAATCCATGCTCTACATCCTGTGGGATCTGCGGCTGAAGGTCGGGCATTCGTCGCGCACCATCAAAGACTGCCTGCGTCTCGGGGCCGAGGATTTCACTATCCGCACCGCCATGCTGGAACAGCGTTATCTGGCGGGGGACAAAGACCTTGGAGCTGAACTGGAAACCCGCCTGAAAGCCGACCTGTTCAAGGGCAGCGAGCGGCAATTCATCGAAGCCAAGCTGCAGGAACGCGACGAACGACACAAAAAGCAAGGCCAGCGCTATATGGTCGAGCCCAACGTCAAGGAGGGCAAGGGCGGGCTGCGCGATCTGCAATCACTCTACTGGATCGCAAAATATACCTATGGTGTTCAGGATGTGGCCGAACTGGTACCTTTGGGTCTCTTCACACCTGAGGAATTCGAGACCTTCGTCAAGGCCGAGGACTTTATTTGGGCCGTCCGCTCTCATCTACATCTGGTCACCGGCCGCGCGACCGAACAACTGACCTTTGATATGCAGGTCGAGGTCGCCTCTCGCATGGGCTATGAGGACCGAGCGGGGCGCCGTGCCGTCGAAGTGTTCATGCAGCGCTATTTCCGCGAAGCCACGCGCGTGGGTGAACTGACACGCATCTTCCTGACCAAGCTGGAAGCGACTCATATCAAGAGCGCCCCCTTGCTGGAGCGCATCTTTCGTCGCCGCCCGCGTGTCAAAGCAGGCTATGCCGTCGTGCATGGTCGTCTGGACGTCGCCAACTCCGATACATTTCTGACTGACAAGCTGAACATGCTGCGCCTGTTTGAAGAGGGCCTGCGGACGGGTATGTTGATCCACCCGGATGCGATGCGATTGGTCAGCGCTAACCTTCATCTGATCGACGAAGAGATGCGCGAAGACAAAGAAGCGCAGCGCATCTTCCTTGATCTGATGCTGAAGCACGGCAACCCCGAGCGTGCCCTGCGCCGAATGAATGAACTGGGTGTTCTGTCTGCCTTTCTGCCTGAATTCGAACACATCGTGGCGATGATGCAGTTCAACATGTATCACAGCTATACGGTCGATGAGCACACCATCCAGTGTATCGCCAACCTTGCCCAGATCGAACGCGGAGAGTTGGTGGAATCACTGCCGCTGGCCTCGTCGATTCTCGAGGGCGGGGTTAACCGCAAAGTTCTCTATGTCGCGTTGCTGCTGCATGACATCGCTAAAGGACGACCTGAGGATCACTCGATACTCGGTGCGCAAATTGCACGTAAGGTTGCTCCGCGTTTGGGTTTGAATAAGGCGGATTCGGAAACTGTGGAATGGCTGGTACGGTATCACTTGCTGATGTCGGATATGGCGCAGAAACGAGACATCTCGGACCCGCGCACCGTGCGCGATTTCGCCAAGGCGGTGAAAACGGTCAAACGGTTGGACCTGCTGACGGTGCTGACGGTCTGCGACATTCGTGGCGTTGGGCCGGACACGTGGAATAACTGGAAGGCCACTCTGCTGCGGGCCCTGCACGCCGAAACCAAGCGCGCGCTGGAAACCGGGATGGAGGACCTCAATCGCGCCAACCGCGGCACCGAGGCCAAAAAGGCCCTGCGGGCCGAACTGGCGGATTGGTCCAAGGCGGACCTCAAGGCCGAGACCGGACGTCATTACCCGCCCTATTGGCAGGGTTTGAACCTGTCGACCCATGTGGAATTTGCTGAGATGCTGCGCGCACTGGAACACAGCGGCGACCCTGGTGAGATGGAAATCCGCCTGCATCCCGACGAGGACCGCGACGCCACCCGCGCCTGTTTTGCGATGGGCGACCACCCGGGGATTTTTGCGCGGATCGCAGGGGCTCTGGCGCTGGTCGGAGCCAACGTGGTGGATGCGCGCAGTTACACCACCAAGGATGGCTACGTGACTGATGCGTTCTGGATTCAGGACGCCGAAGGCCACCCGTTCGAGGCCAGTCGCCTGCCGCGCCTGACCCAGATGATCCACAAGACGCTGAAAGGCGAAGTTGTCGCCCGCGAAGCGCTGAAATCGCGCGACAAGATCAAGAAGCGCGAGCGCGCCTTCAACGTGCCGACCCATATCACCTTCGACAATGACGGATCCGAGATTTACACGATCATCGAGGTCGATACCCGCGACCGCCCCGGGCTGCTCTATGACCTGACCCGCACGCTGGCTGCGGCAAATGTCTATATCGCGAACGCGGTGATCGCGACATATGGCGAGCAGGTGGTGGACACGTTCTACGTCAAGGACATGTTCGGGCTGAAATACCATTCGGACAGCAAGCAACGCACGCTTGAAGGCAAGCTGCGCAAAGCCATCACCGAAGGCGCCGAGCGCGCGGCCTCATGAAGCAGATCCGGCTGTTTTCAGGCCTGTTTACGGTCGGGTTCTGGACTCTGGCCAGTCGTATTCTGGGTTTCCTACGGGAAATCCTGTTGACCGCCTATATCGGGCCAGGGCCGGTGATGGATGCCTTTGTCGCCGCCTTCCGCCTGCCCAACATGTTCCGTCGCTTCTTTGCCGAAGGCGCGTTCAACGCGGCCTTTGTGCCGATGTTTTCCAAGCGCTTAGAAGGTGGGGAAAACGCCGAGGGCTTTGCTCAGGACGCGTTCAACCTGCTGGCCGTGGCGGTTCTTGCGCTGGTCGGGCTGGCGATGGTGTTCATGCCCGCTCTGGTCTGGATCACAGCCGAGGGGTTCCATGGCGACGAACGGTTCGATCTGGCCGTTGATTACGGGTACGTGGTCTTCCCCTACATCCTGTTCATGTCATTGGCAGCGTTGTTTTCGGGCGTTCTGAACGCCACTGGACGCTTTGCAGCCGCAGCCGCAGCCCCTGTATTACTGAATATTTTTGCCTGCACCGCCCTGATCGCCGCGGCAATCATGGGCGGCGAGGTTATCCGCTGGCTGATCACCGTCATCCCGCTGGCCGGCGTCGCGCAACTAGCGCTGGTCTGGATCGCCACTGAGCGTGCCGGTATTCGCATCCGTCCCGGACTGCCGAAACTCAGCCCCAAGATGCGACATATGGTCCGCATCGCCGTACCGGCGGCTTTGGCCATGGGCGTCACGCAGGTCAATCTGGTGGTGGGGCAGCTTGTGGCTTCGAAAACCGAAAAGGCCGTCAGCTGGCTGTTTGCGGCGGATCGGTTGTATCAATTGCCTCTAGGCGTGGTGGGCATCGCCGTCGGCATCGTGCTGCTGCCCGACCTGTCGCGGCGGCTGCGAGCCGGAGACAAAGACGGCGCTCGCAACGCCTTTTCCCGGGCCGGTGAATTCACCCTGCTGCTGACCATCCCCTCGACCGTGGCCTTTGTGGTTTTGCCCAACCCGATTGTCTCGGTCCTGTTCGAGCGTGGCCAGTTCAGCGCCGAAGACACTGCGGCCACGGCGCTGGCAGTGGCCATCTATGGTATCGGCCTACCCGCCTTTATGCTGCAAAAACTGCTGCAACCGCTCTATTTTGCGCGCGAGGATACGCGGTCCCCTTTTCACTATGCCATTGTCGCAATGATCGTGAATGCCGTGCTTGCCTTTGGCCTGTATCCGCTGGTGGGCTGGATTGCCCCCGCCATAGCGGCCTCGGCCGCCGGATGGGCGATGGTTGGGTTGTTGGCCTTAGGTGCACGTCGCATGGGCGAAGAGGCCCGGTTCGACGCCCGGTTTAAGCGGCGGGCGTGGCGCGTCGTTGCAGCCTCGTTGGGGATGGGCGCTGTGCTGTTTGCCGCTATTCACCTGTTTGGCTGGACCTTCGACCTACCCGGCTGGCGGTACTTGGCGCTGATCATTCTGATCAAAGTTGCCGCCGCTTCCTATTTCTTTCTCGGCCATCTGTTCGGTGCTTTTGAAGTCTCCGAGTTCAAAAAGGCTCTGCGCCGGTCGTGATCAGTCGCGGCGGATACGCCGCACAATCCGCGCCCAGCCACCAGGGGCCAGAAAGAAGGACAGGCCGAACCCGGTGGCAAACCCGCCCAGATCGGCCACCCAGTCCGAGGTGCCACCGAACAGCAGACCAAAGACCAGTTGGATGCCCATCAGGGCTGCGATCAGGCCAAAGGCGCGGTGCTGGTTTTCGCCAACCAAAGACAGTTTGCGCCACAGCAGCCATGTAAAGGCGCCGATCAGGCCATAGACCGGGGGAAACCCTCCGACCAGCGGATAGCTGGGATCCAACAGCAGGGCATAGGCCAGCGCGCCACCCAAACCGGACAGCACAAAGACCACCAGCATCTGGAACCCGCCAAAGACCTCGGCCACCATCTTACCCATGGCCAGCAGGAAAACGCAGACAAAGACCGCCTGCGTGAAGCTGCCCGATACGAACGGGTAGGTCACGAAACGGATCACATGTTCAAACGGCCAACGCCCGTTTTCGACCATCCAGTCGAAGATGTCGGGCGAGAAAGAATAGCTTTGCAGCGCATCCAACCGCCAACCCACTGCCGACGGCCCGCCAACCAGACCGCGTGCACCAAGCGTGAAGGCCAGTTCGACCCCCATGATGAACAGCACCAAAGCCACCACAACCGGCGGCAGGGGGTTCACTGCGGGTGTATAATTCTCACTGCTCATTGGGCTGGCCTTTCGCGGCTGTTGACGTCCCTTGGCCTCATGGGTAAGCGACGGGGGCTTATTTTTCCAGACGGGAGTTCCCTTCGATGACCGAAACCAAGTTCACGCCGCGCGTGTTTTCCGGCATCCAGCCTTCGGGAAACCTGCACCTTGGCAACTATCTAGGTGCGCTCAAGCGGTTCGTGGATATGCAGCAGCCCGAGATGGAGACCATCTATTGCATGGTTGATCTGCACGCGATCACCGTCTGGCAGGACCCCAAGGAACTGGCGCACTCAACCCGTGAACTCTGCGCGGGCTTCATCGCTGCCGGGCTCGATCCGGAAAAGTCGATCCTGTTCAACCAAAGCCAGGTGCCCGAGCACGCGCAACTGGCGTGGATCTTCAACTGCGTCGCCCGCATGGGCTGGATGCAACGGATGACCCAGTGGAAGGACAAGGCGGGCAAGAACCAACAGAACGCCTCGCTGGGCCTGTTTGCTTACCCTTCGCTGATGGCCGCCGACATTCTGACTTATCACGCGACCCATGTGCCGGTAGGCGACGATCAGAAACAGCATCTGGAACTGACCCGCGACATCGCGATCAAGTTCAACCATGACTATGGCGTCGATTTCTTCCCGATCACCGAACCGGTGATCGAAGGGGCCGCGACCCGCGTCATGAGCCTGCGCGACGGGTCTAAAAAGATGTCCAAATCCGACCCGTCGGATATGAGCCGCATCAACATGACCGACGACGCCGATACGATCGCCAAGAAAATCCGCAAGGCCAAGACAGACCCGGATGCCCTGCCTTCGGAAATCGATGGCCTTTCAGAGCGCCCCGAGGCGCGCAATCTGGTGAACATCTATGCCGCGCTCAGCGATCTGACGCCCGAGCAGGTTCTGGCCGAAATGGGCGGCAAGCAGTTTGGTGAGTTCAAACCGATGCTGGCCGAACTTGCGGTTGCGAAACTGGCGCCGATCTCGTCCGAAATGGCCCGCCTAATGGGGGAAGAGGCCGAGATTGACCAGATTCTGGCCAAAGGTGCCGAGAAAGCACGAGCAATTGCTGCCCCGATCCTGCAGCACACCTACGAAATCGTAGGTATGGTAGGGGCAAAACAGGGCTGATTGCTCTGGACCTTGCCTTAACGTCTTCCTAGGTTTGCGCAAAAGCTTGGGAGGGCGTCATGGCAGTCGGCAAGAATATCCGCACCTACTTCGAAGGTCAGTGGCATGACGGGAATGCCCCGATCATGCGGGCGGCTGACCACGGCGCATGGCTGGGATCGTCGGTCTTTGACGGCGCGCGTTACTTTGACGGCGTTGCCCCGGATCTTGAGGCGCACTGCGCCCGCGTGAACCGATCCGCCGAAGCGCTGATGTTGACGCCCTCGGTGACGACTGAACAGATGGTCGAGATCATCCGCGAAGGGCTGGAAGCCTTCGGCCCGGAATCTGCTGTTTATATCCGCCCAATGTATTGGGGCATCGATGGCGACGCGACAGCCATCATCCCGCAGGAAAACAGCACCGGCTTTGCGATCTGTCTGGAGGAGATTCCGATGGCCCCCGAAACAGCCTCGGCTACGCTGGGATATACGCGGTTCCGCCGCCCGGTTCTGGAATCCTCGGTCGTAAACGCCAAGGCCGGGTGCCTTTACCCCAATAACGCGCGGATGCTGCAAGAGGCGCGCTCCAACGGTTTTTCCAATGCGCTGGTTGCCGACGCTCTGGGCCATGTAGCCGAGACCGCAACCGCCAATATCTTCATGGTCCGGGATGGTGAAGTCTTCACCCCCACTCCCAACGGCACCTTTCTGGCCGGAATCACCCGCGCCCGCCATATCAAGAACCTGCGCGCGGACGGCGTGACCGTTCACGAAGCCATCCTCAGCTTTGAGGATTTCCACAAGGCGGATGAGGTCTTCATGACCGGCAACATGAGTAAGATCACCCCGGTCACCGCGATCCTAGACACCCAATATCAGGTCGGCCCCATCGCCCGCCGTGCGCGCGAGATGTATTGGGACTGGGCGGCAAGCACGCGCTAGGCTCTGGTTGCCAGCACGCAATAGGTCGGGCATGATCGCCTGAAACAACTGAGGACACTTTATGCGCAAATTCCTGGTCGTTCTGGATGACAGTCGCGAATGCCTGAACGCGATGCGCTTTGCCGCCATGCGTGCCGCCCATACCGGGGGCGGCGTGACCATCCTGTCGGTCATCCCACCGGATGAGTTTAATCACTGGATCGGGGTGGCCGAAACGATGCGCGAAGAGTCGCGCGAACGTATTCACGCTCATTATGAAGTGTTCGCCAAATGGATGCGCGACAAACAGGGCGTGGACCCAGAACTGGCGATCCGCGAAGGCGACCCGGTTCCTCAAATCATCGAACACGTTCAATCCGACCCGGAAATCGGGGTGCTTGTGCTGGGCGCGGGTGTCGAGAAGAAAGGCCCCGGCCCGCTGGTGACGCAGCTGACCAAGAATTCGGGCAGCCTGCCGATCCCGATCACCATTGTTCCCGGCGACCTGAGCAAAGAAAAGCTGGAAGAGATCACCTGAGGCCCACCCATGTCGCGCAGCATCCAGTTCTGGTTCGAATTCGCCTCGACCTATTCCTATCTCAGCGCAGTGCGGATCGAGGATTTGGCAGCCCAGCACGGCGTCGCGGTTGAATGGCACCCCTTTCTGCTGGGTCCCATTTTCGCCGCACAGGGATGGGACAATTCGCCGTTCAACATCTACCCCGCCAAGGGGCGCTATATGTGGCGCGACATGGAGCGGCTGTCGGCCCGGCGCGGCCTGCCGTTCTCCCGGCCCGACCCATTTCCGCAAAACGGCCTAAAGGCCGCGCGGCTTGTGTTGTCGATCGACGCCCAGCCGCAAAGGGCTGCGTTTGTCCGCGCCGTTTATGCTGCGGAGTTTGTCGATGGGCTGAACATCTCGGACGATGATGTGCTGGTTGATTGCCTGTCGCAGGCCAGCCTGCCTGCCGAAACGCTGGCCCGCTGTCAGGACCGGGAGATCAAGGCGGCGCTGGTTGAACAGACGAAAACGGCCCAGACCAAGGGTATTTTCGGGGCACCGAGCTTTCTGGTGGGGGATGAACTGTTCTGGGGCGATGACCGGCTGGATGAGGCCATGCATCTGGCGGGTGAAATTTAGAACGGTTCCAAATCTTGACTTCCCCGGCCCGGACCCGCATATCAGTCAGAACTGAAACGGAGCCGCGACATGTTCATCCAGACCGAATCCACGCCGAACCCCGCAACGCTGAAATTCTTGCCCGGCCAGATCGTTCTGGAGGCCGGAACCGCAGACTTCCCTTCGGCGGAAGCCGGGGAAAGATCGCCCCTGGCCAAACGCATCTTTGCAGTCAGCGGTGTGACTGGCGTGTTTCTGGGCAATGACTTTGTGACCGTGACCAAATCGGACGACGTTCAGTGGGATCACATCAAGCCCGCCATTCTGGGTGCGGTGATGGAGCATTTCCAATCTGGTCAGCCGGTGCTGGGCTTGGATGCACAGCCCGCTTCGGGTCACGCGGAACATACCGGTGAAGACGCGGAAATCGTCAATCAGATCAAAGACCTGCTGGACAGCCGCGTGCGTCCGGCGGTGGCTCAGGATGGGGGTGACATCACCTTTCACGGATTTGAACGCGGTGTTGTTTACCTGCACATGCAGGGCGCCTGCGCGGGCTGCCCGTCCTCGACCCTGACGCTGAAAATGGGGATCGAAAACCTGCTGCGCCACTACATCCCAGAGGTAACCGAGGTGCGCCCCGTTGCCGTCTGATCCGCTGATTCTGGCGTTTGATACATCGGCCGCGCATTGCGCGGCCGCTTTGTTGCGGGGTGACAGCATCCTCGTCTCTCGCACCGAACCCATGACACGCGGTCAGGCCGAGCGGTTGATGCCGCTGTTGGAAGAGGTTCTGGCCGAAGCAGGCAGCACATGGCGAGACCTGACGGCCATCGGTGTCGGGATCGGTCCGGGGAATTTCACCGGCATCCGCATCTCGGTCTCTGCTGCACGAGGACTGGCGCTGGGGCTTGGAATTCCGGCCGTGGGCGTTTCGGGCTTCGACGCATTGGCTGAGGTCGGAGATGGCCTGCCCGCAATCCGCGCCCCACGCGAACAGGTCTATATCGCGCTGCCCGGGCAAGGCCCGGAGTTGATGGCGCAGGAGAAGGCAGAATCACTCGGACCCCTGACCCTGAATGATGACGCAGACGCGCAGGTGCAGGCCATAGCCCGGCTGGCGGCGCAAAATTGGCAGAGCGTCACCTCGCCCCCCGCCCCGCTTTACGTACGGCCAGCGGATGCGGCGCCGTCAAAAGACACGCCTCCGGTTTTGCTGGACGGATGATTCCGCAGGAGTTGGCCCATACCCACGCGGCGGCCTTTACCCAGTCGCGCCCCTGGACGGACCGGGAGTTCGCCGGTCTGCTGGACAACGGGTTCACTCATATCGTTGGAACTGCTGAGTCTTTTGCCCTGTTCCAGGTCATCGCTGATGAGGCCGAGTTGTTGACGATTGCCACACATCCCAGCCACCAACGGCAGGGTCTGGCACTGAAGTTCATGCACGAATGGCACGCGAAAGCCCGAAAATTAGGCGCGACTCGCGCCTTTCTGGACGTTGCGGCAGACAACCACCCCGCCATCGCGCTCTATAACCGCTGCGGATACACGAAATGCGGCCTGCGCAAGGACTACTATCTGCGCGAAAACGCTGAAAAAATCGACGCAATTGTCATGGAATGTGACCTGACCTGAGGGGCAACAATCGGTTTTTTCGACCAGCTGGTCAAAAATCAGTTGACCCGGCCTGTTGCAAACGCCCTTAATTCCCGCCATCACAACAGTTATGCTCGCTCACAGTGGGTAAACGGGACTATCTTGGCCCCAACCGACAATAACCAACGGGAGTATGAAATGACCCTGATGAAATCCTTGATGGGCGCTGCCGCCGCCGTCGCGCTGACTGCTGGTGCGGCTCTGGCCGAACCGGCCCTGATCTTTGACCTGGGCGGCAAGTTCGACAAGTCGTTCAACGAGGCCGCGCATAACGGCGCGTCACGTTGGGCCGAAGAAACCGGCGGCACCTACCGTGAGATCGAACTGCAGTCCGAAGCCCAGCGCGAGCAGGCCCTGCGCCGCTTTGCCGAAGCTGGCCTGAGCCCGATCATCACCATGGGTTTCGCAATGGCCGATCCGCTCAGCACGGTTGTCGGTGATTACCCCGACACGAAATTTGTCGTCGTTGACGTGAACTGGCTGGACGCTCCAAACCTGCGTCAGGTTGGCTTTGCCGAGCATGAAGGTTCGTATCTGGTTGGCATGATGGCCGCCATGGCCTCGGAATCCGGCACCATCGGTTTCATCGGCGGTATGGACGTTCCGCTGATCCGCCATTTCGGCTGCGGCTACGCGCAAGGTGCGAAAGCTGTGAACCCGGATATCAACGTAGTTGCAAACATGACCGGCACAACCCCAGCGGCTTGGAATGACCCGGTGAAAGGCTCCGAGCTGACCAAGGCGCAAATCAGTCAGGGCGCCGACGTGGTCTATGCTGCCGCTGGCGGCACCGGCGTTGGTGTTCTGCAAACCGCAGCAGACGAAGGCATCCTGTCGATCGGCGTGGACAGCAACCAGAACCACCTGCACCCGGGCAAGGTTCTGACCTCGATGCTGAAGCGTGTTGACGTCGCCGTTTACGACGCGATGAACTCAGGCGACAATCTGGAAACCGGTGTCTTCGCCATGGGTCTGGCCGAAGAAGGTGTTGGCGTCGCAATGGACGAAAACAACGCTGAACTGGTCTCGGATGAGATGAAAGCAGCCGTTGAAAAAGCCCGTCAGGACATCATCGACGGCAATGTCAGCGTTGTCAGCTATTACGAGAACGACAGCTGCCCGGCACTGCAGTTCTGATATCGCGCGGGGCGGGGGTTTAACCTCCGCCTCGCATCCACTCTGCCGCGATCCGCGCGGCCCTTCGGCAATCTGAGGACAAGACATGACCGTCCCCGCCATTGAGCTCAAAGGGATTTCCAAAGCCTTTGGGCCGGTTCAGGCCAACAAAGACATTTCCATCAGCGTCGCCCCCGGCACGATCCACGGGATCATCGGTGAAAACGGTGCGGGCAAATCCACGCTGATGAGCATTCTCTACGGTTTTTACAAAGCCGATAAGGGTGAGATTTGGATCAACGGCACCAAGACCGACATTCCTGACAGTCAGGCGGCGATTGCGGCCGGCATCGGGATGGTGTTCCAGCATTTCAAACTGGTTGAGAATTTCACCGTTCTGGAAAACATCGTTCTGGGCGCCGAGGATGGCGGGCTGCTGGCCCCGTCTCTGGCCAAGGCCCGCAAAGAGTTGAAAGAACTGGAAGAAGAATACGAACTGTTCGTTGACCCCGACAAACGCATCGACGAGATCGGCGTAGGGATGCAGCAGCGGGTCGAGATCCTGAAGGCGCTGTACCGCAAGGCCGAGATTCTGATCCTCGATGAACCCACCGGCGTTCTGACACCGGCCGAGGCGGATCAGCTTTTCCGCATCCTCGACCGTCTGCGGGCCGAAGGGAAAACGATCATCGTGATTACGCATAAACTGCGCGAGATCATGGAAAACACCGACACTGTTTCTGTGATGCGGCGCGGTCAGATGACGGCGACGGTGAAAACCGCCGAGACCAGCCCCGAGGAACTGGCTGAGCTGATGGTCGGTCGCAAGGTACTGCTGCAGGTCGACAAGGTGCCTGCGAAGCCCGGCAAACCCATTCTTGAGGTCGAAAACCTGCGCGTTTTCGATTCCGCAGGCGTTGAGCGGGTCAAAGGTATCGACCTGACCGTACGAGCCGGGGAAATCGTCGGGATTGCCGGTGTTGCGGGTAATGGTCAATCGGAACTGCTGGAAGTTCTGGGCGGAATGCGCCCGGGTCAGGGCGCGATCAAGCTGAACGGCGCGCCTCTGGCGCTGAGCGGCGCGGGCTCAGACGGACAGGCCCGTCGTGCGCAGCACATTGCCCACGTCCCGGAAGACCGCCAGCGCGAAGGTCTGATCATGGATTTCCACGCGTGGGAAAACGTGGCCTTCGGCTATCACCGCGACCCGGCTTATCAGCGCGGTATCTTCATGGACAACGCCGCCCTGCGTGCCGACACCGAAGCCAAGATCGAGAAATTCGACGTGCGCCCGCCCAATGGTTGGCTCACCGCCAAAAGCTTCTCGGGCGGGAACCAGCAGAAGATCGTCGTCGCGAGAGAGATCGAGAGGAACCCCGACCTGTTGCTGGTCGGTCAGCCAACCCGTGGTGTGGATATCGGCGCGATCGAGTTCATTCACAAACAGATCGTCGCTCTGCGCGATCAGGGAAAGGCGATCCTGCTGGTCTCGGTCGAGTTGGAAGAAATCTTCTCGTTGTCTGATCGGATCGCGGTGATGTTTGACGGACATATCATGGGCGAGCGTCTGCCCCATGAGACTGATGAAAAAGAACTGGGCCTGCTGATGGCCGGTGTTGCGGGAGAGGCCGCGTAACATGGATAAAATGCCCAAATGGGCCGATGTCGTTCTGATCCCTCTGATCAGCCTGATACTGGCCACAATCCTATCGGCACTGGTGATCCTCGCCATCGGTGAAAACCCGGTTGAGGCGGTGAACCTGATGGTCACCGGCGCGCTGGGATCGACCTATGGCTGGGGCTATACGCTCTATTACGCGACCAATTTCATGTTCACTGGGCTGGCGGTGGCTGTGGCCTTCCACGCCCGGCTGTTCAACATCGGTGGTGAAGGTCAGGCGATGCTGGGCGGACTGGGTGTTGCCATGGTCTGCCTCTACATCCCCTGGCCGCACTGGAGTATCGCGTTGCTGGGCGCCGGTTGCGCTGCGGCCCTGTTCGGTGCGGCTTGGGCGGCGATTCCGGCCTATCTGCAGGCCAAACGCGGCAGCCATATCGTGATCACCACGATCATGTTCAACTTCATCGCCGCCGCCTTCCTGAACTACATGCTGGTCAATGTAATGCGCCCGCAGGGGTCACAAGACCCGGCGACAGCGCGTTTCCCCGAAGCGGTGCACCTGCCGACCTTCCAGTCGATGTTCTCGACCGCTGAGAACGCTGTATTCCGGGGTGCGCCCGCGAATATCTCGTTCTTTGTCGCTATCTTGGCCTGCGTCGTGGTCTGGGCGCTGATCTGGCGCACCCGACTGGGCTATGAAATCCGCGCGTACGGCCACTCGGAAACCGGCGCCGTCTATGCCGGGATTTCGCCGGTGCGTATCACCATCGTGGCGATGCTGATTTCGGGCGCGCTGGCTGGTCTGATGGCGATCAACAACGTGATGGGTGAGGCGGAACGGCTGGTTCTGAACTCGACCGAAGGCGCGGGATTCATAGGCATCGCTGTGGCGCTGATGGGTCGGTCACACCCGTTTGGCGTTTTCCTTGCCGCGTTACTGTTCGGGTTCCTTTATCAGGGCGGTGCCGAACTGGCGCTTTGGACTTCGATCCCGCGTGAGTTGATCGTTGTCATTCAGGCGCTGGTCATCCTGTTCACAGGAGCCTTGGACAACATGGTGCGCATGCCGCTTGAAAAACTGTTCCTGAGTCTGCGGAAGGGGGCGGAGTGATGGAGTTCTTTGTTACCCTCATCCAGATCCTCGACTCGACGATCCGTCTGGCCACCCCGCTGTTGCTGGCCTGTCTCGCGGGGCTGTATTCTGAACGCGCCGGCATTTTCGACATTGGTCTTGAAGGCAAGATGCTGATGTCGGCGTTTTTCTCGGCTGCGGTGGCCGCTGTGACCGGATCGGTCTGGCTAGGACTGCTGGCCGGGATCGGGGCATCACTGATCCTGTCTGCGGTGCACGGTGTGGCATCGATTACCTTCCGTGGCAACCAGCTGATTTCAGGCGTTGCCATCAACTTTCTGGCCTCGGGCCTGACGGTACTGATCGCGCAAAGCTGGTTCAAACAGGGGGGGCGTACTCCGTCCTTGTTTGGCGGTGGTCGCTTTGAATCCGCCGAATTCCCTTATGCGATTGGTCCCGCAGATGCAGAACTGACCGGGCGTTCCGTTTCCGACCTGATGTCGGATGCAAATGTCGTGCATCTCGTCTATTCCGAACTGCTATCGGGTCATTCGATACTGGTCTATGTCGCCTTTCTGATGGTGCCGTTGACGTGGTGGATTCTGTTTCGCACTCGGTTCGGCCTGCGTCTGCGCGCTGTGGGTGAAAACCCGGCCGCCGTGGATACAGCCGGTGTTTCGGTCGTCGGCCTGCGCTTTGCCGCAGTCGCCATCTGCGGTGTGCTGTGCGGGATTGCCGGGGCGTACCTGGCCACAGCCCTGCAGGCCGGTTTCGTGAAAGAAATGACCGCCGGGCGCGGATTCATCGCGCTGGCCGCGCTGATCTTTGCGAAATGGCGGCCATGGCATGCGATGTGGGCCTGTCTCCTGTTCGGTCTGTTGCAGGCGATTGCACTGCGGTTCCAGAATATCGACCTGGGTGGCGTGGTCATTCCGGTACAGGTGATGGACGCCCTGCCCTATATCCTGACCGTAGTCATTCTGGCCGGGTTCGTTGGCAAAGCGGTGCCGCCGCGCGCCGGGGGCGAGCCCTATGTGAAAGAGCGCTGACAGGTCCAGTTTTGGACTCCTGTCGGTCCAGTTCGCCGCAGTGCCGCATGCAGAGTTGATTTTGCATGCGGCAACCGCTCTAAAGGGGTATGAGTGTGTTTCCTGTGATAGCCGACATCGGATCTTCCCAAACAAGGGTGCCGGAAACACAAGAGCGTCCACCTTCTGGGTGCCCTCGTTTTCTTCAGCCAAATCGGGTTTTCGGGTATTTGCCCAAGCGTCCGATATTCGCCATGCGGCCGATGGGATTGTCTCCAGCGCGCCACATCAACGCCTCACCCAAATGGTTTGAGACAATCCGGGTCACCCAAAGTGGCGCGGCCGTTCTCATCCGGTAATTCCATATGCAGATTTACCTTCCTATCGCCGAAGTCTCCGTCAATGCCTTTCTGCTTTTGGGGCTGGGCGGGATGGTCGGTATCCTATCCGGCATGTTCGGCGTTGGCGGCGGCTTCCTGATGACGCCACTGCTGTTCTTCATCGGCATCCCCCCCGCCGTCGCCGTCGCGACCGAAGCCAACCAAATCGTCGCTTCGTCCTTTTCCGGCGTGTTGGCGCATTTCCGACGAAAGACGGTGGACCTCAGGATGGGCACGGTCCTGTTAACCGGAGGGTTAATGGGCGCGGCCCTTGGCGTGGTGGTGTTCAACTATCTCAAAAGCCTGGGCCAGGTCGATCTGCTGGTGACGCTGTGTTACGTCGTCTTCCTTGGCGTCGTCGGCAGCCTGATGTTCATCGAAAGCCTGCGGGCGCTACGCAAGGCCAAAAAAGGCGGCGGAGCCCCTGCAAAAAGACGTCAGCGCGGCTGGGTTCACGCCATGCCGTTCAAGATGCGCTTTCGCACCTCTGGCCTCTATATCTCGGTCATTCCGCCAATGATGGTCGGGCTGTGCGTCGGCGTGCTGTCAGCGATCATGGGGGTCGGCGGTGGCTTTATCATGGTGCCGGCGATGATCTATTTGCTGGGGATGCCTACCAAGGTCGTGGTTGGCACCTCGCTGTTCCAGATCATCTTCGTGACGGCCTTTACCACCATGCTGCACGCCACCACGAACTATACGGTCGATATCGTTCTGGCGGTTCTGCTGCTGGTCGGGGGTGTCGTAGGCGCACAGATCGGCACGGTAATCGGCGCGCGCATGCCGGCCGAGCAATTGCGGGTGCTTCTGGCCGCTCTGGTTCTGGTGGTCTGCGGCAAGCTGGCGCTGGACCTGCTGATCGAACCGTCCGAGCTCTACTCCCTCGGCAGCGAAGGGGGCCACTGATCATGCTGAAACGCCTGATTGCCCTGCTGATCCTGTGCTGCACCCCCGCCCTTGCGGTGGACGAGCAGGTTGTGCTGGGTCTCAGCCAGGATCGCGTTGCCATCACCGCGACCTTTGATGGCTCAGAAATACTGATCTTTGGGGCCGTCAAACGGGAAACACCCATTCCGCCCGGCCCACCGCTTGAGGTGATCGTGGCCGTGGCCGGGCCATCCAGCCCGGTGATGGTCCGGCGCAAGGCTCGCAAACTGGGGATTTGGGTCAATACCGACAGCGTTCTGGTCGACCTCGCGCCCAGCTTTTACGCGGTTGCCACCAGTGGGCCGCTGGACGATATCCTCTCGGACACCGAGGACCTGCGTTATCGCATCTCGATTGAACGGGCTATCCGCTCGGTCGGGGCGGCGATGCATATCCGTGGGGCGCAATCCTTTGCAGATGCCGTAGTGCGCATCCGCGAGGATGAGGGTTTATATTCGATCCGCGAAAACACCGTGGCGGTGGATGAACAGACGCTGTTCCGAACCTCGATCGCAATGCCCGCCGACCTGACCGAAGGCGATTACAAGGCCCGTATCTTCCTGACCCGCGGCAAGCAGGTCATCTCGCAGTTCGAGACTACAATCGACGTGCGCAAGGTGGGGTTGGAGCGATTCCTCTATAACATGTCGCGCCAGCAGCCGGTCTGGTACGGGCTAATGTCGCTGGTCATCGCCATTGCGGCCGGTTGGGGCGCATCGACAGCATTCCGGTTGCTTCGTGAAAACTGACGCCTACCCGCGGCCTATATAGGGCATCGTCGTGGCCATTACGGTCATGAACTGCACATTGGCCTCGGGCGGCAGGTTAGCCATATGCAGCACCGAACGTGCAGCGTCCTCGACAGCCATGGTCGGGTCGGGTTGCTGCCCGGCTTCAACGGCCGCATCCACCAGACCCTGCACCATCTGCGTGCGTGCATTGCCAATATCGATTTGACCACATGCGATCCCAAAGTCCCGCCCGTCCAGAGACAGGCTGCGGGTCAGGCCGGTGATCGCATGTTTTGTCGCCGAATAATGCACCGAGTTCGGACGTGGCACATACGCGGCAATCGAGCCGTTGTTGATGATACGCCCGCCTTGCGGTGACTGGTGTCGCATGATCCGAAACGCCTCGCGCGCGCTCAGGAACATTCCGTTCAGGTTGACGTTGACGCTTTGGTACCAGTCCTCCAGCGCGATCTCGTCAATCGTGCCTCCGGGCGCAAAGATACCAGCATTGTTGAACAGCACGTCCAGACGGTCGGCCTTGTCCTGAAAAATTTGGAACGCAGCCTGAACAGCATCCGGGTCGGTCACATCCGCGACCAGAGGGATGGCAGTGTCGTGGCCCGAAGCCATCTCGTGCAGTTTATCCGCACTGCGGGCCAGCAAACCAACCGTCCAGCCCTCAGCCAGGAACAGTTCCGCCGTGGCCCGCCCGATGCCCGAACTTGCGCCCGTTACAATGATGGTGCTCATGTCTCTTCCGCCTCCAATGTCAGCGATGCTGCCGGAACAGCGCGCAGGTCATCTACACGCAACGGATAGGTAGGTTTTGCCAACCGGTTGCGAACGACCCAGATCAGACGCTCTTGCGCGCGGGTGATGGCCACATAGGCCAAACGCTTCCACAACGGTTGCCCAGCCTCGGTCCGACCCATGCGGGCAGCGGCGTAGACGTCCGGTGCAAAGACCTGTACCGTGTCCCATTGCGAGCCCTGCGCCTTGTGGATGGTCACCGCCGCGCCATGCAAGAAAGTTGCCCCCATCCGCGCTGCATAGGGGATGAATGGTTCCTCTTCGTCGGGCATCTCAATCTTGACGATAGAGGCGGCGCTGACTTGCGGGTCTTCTGCCCCCGTCACATGCAGGCGGGAAAACCCCGGCTTGCGCCCGGGACCTAGATAGATCACCTGAGCGCCCTTGATCAGTCCGCGCGCCTCAAGGTCCAGCCGCTTCTTGCGGTGTTTCAGCGGCAGTTCGATCCCGTCGCAGATCAGCGGCTCGCCTTCCAGCAATTCAGTATCCGGCGCGCCGTGGACATGCCGGAAGGCCTGAATCAAACGGATGCGTGTTGCGTTGCGCCAAACCAGAACCGGGCTGCGCGCCATCAGATCAACCTCGACTCGCTGGCCCCAGATCACCCGGTCATCCTGCCGGGCGGTTTGCTCAATCAGCCGTTCGAAATCCTCGAACCCCATCTGCGGGTCAGCCAGCGCGTGCGCGAGGTCCAAAATTGGATTGTCCGCATCTTGCCGGTGTACCCGGTGCAAAATTTGTTTGCGCGGTTCCGGCAGAGCTTCAAACACCATACTGCCGGATTGATTGACCGGGGCCAGCTGGGCCGGATCGCCGAACAGCAGAAGGGTTGGGAATATCTCCTGCAGGTCCTCGAACTGCCGGTCGTCCAGCATTGAGGCTTCATCGACGAACCCTATATCCAGTGGCTCATCCCGACGCTTCCAGCCGGTGATGAAATCCGAGCCGCGCAACCCGGCGGCGGCCAGCGCACCGGGAATGGATTTGTTGTTCTCATAAAAAGCAGCCGCGCGATCCAGCGCCTCGTCGGTGAGGCCTTCGATCTCGGGACGATCGTCATTGCCCGCCAGCCATTCGGCAATGCGTTCATATTCTGGGTCATAGACCGGGGTGTAGAGGATACGATGAATCGTCGTCGCCGGAACACCGCGCAAACGCAATACGCTGGCAGCTTTGTTCGTTGGGGCAAGGATCGCAAGGCTGCGCTTTTCCTTCGCCTTGCGGCTTTCGAAATCCCCCGACACGATTTGCACACCGGTTTCGGCCAATGCTTTGTATAGCTCTGCCAACAGCAACGTCTTACCCGACCCCGCCTTACCGATCACCGCCATGACGCCTGATTTTCCCGCGCCCGGCAATTTCAGAAGAGCGTCATCTTCCAGGTCGACGCCAGCTGATCTCAGCATCTCGGCGATGCTGTCATAGGCGGCGGCCTGATCTTCGGAAAAGGTCACGGGGGGCATAGACATGGCGCGACCCTACAGGGCCGCGCCAGCTATCACCAGAGAGGGATTGGAGATTTCCTCCGGTCAGGCTGACAGGGCGAACCTATGCTGTCTGGCGGTCCCGAAAGCCGTTTTAAACCACAGCCGGGACAACTCGCGCGGGATGCCCGCACGTTCGGCCACACGGTTGCAATCCTCAGCCGAATAGGGCCACAGCCCCACCGAAATCTGATCGCGCCCCTTCCCTTCAGAGCCGAGAACAACCGGCGAAGACCCGATCAGGCGGTAGATTCGAATCATGCGCGCATCGAAGACACCGGCGATGTGGGTCAGCCCGAATCCCTCCATTATTTCTCCACCGCTGAGCATGATCGCCCCCGCTGTATGCGGACTGGCTGTGCGAGAAAGGCAAAACCGGGTCACCTCCCAAATCATGGGGTTGCAAATCGGTTTTCCACCAGTCAAGTGCCCGAACACTTCATTTACCATAACGGGGCCAGTGGTCGGCAGCACACGCATTGAACCACCGTGGCTGCCATCCTCTTCTTCCCATATGACATATAATGGGTTCAGGTCATCGTACTGATCCCGCTCTTCCCCTCTTTCGTTGACGTGTACGTCCCAGCCCAGCCGGGTTTTGAACTGATCGGCACGGTCAATAAACATGCCCTTGGCCAGATCCGGATACTTGTGCAGCTCGTCGGCAAACAAATAGCGCAACATGACTTTTTTCCCCTTGTCGTCCTGTGCAGGAACAAAGGGGGTACGAAGTCATGGTTAATTTCCGGTTCTGAGGGCGCGCGCCCGTTAAACCACTATTAATCCCCGGCTGAGCGCCATGGCGATAGCGTGGGTCGTGTTCTGCGCGCCAAGTTTGGCACGAGCGCTTTCGATATAGACCCGCAGCGTATGCTCGGAAATGGACAGCGAATGAGCAACCTGCGCCCGGCTGTAGCCCAGCGCAAGCAGGGTCATCGCATCCACCTCGCGCGGCGACAGGCCACGGGATGAGTCAGGTTGGCGGTCACGTTCAAATTCCAGCGCCTTACGATTGAAATAGTGTGCGATCAGGATCAATTCGCGACCGTAGCGTTCGATGAACCTTTGCCAGGTTTCATCATCGCAGGAATGGTTCAAAGTAAACAAGGCAAATTGCCCCTTCGGCCCGCGGATCGGGATCGAGTATCCCTGATTGCCGACTCCATGGTTTTGCGCATCCTGCAAGAAGGCTTTCGCCACCTTGCCTGACCAATCCAACGTTTTCCAATCAACCGGATGAAACCGCTGAAAACAGCCCAGTATGACTGGATCGATCCTGTGATAGTTTTTCTCCTGGTACCGCTCGGCCCAGGCATCGGAATAGGTCGTATAGCCGTATTGATCCCCGGCGCCATCGACCCAATGGTAGATTAGATGTTCGACTTTCAGTCTGTCGCGCAGCCGGACGGCGACATCGCTGAGTTCGTCAAGCGTGCTGGTGTTTTCCAAGTCCTCCAGGACCTGGCTCATATCGAGTTTTGTTCCCATCCGCGAGCGTCCGTACCTCAGCCTTCATGGACGCGATCTCGGCTGCGGCGATCAGCTTGGTGTCATCCAACTGTTCGGCAAGCGCGATCAAACCGTTCTCAACGGCGAAGGCGTTGAGGTCCGACAACACGTCCAGTATCCACTCATTCTGCGCCATTAGAGTCTCTCCGAAACGGTTAACGAAGGGTTAACACAACCATAACATGTAGGGTGTTTTTTAGCCTATTCACTGATTTCTACTCCCCCAAAAAAGCGGGGTTAACGCCGTTAAGATACTGAAAATAAAAAATCTATTCACCAAAAAACAGCGCCCGCGAACCGATAAACCGATGCGCGGGCGCCAAAGATTTATTTACCTGCGATTCAACCGCGGGCGTCCAGAACCTCTTCCAGAGTGCGCATACCGGTTTGCGGCGCCTGAACCAGGACCGACATGTTGCCCGGCTTATGTTCGTTGCGCATCATCTTCATGTGCGCCTCGGGCAGTTCGTTCCACGAGAACACTTCCGACATGCAGGGGTCCAGACGACGCTCGACCATCAGCTGGTTGGCGGCGGCGGCCTGTTTAAGGTGCGCAAAGTGCGAACCCTGCAGGCGCTTCTGGTGCATCCACATGTAGCGCACGTCGAAGGTCAGGTTATAACCGGTGGTGCCGGCGCAGATCACGACCATGCCGCCCTTTTTCACGACGAAGGTCGAAACCGGGAAGGTGCTTTCGCCCGGGTGTTCGAACACCATGTCTACGTTCACGCCCTTGCCGGTGATGTCCCAGATGGCCTTGCCGAATTTGCGGGCCTCTTTGAACCACTCGGCATATTCCGGAGTGTTCACTGTGGGCAACTGACCCCAGCAGTTGAAATCCTTGCGGTTCAGAACGCCCTTGGCGCCCAGCCCCATGACGAAGTCACGCTTGCTTTCGTCCGAGATCACACCGATCGCGTTTGCGCCTGCAGTGTTGATCAGCTGGATCGCATAAGAACCCAGACCGCCCGATGCACCCCAGACCAGAACGTTCTGACCCGGCTTCAGGTCGTGCGGCTCATGTCCGAACAGCATCCGGTAAGCAGTTGCCAGCGTCAGCGTGTAGCAGGCGCTTTCCTCCCAGGTCAGGTGCTTGGGACGCGGCATCAGCTGCTGCGCCTGAACGTTAGTGAACTGCGCGAACGATCCGTCCGGCGTCTCATAGCCCCAAATCCGCTGGCTGTCCGAATACATCGGGTCGCCACCATTGCAGTGCTCGTCGTCGCCATCGTCCTGGTTGCAGTGGATGACAACCTCATCACCGACTTTCCAGCGGGTCACTTTCGACCCCACCGCCCAGACGATGCCCGACGCATCCGAACCGGCGATGTGATAGGGCGCCTTGTGGCCGTCAAATGGCGAGATCGGCTTGCCCAGCGACGCCCAGACGCCGTTGTAGTTCACGCCCGCTGCCATCACCAGAACCAGAACCTCGTGGCTGTCCAGTTCGGGGACGTCCACTACTTCCTGCACCATCGCGGTGTCCGGCTCGCCGTGGCGTTCCTTACGGATCGCCCATGCGTACATTTTCTTGGGCACAAACCCCATTGGAGGGATTTCACCCATCTCATAGAGGTCTTTTTCCGGCGCGTCGTAAGATGCGATACCGCTGTCGGTGTCCAGAGCCATGTTGGCCTCCTTTATATTCAAAACCCTTGCCGCGATGCAGAATCGCGGGCTCTAAACGATGAGATATTGGCCGCAGAGAAATATTGCAACATATTTTGAGCGTATTTTGTAATTTTATGACCCAGCGGGCGCAGAAATTTCTTTTGCGGGCGCAGAAATACCCGTTTTTGCGTCCAATGGCGCCGAGGCCGCATAATAGTCCAACAGGTCAACCCTTTGACCTGACGCGGATATTTTCCCGTTCTCGCGTTTCAGGATACACCGATCGACCAATTGTTGGATACTCGCCTCGATTGCTGTGCGCTCCAACGGCGCAGTTGTTCCGTTGCGTCGCAAAAGTTGATCGATCAACTGCACGACGTCTTCTTCAGAGATTTCACCCTTCTCACGCACCAGCCAGCACGCAGCAGGCCCCGGAACCAGTGGAATTGCCGCCCTGATGCCTGTCATCAAATCGCGGGCCAGATCCGTCATCAAGTTGGCTTCGTGATCCGCCCTGAACGTCCGCAGAGAAACAGGTCGCCCATACCGCACCGAGGCCACGCCAAATCGCTGATAGCGCCCAACCAGCCGTCGTCCGATCTGTTTGAGGATCCACCATGTGATCACCCCAATGCGGGCGCGAAACCGGCGTTCATTGCCCAGCGCGGCCTTGGTTAGGATGGTATCCTCAAGCACCCGGTCATAATTCAGGGCAACGGGCACAAAGACCACATCGCGCCCCTTGGGATCGCTTGCGTCTATGATGTATTTCAGCAGGCCAAGCTTGGGCCGCCCCAGCGCACCGGTCAGGCTGAGGCCCCCTTCGGGGAATATCGCCTGCGTTACCCCCGCCTCGGTCGCGTGGCGCACGTAGCAGGCCAGAACCTGTCGATACAACTCACTGCCCGATTTACGGCGAATAAAATAAGCACCCATCGCCCTGATCAGGCGGCTGAGTGGCCAGACCCGCGCCCATTCACCCACCGCATAGGACAGGGCCGATTGCTGCGCCGCCAGATAGGTGACCAGCACATAGTCCATGTTGCTGCGGTGATTCATGACGAATACGACAGTGGCATCGGGGTCGATATCCGCGACGGCCTTTTCATCCATATAGCTGAGCCGCACGTTATAGAACGCATTACTCAGCATTCGGGTCAGACGAATGGCGACGCTGAAATACGCCACGGCTGAAAAGGACGGGACAATCTCGCGCGCATAGCGACGGGCGGTTTCAAAGGCCACGGCTTCGGGCACCCGTTCCTCGCGCGCAAAATTCTGAACGGCCTGCCCAACCTGAGGGTCATAGATCAGCCGCTGAATCATGTCGTGCCGCCGCGCCAGCTTGAACGGTTGGATGGGCCGCTGCAGCCGTGTGTTCAGACGTTTAACCGCGCGCTCAAGGCGGCGGCGGAAAAACCAGCGCACCGATGGGAACAGAAAATGCGACGCCAGCGTGACCGCGGCAAACACCAGGATCAGCAAAAACAGCCAAAGCGGAAGTTCCACGGTCTGAGTCATGCGCGCACCCTGCCACCAAACCGTGGTACCTACAATCTGAAGAACCATATATGCCGCGACGCAGCGAATTGACATATCCCGAAAATTGCGCTTTAGAACGCTTGAACGTAATTTTCTTGCCCACGCAAAGCACGAGGTCCCGCTATGACGCAGACGCAGAAAGATCGCCCCTGGCTCATCCGAACCTATGCCGGTCATTCCACAGCCAAGGCGTCAAACGCGCTGTATCGCGGCAACCTGGCCAAGGGTCAGACGGGTCTGTCGGTGGCCTTCGATCTGCCGACTCAGACCGGGTATGACAGCGACCATACGCTGGCGCGGGGTGAGGTCGGCAAGGTGGGCGTGCCGATCAGCCATCTGGGCGACATGCGGGTTCTTTTCGACCAGATTCCACTGGAGCAGATGAACACCTCGATGACGATCAACGCGACTGCACCGTGGCTGTTGGCGCTGTATATCGCCGTTGCCGAAGAACAGGGCGCGGACGTGTCCAAGCTGCAGGGCACCGTGCAGAACGACCTGATCAAAGAATACCTCAGCCGCGGTACTTACGTTTGTCCGCCAAAACCGTCGCTGAAGATGATCGCGGATGTGGCCGAGTATTGCTACACCAACGTGCCGAAATGGAACCCGATGAACGTGTGTTCCTATCACTTGCAAGAGGCTGGTGCGACACCCGAGCAGGAGCTGGCCTATGCGCTGGCTACCGCCATTGCCGTGTTGGACGAATTGCGACCCCGCGTCCCGGCCGAAGACTTCCCAGCGCTCTGTGGGCGAATTTCGTTCTTCGTGAATGCCGGTATTCGTTTTGTTACCGAAATGTGCAAAATGCGCGCCTTTGTCGATCTTTGGGATGAAATTCTGAAAGATCGCTACGGCGTCGAAGACCCCAAGTTCCGCCGTTTCCGCTATGGGGTACAGGTGAACTCGCTGGGCCTGACTGAACAACAGCCTGAAAACAACGTCTACCGCATACTGATCGAGATGTTGGCTGTGACTCTGTCGAAAAAGGCCCGTGCCCGTGCGGTGCAATTGCCTGCGTGGAACGAAGCGCTTGGCCTGCCCCGCCCGTGGGATCAGCAATGGTCGATGCGGATGCAACAGATTCTGGCCTATGAAACCGACCTTCTGGAATATGGCGATCTGTTCGACGGCAACCCCGCCGTGGACGCCAAAGTCGAGGAATTGAAAGAGGGTGCTCGGGCCGAGCTTGCAAACCTGGATTCGATGGGCGGCGCGGTTGCCTCGATCGAGTACATGAAGTCGCGTCTGGTCGATTCGAATGCGGAACGTCTGAACCGGATCGAACGTAATGAAACCGTTGTTGTCGGCGTGAACAAATGGACCGAGGGGGAGCCCTCGCCGCTGCAAACCGAGGACGGCGGTATCATGGTCGTTGACCCGGCGGTGGAACAGGAACAGATCGCCCGGTTGAACGAATGGCGGTCCGAGCGTGACGACGCAGCCGTCACGGCGGCTCTGGCCGCCCTGCGCGAAGCAGCCAAGACCGGTGCCAACGTCATGGAGCCGTCGATTGCTGCCGCCAAGGCGGGCGTCACCACCGGCGAATGGGCCGAGGAAATGCGCAAGATCTACGGTACCTATCGCGGCCCGACCGGTGTTTCGGGATCGGTGTCGAACAAGACCGAAGGCCTCGACGACCTGCGTGCGGCCGTGGATGCCGTCAGCGACAATCTGGGCCGCCGCCTGAAGTTCCTGGTCGGCAAACCGGGTCTGGACGGTCACTCCAACGGTGCCGAACAGATTGCCTTCCGCGCCCGCGATTGCGGCATGGATATCAGCTATGAGGGCATCCGCCTGACGCCCGAGGAAATCATTGCAGCCGCGATCGAAGACAAGGCCCACGTGATCGGCCTGTCGATCCTGTCTGGCAGCCATATCCCGCTGGTGCAGGATGTCATGACCCGCCTGCGCGAAGCCGGTTTGGACGATGTTCCCGTGATCGTCGGAGGGATCATTCCCGATGACGATGCGGCCAAACTTAAAGCAATGGGTGTTTCCAAAATCTATACGCCCAAGAATTTTGAGCTGAATGCAATCATGGGCGATATCGTTACACTGGTGGACCCAAAGAACATTGCGGCTGAATAACGCCCGTAATTTCTTTGTTATCTCCGTTTCTATTGCCTTTTGGTAAGGGATAGTTATTTACCGACATTGGACTTACAATGGGCTATTACGCCCACTGTTGGTGTTTTTCGGAATGGAGAAAGAAATGGCGATCAGCCTTGAGAATATGTCGCGTAAAGAACTGTTGGAACTACGTGATCAGGTGGAAATTGCACTTAAAAGTGCCGAAAAACGCGAACGCAAAGAAGCTTTGAAAGCCGCAGAAAAAGCCGCCGCAGAATTTGGGTTTTCACTTTCTGAACTTTCAACTGATGGGACCAAATCGGCTAAGGGTCCAAAATCAAGCGCAAAGTACAAAAACCCGGAAAACCCGGAACAAACCTGGTCGGGCCGCGGGCGTAAACCACAATGGGTTCACGACGCTTTGAAAGCCGGTGCCGATATCTCGGATTTGGAAATCTGAGGGAATTGGGTCGGGAATGACAATTCATATCGGCGCTGAAAAAGGTGAAATCGCAGAAACCGTTTTAATGCCGGGCGATCCGTATCGGGCGAAATGGACGGCAGAGACTTTTTTGCAGGATGCAAAACTGGTCAATAACGTGCGCGGTATGCTGGGTTATACCGGATCCTGGAAAGGGAACCCGGTCACCATCCAGGGCAGCGGCATGGGCATGCCGTCGCTATCGATTTATGCCAACGAGTTGATCCGCGATTATGGCGCTAAAACCCTGATCCGCATCGGGTCCTGCGGCGGAATGCAGGACAGCGTTAAGATCCGCGACGTGATTCTGGCTATGACGTCGACCACCCTCAGCACGCCATCACGCGGCATCCTAAAAGAGCTGAACTTTGCTCCCTGTGCCGATTGGGGCCTGCTGCAAGCAGCGGCCAAGGCCGCCGAAGCCAAAGGCACACCGACTCATGTCGGCGGGATTTATTCATCGGACGTCTTCTACGACGAACGCCCCGATTTGAACGAGCAGATGGTGCGACACGGCATTCTGGGGGTCGAGATGGAGGCCGCCGAGCTATACATCCTCGCCGCGCGGCACAACTGTCGGGCTCTGGCCGTTCTGACCGTGTCCGATCACCTGCTGACAGGCGAAGCTCTGCCCTCGTCAGAACGCGAAAGCAGCTTTGGCGATATGGTCGAAATCGCTCTGCAGGCGGCTTTTCCGGACGACGCTTAAACAAAAACAGGGCGTGACAACGCCCTGTTGTTTTACTGCTTGTCTTGCAGACAGGTTGTCGGAGAGTTCGCCCCCTCTTGTCGCGCCCCGCAATATGCGCAAATCCAGACACCTTCCTTACGATGTTGTCGCCATCGGCAATCTCGCGTCAATGAAGACGTCCGCGACCGCCAGACGAAATAGGCTAACACACCAGCGGCAAGTAAAAGCAACAGAATGGGCATGTCTATGCATTGCCCAATCTCTGCGTAAATTCAAGCGTCAGGCGGCGTTTGCGTATTCGAACAACTCAGGTTCGTGCTGCTCTTCGGAAACATGCACCGTTTCTGGTGTGTAATAGGCCCAGGCCTGTTCCAACAAAGCCAGAGCTTCGGCTGCTTTGGTGATTTCTGCTTTTTGTTGTTGCATCGGAGCGATCCCGTTTCGGTTTCATCACTCCTCCCTGCAGGCAGGATAGACCTGACCAGGGCGGCTTGCATTGCATAGTTTTGCAATCTCGCCATGCACTTGCCGCAATGCGGCAAGTGCTGTTTCTTATGCGTCGCTTAAACGCCGCGTTCGATCATCATCTTTTTGATCTCGGCAATCGCCTTGGCTGGGTTCAGACCTTTCGGGCAGGTCTTGGCGCAGTTCATGATTGTGTGGCAACGATACAGCTTGAACGGATCTTCCAGCTCATCCAGACGCTCACCCGTGGCTTCATCGCGGCTGTCGATGATCCAGCGATAGGCGTGCAGCAAAGCGGCGGGCCCAAGATAACGGTCGCCATTCCACCAGTAGCTCGGACATGAGGTCGAGCAGCTGGCGCACATCACACATTCATACAGACCGTCCAGTTTCTTGCGGTCTTCGATCGACTGCTTCCACTCTTTCGCGGGGCGATTGGTCTTGGTTTCCAGCCATGGCATGATGGATGCATGCTGGGCGTAGAAATGCGTCAGGTCAGGGATCAGGTCCTTGACCACCGGCATATGCGGCAGCGGATAGATCTTCACGTCGCCCTTGATCTCATCCATGCCATAGATACAGGCCAGCGTGTTGATCCCGTCAATATTCATCGCGCAGGAACCACAGATGCCCTCGCGGCACGACCGACGGAAGGTCAGGGTCGGATCAATCTCGTTCTTGATCTTGATCAGCGCGTCCAGAACCATCGGGCCGCAGCTGTCCATGTCGACGAAATAGGTGTCGAGCTGTGGGTTTTTCCCGTCTTCCGGGTTCCAGCGATAAATCTGGAATTTCCGAACATTGGTCGCGCTTTCCGGCTTGGGCCAGGTTTTGCCCGTCGTGATGCGCGAATTCTTGGGGAGGGTCAGTTGTACCATTTGTTCCTCTCCTTAGAACGTCCGCGCCTTGGGCGCGATTTTCTTGAGGCTGATGCCGCCTTCGTCTTCGGTGGTCAGCGGGTCAACGATGACCGGGCGATAGCTGAGGTCGACCTTGTTGCCCTCAACACGGCTGACCGTGTGGACGCGCCAGTTTTCGTCATCACGCTCGGTGAAGTCCTCATGCGCGTGCGCGCCGCGAGACTCCTTACGCGCCTCGGCACCGACGATGGTGGCCAAAGCACTTGGCATCAGGTTGGTCAGTTCCAGAGACTCCATCAGGTCACTGTTCCAGACCAGTGAGCGGTCAGTAACCTTCAGGTCGTCCATCTTGGCGGCGATAACCGTCATCTTCTCGACACCTTCCGCCATGGTCTTGGCGGTCCGGAATACGGCCGCGTCTTCCTGCATGGTGCGCTGCATCTCAAGCCGCAGATCGGCGGTCGGAATTGCGCCGCTGGCGTTGCGCACCGCATCAAACCGGTCAAACGCTTTATCGACTGACGCTTGGTTCAGAACCGGGTTCGGAGCTTTCGCGTCAACAACCTCACCCGCCCGGATCGCAGCCGCACGGCCAAACACCACAAGGTCGATCAGCGAGTTCGAACCCAGACGGTTCGCACCGTGGACCGAGGCACAACCCGCTTCACCCACAGCCATCAGACCCGGCACAACACCGGTCGGGTTATCAGCATTTGGGTTCAGCACCTCACCCCAATAGTTGGTCGGGATACCGCCCATGTTATAGTGCACGGTCGGCAGAACCGGAATCGGTTCCTTGGTGACGTCGACACCCGCAAAAACGCGCGCAGACTCTGAGATACCCGGCAGACGTTCGGCCAGCGCTTCGGCAGGCAGGTGGCTGAGGTTCAGGTGGATATGATCACCATTCTCGCCATGGCCGCGACCTTCGCGGATTTCCATGGTCATCGAACGAGAGACATAGTCGCGCGGAGCCAGGTCTTTGTACTGGGGCGCGTACCGCTCCATGAACCGCTCGCCTTCCGAGTTGGTCAGGTATCCGCCCTCACCCCGAGCACCTTCGGTGATCAGGCAACCCGAACCGTAGATACCGGTCGGGTGGAACTGAACGAATTCCATGTCCTGCAGCGCCAGACCCGCGCGGGCCACCATGCCGCCGCCGTCACCGGTACAGGTGTGCGCCGAAGTTGCGCTGAAATAGGCGCGACCGTAACCACCGGTCGCCAGCACCACCATCTTGGCGTTGAAGACGTGCATCGTGCCGTCGTCCAGCTTCCAGCAGACAACGCCCTGACACTGCCCATCTTCGGACATGATCAGGTCGATGGCGAAGTACTCAATGTAGAATTCGGCGTTATTCTTCAGCGATTGGCCGTACAGAGTGTGCAGGATCGCGTGACCGGTCCGGTCCGCGGCAGCACAAGTCCGCTGAACAGCAGGGCCTTCGCCAAATTCGGTGGTGTGCCCACCAAAAGGACGCTGGTAGATTTTGCCTTCTTCGGTCCGGCTGAACGGAACACCATAGTGCTCCAACTCATACACGGCCTTAGGTGCCTCACGCGCGAGGTATTCCATCGCGTCGGTATCACCCAACCAGTCCGACCCCTTGACGGTGTCGTACATGTGCCACTGCCAGTGGTCCGGACCCATGTTGGACAGTGAGGCGGCGATGCCGCCCTGCGCCGCAACCGTGTGCGAACGGGTCGGGAAAACCTTGGTGACACAAGCCGTGCGCAGACCTTGCTCTGCCATGCCCAGTGTCGCCCGCAGACCCGCACCACCTGCGCCTACGACGACGACGTCGTATTCGTGGGTTTCATATTCATATGCTGCTGTCATTGTTCTTGTTCCTTACCGCGCATCATCACAGGGCCAGCTTGACCAGGGCAAACAGCCCGGCAGCCATCAGCGTGTAGCCCAGGGCCCACATTGCAGCGAGAGAGACTTTCTCCATGACGCCGTGCACATAGTCCTCGATCGCTTCCTGCGCCTCGTACATCAGTTGCAGCAGCCCCACGATCAGCGTGAGCGCCATGACAAGTGCCGGGAACGGACGACTGAAATAAGCCACCACCTCTTCGTGGGTTCCGCCAATGCCAGCGCCGAAAGTGAAGATGAAGATCGGGACCAATACGGTCAGGATCATCGCCCGAACCATGGTCCGCCAATGGGTGAGTGTGCCGGACTTGCCTGCGCCCAGACCCTGCGCGCGCTTGCGGTCAGTCAGATATCGCATGTGCCGTCTCCTTAAACCACAAGTACGGTGGTCAGGGTCAGGACGGTCGCACCAACGAACATACCCAGCCCCAGTTTCTCGGCGGTCTCTATGTCAAGACAATAGCCGAAATCCCAGATGACGTGCCGCAGACGGCCTAGCGTGTGGTACCACAGCCCCCAGGTCGCAGCCGTCAGGATGAGGTCACCGAACCAGCTGCGCAGAAATCCGTCGATTCCCGCAAACGCACTTTCCGAAGTCGAAGCGGCCAGTAGCCACCAAACGACCAGAATTGCGACGGCGAACACCCCGATGCCGGTCAAACGAACCATGATCGAGGACGTGGACGTCATCTGGGGGCGATAAATCATAATATGTGGCGAGAGCGGGCGGTTGCCCCGATTGACATCGGCCATGTCGGCTCCTCTTTCGTTGGCTACCCGTCGTTTTACCTGTTTTTGCCAATCTGTCACGTGCTGCGAGCGCAAAAACAGGTAAAATGAGTACAAAATCGCAGATTTCAGAAAATTGTGATCACACAAAATATTACCGTGATCACAAAACTTATACAGTCAAATCAATGTTAGCGCCACAAGGTCGCAATCATTGTGATCACGAATCTTCGATGCTCACTCCAAAGCAGCGGATTGCTTCGTCACTTCGCGCAAAAGCTTTTTTCGAATCCGCTCGGGATAGTCCGCAAAACCGGAAGCCGAGACGACAAAAGCCCCTTCGCCAACGATGACGTTTTCAAAGAAATAAGCGGTCAAATCCGGCTCGCTTTCTTCGATTGCGATGGCGTTGACCGTGACACCGCGGGTGCGCAGAACGCTGTGCACTTTGGTTGGCTCAATACCTTCGTTGGACACCCCGTCGCCCGAGATGTCAATCAGGTGGCGCGTACACTCGGACACGTCGTCAAAACTGGACAGGGTCATCTCAAGCGCCTCTCCGATTGCGGTCGAGAAGTTGCGCCAGACGCGGGGGTCGGCGGCGACTTGATCGGCAAACCGTTCGAGCGTGTCGAAACTGTCGATCCGGGTCCACGGGATTGTCACCTTCTGGCGCGAGGCTCCGGTCCACTGCACCAGCATCAACTGCGCCTGTCCGCGCACTAGCGCCTCGGACACAAGGGGGTCACGCAGTCCTGCGGCCAGACCGTCCATTTGAATCCGGTATTCACTGGTATCGACCGACCCGGACACATCAACTGCCAAGGCCAGCGCAAGATCACACGCCAATGCAGGTGGCGTCAGGAACAGGCAGGCAGCAAGGGGGCGGATCAGAACCATGATCGCAGCCTAGCATGATTGTTGCAGGCTGCGATCAAATCAATGTGGGGTGCCGTCAGACCGGCATCAACGCCCAGTAATCCAGATCCAGCAGGACGTCGGGCTTGTAGCGACCATCCTCGCCTTTCAGTTCAAAGGGCGCGCCGCCCTTGGTAGCAACCAAACGCAGGCGGATGGCACCCACACCGGGCACGCTGGTTTCGGCCTTGTCCAGAACCTCGGACCACGCCTTGATCGTATCGCCCGAGAAGCACGGGTTGGCATGTGCCCCACCGTTCAGACCGACGATCATCTGCGCATTGGCCAGACCGTTGAACGACAGGGTCCGCGCCATCGAGATCACGTGACCGCCATAGATCAGCCGGCCATCGGGGCGGAAGGTCAGGTCGAAATGCACCTTGGCCGTGTTCTGCCATAGGCGAGTGGCCAGCATATGCTCGGCCTCTTCCACTGTTACGCCATCGACATGGTCGATGGTCTCGCCGATCTCGTAATCGCCCCAGCGATGGGCCTCACCGGATTGAACAAAGTCATAGTTCGAGAAATCGAGGCCCTCGGGTACCACCAGATCGCCCGGCTCCAAAACCTTTTTCAGGTCTGGCACCACTGCCACGGGCGCGGGGGCATCAACATTCGCTTTGCGCACCATCACCCAGCGCACATATTCGATCACCACCTCATCGCGTTGGTTCAGACCGCGCGTGCGCACCCAAACCACCCCAGTTTTGCCGTTCGAGTTCTGCTTGACGCCGATCACTTCGGATTCAGACCGCAGCGTGTCGCCGGAATAGACCGGTTTCAGCCAGCGCCCCTCGGCATAGCCCAGATTGGCAACCGCGTTCAGCGAAATATCGGGAACAGTTTTGCCAAACACCACGTGGAACGCTGCCAGATCGTCAATCGGGCTTTGCGGCAGACCACTAGCCCGGGCGAACTCGTCCGAGGAATAAAGCGCATGCCGCGCCGGATAGAGCGCATGATACAAAGCACGTTCCCCGTCGGTTACGGTGCGTGGCACTGCGTGATGCAGTACCTGTCCGACGGAGTAATCCTCGAAAAAGCGGCCCGGATTGGTTTTTGCCATTACTGCTGTCCCAGTTTCATTTCAGGGGAATAGTCGGCCTCGACCTCTTTGGTCACGGCCTGCGCACAGCGCATCACGCGGCTGTTTTCGTCATAGGCATAGGACGGGCCGCCATACAGCTCCCACCCTTTTGCCAGCGCATCCGACACCTTGTGGCAGAAGGCGGTTGTGTCTTCTTCGGTCAACAGGCGATAGAGTTTTGTCATCCCATCCGCTCCTTACGATCCAAACGGGGACGGACCGACAAGCCCGTGGATATATCCGACAATCCCCAACAGAATGATCGACGCCACAAAAAACATCGCGTCTTTTCCATAGGTTCCGGGCTCTCCAGGAGTCCATTCGGGCTCGGACTTGTTAATAACAATCACTTCGACCACAGCCCAAGCAAGCAAACCACCAAACAAAATGATCGAGGCCAGATCGCCGTTCACCAGCAAATGCGCAAAAGCCCACAGCTTGAAGCCCCCCAGCATCGGATGGCGCAGCTTGTTCAACAAACGCCCCTTTTGGCCTGCAGGGCTCATCAGGAAGAATGCGAAAAGAACCAGCAGGTTATTGACATGAATCAGGAAGGTTGGCGGCGCCCAGACATAGATGAAGTCGGTCATGCGATAGCCAAAGATCATCAGCAGAATCGCTGCAACCAACGCCAGCGCCACCGCGCCCTTGCCGCCATTGCCCATGGCCGCACGTTGTGCCGGCATGACACGTTTGAACAGATGGGCGGCCCACCAAAGCGCCACCCCAAGGATCAGAAGAACAAAGCCCATGCTGGCTTACCCCGCTTGCAAAGCTGAAATCGCCTCCGCTTTTGCCAGAATTTCGCGGGCAGTTACAACATGCAGATTTTCAACAATCTTCCCATCAACGACAGCGACGCCCTGCCCCTGCGACTCGACCTCTTCAAAGGCCGCAATCTGACGGCGGGCCAGATCGATTTCGATATCCGACGGGGCATAGGCCGCATTGGTGATATCCACCTGAGCCGGGTGGATCAGCGTCTTGCCGTCAAAGCCCATGTCACGGCCTTGCTCGCATTCGGCGGCCAGACCTTCGCCATCCTTGAACGCGTTATAGACGCCGTCGACGATGATCAGTCCTTCGGCCTTGGCGGCCAGCAGGCACAGGCCCAGAGAGGTCATCATCGGCAGGCGATCCGGGCGGAAACGGGTCTGCAACTCCTTGGCCAGATCGTTGGTGCCCATGACAAACCCGGCCATCAGCGGGTGCGCAGCAATCTCGGGCGCGTTCAGCATCCCGCGCGGGGTTTCCATCATCGCCCAGATCGGCATGTCACCGGTGATCGCTGCCAGTGCGTCCACATCAGCTGCGGAATTCACCTTGGGCAGCAGCACCGCATCGGCATCCATCTCGCGCACGGCCTCGGCGTCGGCCCGGCCCCACTCGGTGTCCAGCCCGTTGATGCGAACGATCTTGACCCGCGAGCCATAGCCCCCGGCCGCCAGAGCCGCCTTGAGGGTTTCACGTGCGTTGGGCTTTTCATCCGCCGAAACCGCGTCTTCAAGGTCAAAGATGATCGCATCTACCGGCAAGGTGCGCGCCTTATCCAGCGCCCGGTCACGCGAACCGGGGATATAGAGAACGGAACGATAGGGGCGCTGACGGGGGTCCATTGGCCTCTCCCTTTGAAAGAATGTTGCGCGGAATGGGCCATTTTTTGCCGGAAAGTTCAAGAGGAAATTTGCCGCAACGCAGCATACATGACGCAACGCGCGGAGTTTTAACCAGATTTCTGTCCCCCGGTCGCACCCTGTTTGTAGATGGAATCGAAAGGGGTGAGAGATGAAAAAGACGTTCTTCAAAATGACGATGGGCCTTGGAATCATGGTTCTGGCCGCGCAACAGGTGCAGGCCCGCACCTGTGCCCCGCGCGAGGATGTGGTCAAACGTCTGGTCGAAACCTATGGCGAGACGCGCCGCGGCGTCGGCATTGCGCGGCAGGGCGCGGTGATGGAGGTCTATGCCTCGGACCAGACCGGTAGTTGGACCATTGCGGTGACCCTTCCCGACGGGATGACCTGCCTGATCGCAACGGGCCAAGCCTATGAAGAGATGGCTGATGCACTGCCACCCAATGTCTAGGTCAGCGCGTCCCAGATCAGTTTGCTGCCGGTGAGGGTCAGCAGCACATAGGCGATGCCAAAGAACAGGCGCTCTGACAGCATGAAATGCGCCCGGACGCCCAGCCACGCGCCTAGGATGGCAAACGGGGCCAACAGCAGATCCGCCAGCGCCGTGTGCCAGGTGAACAGGCCCAGATAGGCGTAGGGGATGAACTTCGCGCCGTTGATGACCCAGAACACCAGCACGGTGGACGCCTGAAACTCGGTCTTCGACAGGCGCTGAGACAGCAGATAGACGGCGGCGGGCGGGCCACCTGCGTGGCTGACAAAACTGGTGAAGCCCGCGACCAGACCCGCAAACAACCCGGCAGGGGCTGGCAGGCGATTGGCAAAACCGTGGATCAGGCCCTTACTCTGCGCCATATGCCAGATCACGAAACCGACCGAGATCCCTCCGATCAGCAGCCGCAACAGGTCGTCATCGGTCACGCGATACAGCCACGCGCCCATCGCGACACCTGGAACAGCCCCCAGGATTAGCAGACGTGAATCGGGCCAGCTCCAGCGTTTCCAATAGGGGCCAAGGGTGGCCACGTCGATTACCATCAGGATCGGCAACATCAGCGCCAACGCCTGTCCGGGCGTGAGGATCAATGCCAGAATCGATGACGACGCAAAGGCCACGCCCGAGCCGAACCCGCCCTTCGAGATACCGGCAAAGATCACCGCAGGGATCGCCACAGCAAAAAACATCAGGTCCAATTCGAACATGCGGCATCCCGTGAATAGGCTTGTCTAACAGGCCGTTTAGCGCAATCACCAGACATAGTGCAAACTGTATGCGGTTGCATGCCGCGCCGCATAACCCTTGCGCGAAAGCCATTTACCGACTAGCACAACCGCGATTTCAAAACCGACCGGAGATTTTCCAAATGGCCAGACCCAAGATCGCGCTGATCGGCGCAGGTCAGATCGGCGGCACGCTCGCCCACCTCGCAGCAATGAAAGAACTTGGTGACGTCGTCTTGTTCGACATCGCCGAAGGCACCCCGGAAGGCAAAGCGCTGGACATCGCTGAATCCGGTCCTTCCGAAGGGTTCGACGCCAAGCTGAAAGGCACGCAGTCCTATGAGGACATCGCAGGCGCAGACGTTTGCATCGTGACTGCCGGTGTGCCGCGCAAGCCGGGCATGAGCCGTGACGACCTGCTGGGCATCAACCTGAAGGTCATGAAATCGGTCGGTGAAGGCATCGCTGCCAATGCACCCAACGCATTCGTCATCTGCATCACCAACCCGCTGGACGCAATGGTCTGGGCTCTGCGCGAGTTCTCGGGCCTGCCGCACAACAAGGTCTGCGGCATGGCAGGCGTTCTGGACTCGGGCCGTTTTGCGCATTTCCTGTCGGAAGAGTTCAACGTCTCGATGCGCGACGTGACCGCATTTGTTCTGGGTGGCCACGGCGACACCATGGTTCCGTCGGTGCGTTATTCGACCGTTGCCGGTATCCCGCTGCCCGATCTGGTAGAAATGGGCTGGACCACTCAGGAAAAACTGGATGCCATCGTGCAGCGCACCCGTGACGGCGGCGCCGAGATCGTTGGCCTGCTGAAGACCGGTTCGGCATTCTATGCTCCGGCCACATCAGCGATCGAAATGGCGGAAGCCTACCTGAAAGACCAGAAACGCGTTCTGCCCTGCGCCGCCTATTGCGACGGCGAACTGGGTGTTGAAGGCATGTATGTCGGCGTACCCACGGTGATCGGCGCTGGCGGCATCGAGCGTGTCGTCGACATCAAACTGAACGAAGAAGAGCAGGCCGGTTTCGACAACTCGGTCAACGCCGTGAAGGGCCTGATCGAAGCGTGCAAAGGCATCGACAGCTCGCTGGCCTAAAGCCGCAATCCTGAATGCTGAAACCGGCCCCTGCAACGGGCCGGTTTTTTTATGGACCCGCCGTCCGGGCAAAGTTGACCTTAGGTCGATTATGTTGGCGCAAACGCCGCAAACGGCTTTTTTTGAATACGTTTTTGGCTCTGTCTATCTTTGACATCGAATCAACAACGGCACCAAAGCCAGTTTGTGATCACACCCCAAAAACCTGTGATCACAAATATAAAAAAACTACACGAAAATCCGCACCGACGTCAAAAAACCCTTTATAAATGCCCCATAGACACCTCTATAACAGTTTAATCGTAGTCAGACGGGACAATTTCGATGAACATTCACGAATATCAGGCCAAAGCTCTTCTTCGCAGCTATGGCGCCCCGGTCTCCGAAGGTCGCGCGGTTCTGCGCGCCGAGGAAGCCAAAACCGCAGCCGGTGAGCTGGACGGCCCCCTTTGGGTTGTCAAAGCACAGATCCACGCAGGTGGACGCGGCAAAGGCAGCTTCAAAGAAGCCGACGCCGGTGAAAAAGGCGGCGTGCGTCTGACCAAGTCGGTGGAAGAAGCCGCCGAAGAAGCCAAAAAAATGCTGGGCCGCACGCTGGTCACGCATCAGACCGGCCCCGCAGGCAAGCAGGTCAACCGCATCTACATCGAGGCCGGTTCCGGCATCGAGCGCGAATTGTACCTGGCCCTGCTAGTGGACCGCCAGACCAGCCGCATCTCGTTCGTGTGTTCGACTGAAGGCGGCATGGACATCGAAGAAGTGGCCGAATCCACGCCCGAGAAAATCCTGTCCTTCTCGGTTGATCCGGTCACCGGGTATCAGCCCTATCACGGTCGCCGCATCGCCTTCTCGCTGGGTCTGGAAGGCGCGCAGGTTAAACAGTGCGTCAAGCTGATGGGTCATCTGTACCAAGCCTTCGTTGAGAAGGACATGGAGATGCTGGAAATCAACCCGCTGATCGTGGCCGAAGGCGGCGACCTCAAGGTGTTGGACGCCAAGCTGGGCTTTGACGGAAACGCGATCTACCGCCACCCCGACATCGCCGAACTGCGCGACGAGACCGAGGAAGACCCCAAGGAACTGGAAGCCTCCAAGTACGACCTGAACTACATCGCGCTGGATGGTGAGATCGGTTGTATGGTCAACGGCGCCGGTCTGGCGATGGCGACCATGGACATCATCAAGCTGTATGGTGCCGAGCCTGCCAACTTCCTCGACGTGGGCGGCGGTGCGACCAAAGAGAAAGTAACTGAGGCGTTCAAGATCATCACCTCGGACGAAAACGTCAAAGGCATTCTGGTCAACATCTTCGGCGGTATCATGCGCTGTGACGTCATCGCCGAGGGCGTTGTCGCCGCGGTGAAAGAGGTTGGCCTGAAGGTTCCGCTGGTCGTGCGTCTGGAAGGCACGAACGTCGAGAAAGGCAAAGAGATCATCAACACCTCTGGCCTGGACGTGATCGCGGCGGACAACCTGAAAGACGGCGCCGAAAAGATCGTGAAGGCCGTCAAAGGCTAATCCCAATTCCGTGGGGCGGGCTTTTGGCCCGCCTTTCCGAAGAATTCTGGCAGGCTGAGGCCCGCCTAACAAAGGAGAACGCCAAATGGCAGTCCTCATCGACGAAAATACCAAAGTGATCTGTCAGGGCTTTACCGGCTCGCAGGGCACATTCCACTCTGAACAGGCCATCGCTTATGGCACCAAGATGGTCGGCGGCGTGACCCCCGGCAAAGGCGGGATGGAGCATCTGGGCCTGCCTGTGTTCAACTCGGTCCACGAAGCCAAGCACGTGACCGAAGCCAACGCCTCGGTGATCTATGTTCCGCCGCCCTTTGCGGCTGACTCGATCCTCGAAGCGATTGATGCCGAGATGGAAGTGATCGTCTGCATCACCGAAGGCATCCCGGTTCTGGACATGATGAAGGTGAAGCGCGCACTGGAAGGCAGCAAATCGCGCCTTGTTGGCCCGAACTGCCCCGGTGTAATCACACCCGACGCCTGCAAAATCGGCATCATGCCCGGCCACATCCACAAGCGTGGCTCGGTCGGCGTTGTGTCGCGTTCGGGCACTCTGACCTATGAAGCCGTCAAGCAGACCACCGATGTGGGTCTGGGCCAGTCCACCTGTGTGGGCATCGGCGGTGACCCGATCAAAGGCACCGAGCATATCGACGTGCTGGAATGGTTCCTGGCCGATGACGAAACCGAGTCGATCATCATGATCGGTGAGATTGGCGGCTCGGCCGAGGAAGAAGCCGCACAGTTCCTGGCGGATGAGGCCAAGAAAGGCCGCAAGAAACCCACTGCCGGTTTCATCGCAGGCCGCACAGCCCCTCCGGGCCGCCGCATGGGCCACGCAGGCGCCATCGTCGCCGGTGGCAAAGGCGGTGCCGAAGACAAGATCGAAGCAATGCGCTCGGCCGGTATCGTCGTGGCCGAAAGCCCCGCCCAGCTGGGTGAGGCTGTGCTGGAAGCGATCGGCTGATAGGAATCGGCACAGAGCTATGCAGTTTGGTGTCAAAACACTTCTGTCATTTTCCGGGCGGGCCTCCCGCTCGGAATACTGGATGTATGTCACTCCGATACTGTTGTTGCTGTTAGCTGCACTGATATTCGATCTATCCGTTCTTAGTCCGACGACTTATCAAAGATTTACCACCACTACAGATTTGCTGACCGGTGAACAGACGCACGAGATTTCCAATGTCACCAATTACGGCCCCCGAATTGGAAGCCTTGTTGTGTCGCTCTTGGTCTTCATACCTTTTGCTGCAATGCTCACGCGCCGAGTGCACGATATTGGGTTCCCGGGCTGGTATGCTTGGCTCGCGCTTTTTCTAGCGTTTTTCTTTGGCCCTATGCTGTCCTTTTTCGTGGGTCTGTTAGGGCAGATATCAGTGAACATCGCGTTGATTTTTGCTTTCTTACTAGGTGTACCACAACTCGTGCTTTCGCTCTTGGCATTTGTAGTAATCGTATTGTGGGGCAGAACTCCTTCTGAACCCGGAACCAACGAATACGGGCCAAACGCTTCGGAGTTAACCGCATGACCTTCTCGGACGCCATCCGAACCTGTTTCTCCAAGTTCTTCACCTTTTCGGGCCGTGCCTCGCGACCCGAATATTGGTTCTTTTTCCTGTTCATCGTGATCTGGAGCATTATCGCCGGGATCATCGACTGGCAGTTCTTCACGCAGGTCTCGGTCAGCCAGAGCGATGAGGTGAAATCTGTCACCGCAACGTCCTCGCAGCCGGTGCAAAGCATCGTCAGCCTGATCGTGTTCTTTCCGCATCTGGCTGTCGCGTGGCGGCGGATGCATGATACCGGGCGCAGCGGGCTATATGCCTTGCTGCCGATCCTGCTGATCCTCGGGGCCGGGGCCGTTCTGGTCTTTGGCATCGGCCTTGCCTCCAGTTTCCAGCATGGCGGCAATCTGGATATCCTGTTCACCCGCGCCACTTTGCTGGTCGTCCTTCCGACACTGCTGATCCTGTTTGTGTCGCCCCTCCTGGTTCTGTGGTGGCTGACCCGCCCGTCTCAACCAGGCACCAACCAATACGGTCCCAACCCATATGAGGTAGCCCAATGACCGAACATACGCCCAATTCCGCGTTCCACGCCTCAAGCTTTATGCAGGGGCACAATGCCGAGTATCTGGAGCAGCTTTATGCCCAGTACACCAAGAACCCCGGGGCGGTCGATGCCGCCTGGGCCGAGTTCTTCAAGGCCATGGGTGACGCCACGCCGGACGTTCAAAAAGAGGCCGAAGGGCCGTCCTGGGCGCGCACCGACTGGCCTCCAATGCCAGCGGATGATCTGACCGGTGCGCTGACTGGAGAATGGGCTGAGATCGACGCAAAGGCCGCAGGCAAGAAGATCAAGGACAAGGCGGCGGACAAGGGTGTTCAGGTCAGCGACGACCAGATCAAACGCGCGGTGCTGGACAGTTTGCGGGCGCTGATGCTGATCCGGGCCTATCGTATCCGGGGCCATCTGGCCGCCAATCTGGACCCGCTGGGTATGCGCGCCGCCAGCACACACCCCGAGCTGGACCCAAAGACCTATGGCTTTACCGAAGCCGACATGGACCGGCCGATCTTTATCGACAATGTTCTCGGCCTGCAGATGGCCTCGATGCGTCAGATCGTCGAGATCGTGAAACGGACCTATTGCGGTACTTTCGCGCTGCAATACATGCACATCTCTGATCCCGAACAGGCCGCGTGGCTGAAGGAACGGATCGAAGGCTATGGCAAGGAAATCGCGTTCACCAAGGAAGGCCGCAAGGCGATCCTGAACAAGATGGTCGAGGCCGAGGGTTTCGAGAAATTCCTGCACGTCAAATACATGGGCACCAAGCGGTTTGGTCTGGACGGCGGTGAAGCTCTGATCCCCGCGATGGAGCAGATCATCAAGCGCGGCGGTGCCTTGGGGATCAAGGACATCGTCATCGGGATGCCGCACCGCGGTCGTTTGAACATCCTCGCCAACGTGATGAGCAAACCCTATCGCGCGATCTTCAACGAATTTCAGGGCGGCAGCTTCAAGCCCGAGGATGTGGATGGCTCGGGCGACGTGAAATACCACCTTGGCGCGTCCAGCGACCGGGAATTCGATGGCAACAGCGTACACCTGTCGCTGACCGCGAACCCCTCGCACCTTGAGGCGGTGAACCCTGTGGTGCTGGGCAAGGTCCGCGCCAAGCAGGATCAGTTGAAAGACACTGACCGCACGGCCGTGATGGGCATTTTGTTGCACGGTGACGCGGCCTTTGCCGGTCAGGGTGTTGTGGCCGAAGGCTTTGGCCTGTCGGGCCTGCGCGGTCACAAGACCGGTGGTACCATGCATATCGTCGTCAACAACCAGATCGGCTTTACCACCGCGCCGCACTTCTCTCGCTCAAGCCCATATCCCACCGATATCGCGCTGATGGTTGAGGCCCCGATCTTCCACGTCAACGGCGACGACCCCGAGGCCGTGGTGCACGCCGCCAAGGTCGCGACCGAGTTCCGCCAGAAGTTCCACAAGGACGTGGTCATCGACATCTTCTGCTATCGCCGGTTTGGTCACAACGAGGGCGACGAGCCCATGTTCACCAACCCGATCATGTACAAGAAGATCAAGACGCATAAGACCACCCTGTCGTTGTACACCGAACGACTGGTCAAGGATGGTCTGATCCCCGAGGGTGAGATCGAGGACATGAAGGCCGCCTTCCAGGCGCATCTGAACGATGAGTTTGAGGCCGGCAAAGACTATAAGCCTAATAAAGCTGACTGGCTGGACGGGCGTTGGTCTCATCTGGACAAGAACAAAGAAGAATACGTGCGCGGCGAAACCGCGATCGCGCCGGAAACCATGGCCGAGATCGGCAACGCGCTGACCCACGCGCCTGAGGATATTACCCTGCACAAGACCGTGGGCCGTCTTCTGGACCACAAGAAACAGATGTTCGACAGCGGCAAGGGCTTTGACTGGGCCACCGGTGAAGCACTGGCCTTTGGATCGCTGCTGACTGAAGGTTTCCCGGTTCGCCTGTCCGGTCAGGACGCGACACGCGGCACGTTCAGCCAGCGTCACTCGGGCTTTGTCCACCAGGAAAGCGAAGAACGGTACTATCCGCTGAACAACATCCGCGCCGGTCAGTCGAAATACGAAGTGATCGACTCGATGCTGTCGGAATACGCGGTGCTGGGTTTCGAATACGGCTATTCGCTGGCCGAACCCAACGCGCTGACCCTCTGGGAGGCACAGTTCGGTGACTTCGCCAACGGCGCGCAGATCATGTTCGACCAGTTCATCAGCTCGGGCGAAAGCAAATGGCTGCGGATGTCCGGTCTGGTCTGCCTGCTGCCGCACGGGTTCGAAGGCCAAGGCCCCGAACACAGCTCGGCGCGTCTGGAACGATTCCTGCAGATGTGCGGTCAGGACAACTGGATCGTGGCGAACTGCACGACGCCTGCGAACTACTTCCACATCCTGCGCCGCCAGTTGCACCGCACCTTCCGCAAGCCGCTGATCCTGGTGACGCCGAAATCGCTGCTGCGCCACAAGCTGGCGGTCAGCAAGGTCGAAGAGTTCACCACCGGCTCCAGCTTCCACCGGGTGTTGTGGGATGATGCGCAGCAGGGCAATTCCGAGACCAAGCTGGTCAAGGACGACAAGATCAAACGTGTCGTGATGTGTTCCGGCAAGGTCTACTACGACCTGTTGGAAGAGCGTGACGCGCGTGGCATCGACGATGTCTACCTGATGCGGATCGAGCAATACTACCCGTTCCCGGCGCATTCACTGATCGCTGAGCTAGAGCGCTTCAAGGGTGCCGAGATCATCTGGTGTCAAGAAGAGCCCAAGAACCAGGGTGCCTGGACCTTTATCGAACCCAATATCGAATGGGTTCTGACGCGCATCAAGGCCAAACACACACGGCCCCGCTATGTCGGTCGCGCCACCTCGGCTTCGCCTGCGACGGGTCTGGCCAGCCAACACAAAGCCCAACAAGAAGCGCTCGTGAACGAAGCGCTGAGCATCGAAGGAAAGTAAACGATGACCATTGAAGTTCGTGTTCCCACGCTTGGCGAATCCGTCACCGAAGCCACCGTTGCGACCTGGTTCAAGAAACCCGGTGATGCCGTGGCCGTGGATGAGATGCTCTGTGAGCTTGAAACTGACAAGGTAACCGTCGAAGTCCCCGCGCCGGCAGCAGGCGTGATGGGTGAAATCGTGGCCGCAGAAGGTGAAACCGTTGGCGTTGATGCCCTGCTGGCGACCATTGCCGCCGGCGAAGGTGCAGCCCCGGCCCCCGCGCCAGCTGCTGCCCCCGCATCCGAGGCCGCCCCGGCCGCAGGCGCAGGCAGCGTTGATGTGATGGTGCCCACCCTGGGCGAGTCGGTTACCGAAGCCACCGTATCCACCTGGTTCAAACAGGTAGGCGATGCCGTCGCACAGGATGAAATGCTGTGCGAGCTTGAAACCGACAAAGTGTCCGTCGAGGTTCCTGCCCCGGCCGCTGGCGTTCTGGCAGAAATCGTAGCTCCGGAAGGGGCCACGGTGAATGCCTCGGCCAAATTGGCGGTGATCTCGGGTGCAGGCGCCGTTGCCGCCCCTGCCGCTGCTCCGGCCGCAGCCGCCGCTCCGGCAGCCGCCACCGCAGGCAAAGACGTGGCCAATGCGCCGTCGGCCGAAAAAGCGATGGCCGAGGCTGGTCTGTCCGCTGGCCAGGTCACCGGCACCGGTCGCGATGGCCGCATCATGAAAGAGGACGTGGCCCGTGCGGTGGCAACCGCTGCGGCTCCGGCTGCTGCTGCGGCCCCTACGCCTGCACCGCGCGCGCCTGTGGCCGCCGAGGATTCGGCACGCGAGGAACGGGTCAAGATGACCCGCCTGCGCCAGACCATCGCCAAGCGCCTGAAAGACAGCCAGAACACCGCCGCCATGCTGACCACCTATAACGAGGTGGACATGACCGAGGTGATGGCCCTGCGCAACCAGTACAAAGAGCAGTTCGAGAAGAAGCACGGCGTGCGTCTGGGCTTTATGTCCTTCTTTACCAAGGCCTGCTGCCATGCGCTGAAAGAAGTGCCCGAGGTGAACGCCGAGATCGACGGCACCGACATCGTCTACAAGAACTTCGTCCACATGGGCGTTGCTGCCGGTACGCCCACTGGTCTGGTGGTTCCGGTCATCCGCGATGCCGACAGCATGTCCTTCGCAGCGATCGAGAAAGCCATCGCCGAAAAAGGCAAGCGCGCCCGTGACGGCAAACTTTCGATGGCCGAAATGCAGGGCGGCACCTTCACCATCTCGAACGGTGGTGTTTACGGCTCGCTGATGTCGTCGCCGATCCTGAACCCCCCGCAGTCGGGTATTCTGGGAATGCATAAGATCCAGGACCGCCCGATGGCGATCAACGGTCAGGTCGTGATCCGTCCGATGATGTATCTGGCGCTGTCCTATGACCACCGGATCGTTGACGGCAAGGGTGCGGTGACCTTCCTTGTTCGTGTGAAAGAGGCGCTGGAAGATCCGCGCCGCCTGCTGATGGATCTGTAATCATGGCAACGCATGTATTGTGGCAGGCCGATGTGGCCGATTTCGACGCCTGGCTGAAAGTATTCCGCGAGGACAAGCCGATGCGCAAGGCTGCGGGCATCCGCGACCTGCATGTCTGGCGTGACCCGGATCAGGCAGATCACGCCATCGCTATGTTCGAGGTCACGAACCTGGACAAGGCGCGGGCCTTTTTTGGATCCGAAGAGCTGGCGATGCACCACGAACGCGGCGGCATTGCGCATATCACGATCAAGCTGCTGGAACCGGTTTGAAGAAAGCACCGCATGATCCGGTCACACCGGATCATGCAGCAACCGGTCAATCCGGTCGACTTAGGAGAGTATAATGGCAAACTATGACGTCATCGTAATCGGCGCCGGCCCCGGCGGCTATGTCTGCGCCATCCGCTGCGCCCAGCTGGGCCTGAAAACCGCTGTTGTCGAAGGGCGTGAAACCCTAGGCGGCACCTGCCTGAACGTAGGCTGCATCCCGTCCAAGGCACTGTTGCACGCCAGCCATCAACTGCATGAGGCCGAGCATAACTTTGCCAAGATGGGCCTGAAGGGCAAAAGCCCCTCGGTCGACTGGAAGCAGATGCAGGCCTACAAAGAAGAAACCATTGAGGGCAACACCAAGGGCATCGAGTTCCTGTTCAAGAAGAACAAGATCGACTGGCTCAAGGGTTGGGGCTCGATCCCGGCTGCCGGTCAGGTTAAGGTGGGCGATGAAATCCACTCTGCCAAGAACATCATCATCGCATCGGGGTCCGAGCCTGCCTCGTTGCCGGGTGTTGAGGTCGATGAAAAGGTCGTCGTGACCTCAACCGGTGCCCTGTCGCTGGGTAAGATTCCGAAAAAGATGGTTGTCATCGGTGCAGGTGTGATCGGTCTGGAGCTGGGCTCGGTCTATCAACGTTTGGGGGCCGAGGTCACCGTCATCGAATTCCTCGACGTGATCACTCCGGGCATGGACCCCGAGGTGCAGAAGACCTTCCAGCGTATCCTGAAAAAGCAGGGCCTGAAGTTCGTCATGGGCGCGGCGGTGCAAAAGACCGAAGCCACCAAGACCAAGGCCAAGGTCACCTACAAGCTGCGCAAAGATGACAGTGAACACGTGATCGACGCCGACACCGTTCTGGTTTCCACCGGTCGCAAGCCATTCTCAGACGGGCTGGGGCTTGAGGCCTTGGGCGTTGATCTGACCCCGCGCGGTCAGATCAAAGTTGGCGCCGACTGGCAGACCAACGTGCCGGGCATCTATGCCATCGGTGACGTCACCGAAGGCCCGATGCTGGCGCACAAGGCCGAAGACGAAGGCATGGCCGCCGCCGAGCAAGTCGCGGGCAAGCATGGCCACGTCAACTATGGCGTCATCCCTGGCGTGATCTACACATGGCCCGAAGTGGCAAACGTGGGCGAAACCGAAGAGACGCTCAAGGCTGCAGGCCGCGCCTACAAGGTCGGCAAGTTCATGTTCATGGGCAATGGCCGCGCCAAGGCGAACTTTGCTGCCGACGGTTTCGTCAAGATTCTGGCCGACAAGGAAACCGACCGCATTCTGGGCTGCCACATCATCGGCCCGGCAGCGGGTGACCTGATCCATGAGGTCTGTGTCGCGATGGAGTTTGGCGCTTCGGCCGAGGATCTGGCTCTGACCTGCCACGCCCACCCGACCTATTCCGAAGCGGTACGCGAGGCCGCGCTGGCCTGTGGCGACGGTCCGATTCACAGTTAAAGAACCCGACCCCGGTTGCGATCATGCGGCCGGGGTCAACCAAGCATCCAGATATACTTCCAGCCTATCTGTGAATGTCTGTGCGGAATGCAGCGCGCAGAACTTCAGTGACATAGCTTGGATCGCAAAGGCCTGCACGCCTTCGGCCAAAAGATCCGTTGAGACATCCTTGCGGACATTCGCATCATCGAGCCACAACATCACAACGCGAAAATACCGCTCAAAATAATAGGCGACCGGTCCTATTTCTGAGATGGCCGTCGCACCTGAATACCTGATCAGCAAGTCAAACACGTATCGTTCGGATGTCATGAAACTGTGAACCGGTTCCAGCGCATTGATGATCTCTGCCACTGTTTTCGGGGAACTTCCTGCTTCGGCCTGATCCAAACAAGCATTCAGCTTTTCAGCCATCAGGATTTCCATCAACGCATCTTTGTCGCGAAAATGCGCGAAGAAAGTTCCTTTCGCTACACCAGCGGCCTGAACCACTTGCTCTACCCTTAAAGCTTCGTAACCACATTCTTTTACAACTTCTTCAGAGGCTGTGATCAGGCGAGCTCGCGTCTTTAGCGTGCGTTTTTGAACTGTCATTTGCATTAGCCCAGATTGCACAGATTTTGACCGTGGTCAAATTTTTATTGACCTCGGTCACTTTTTAGCTCTATAAAATGACCGCAGTCATTTTTGGAGAATCTCGATGCAGCGTAAGAAAATCCTCATCCTTGACGGACACCCTGCAGAAAGCAGCTTGTCCCGAACTTTTGCTCAAACTTACAGAGACGCCGCTCAGGAGCGTGGACACGATGTCCGGATGGTTCACCTGAGCGATTTGCAATTCGATCACGACTTCGGTCAGGGCAATTACCACGACTTCAAACCGTTGGAACCCGTACTGGAACAGGTGCTTCAAGATATCGAATGGAGCGAGCACCTTGTACTGACAACACCGATGTGGTGGGGCGGACTTCCGGCAAAGCTTAAAGGTTTGATTGACCGAGTTTTAATTCCGGGTCGAACGTTCGACACACGGAACACGACCAAGATTGGATTCCCCGCCCCAATGCTGACCGGACGTACGGCACGTGTCATCCTTACCTCTGACACGCCGGGTTGGTTCATGCGGCTGATATATCGGCAGGCACTTATTCGACAGGTCCGCGACCAGATTCTGGGCTTTGTCGGTTTCAAGCCAACCCGTTTCACCTATTTCGCAGGTGCCAGCTATCCAAAGCCCGGCAGTGTTGAGCGCTGGAACTCCAAAGTTGCAAAAATTGGCGCTGCAGCGATCTAGTGGTCGTGTTCACCACATCGTTTTTGCGGCGCGTGCACCCCATTCAGAGTCGTAGCGCGCGCCACCTTCATCTCCCTCGCTAACTTCCGCCAAAATCTCGCCAATAGTGGGCAGGTCGGCGCTTTCATCGCCCACGCTCCACGTCCGCGCCCGCATCATCGCGCGGGCGCATTGCGTGTAAATCTCAGAAATTTCGATGACGGCAACGGTTGCGGGTCGTTTTCCGTTCTTTTCGAAACGTGCACGCAGGGCGGTATCTGCCGTCAGTCGCGCCTGTCCGTTTACGCGGACGACGTTGTTGGAACCCGGCACCAGAAACATCAGCGCTACACGCGGATCACGCACGATATTGCGCAGGGAATCCAACCGGTTGTTGCCACGCCAGTCCGGCAAGGCCAGCGTGTTAGGATCAAGCTCTAGTACGACCGGGCCATCGTCACCGCGCGGGCTGCCATCGGTCCCTTCGGGGCCGACCGTACTCAGAATGCAAAGCCGCGAGGCCATGATCCATTTGCGGTACAGCGGTGTCAGGCTATATGCGACCTTGCGCAGCGAGGGCGCTGCGGGCGTGCCATACAGCCCTTCAAGCGTTTCGATATCTTCAATGAACTCCATCCGGGTCAAACCCCACTTCTTTCATCAATGCATCAGACCGCGTTTCGATCACGTCTTCCAGCCGCCGCAGGAAATCCCTGCGCCCGACTCCTGGTTCGATCGGATCGAGAAAATCGACAATCGCCAGACCGGGTTTGCGCAGAACGCCTGTGCGCGGCCAGAAGACGCCGGCATTGGTCGCCACCGGAATGCAGGGGAACCCAAGCCCTTCATACAAAACCGCTGTGCCCACCTTGTAGGGAATGTGCACCCCCGGCGCGACACGGGTGCCCTGCGGGTAGATAACCAGCTGACCGGGTTCGGTGAATTCCTTCGAGACGTCCTTGACCATCTTGGCCACCGCAGCGCCCTTTTTACCGCGATCAACCGGGATACAGCCAAGTCGCCGCGCATACATGCCGATGATCGGCGTCCAGAGCAGTTCTCTTTTCATGATGAACTTGCCGTGAGGCACTGCATCGAAAATTATGATGATATCGAGGAAGGATTGGTGCTTGGCCCCAACCACAACCTCACCCGTGGGCACGGCTCCACGGACTTCGGTACGGATTCCCACCATCCAACGGGCCAGCCACATGGTGGTACGAGCATAGGTCTTGCAGGCCCGCAGCGCGCCACTTTTGGCGCACAATGCATAAGGGGCAAACACGATGCCCAGGATCAGCATCCAAGCGTAGATCACGATCATGAAAATCAGCGAACGGACCCATTGAAACGCTGTGGCCATCACGAAAGCTCCTTCAATTTACGACTGGCGGCGGTCCAGGTGGCCAAAAAAGCAACAGTTGCGCCAAGCAGAGGGATTAACACAGGTAATAGCCAACCTATGCCCTGAAACCCAAGACCTGTCAGAAAACCGCCCTCGGTTGAGGCTTCAGGCAGCAGCAGCACGCCCGTCATGCCCAGCAAAACGCCGACCACAGCACCAAAAAAGGCGCGATAGGTAAAGCGTCGCACAAAGGCCCTGGCAATAAAGCTGTCGCGGGCACCTACCAGACGCAGCACCTCAATGATCTGAGCGTTGGCCGCCAGCGACGCGTTGGCAGCCAGTGTGATCATGGCCGCGGTTGCTCCACCGATCAGCAGGATCGAAACCCAACCCAACCGACGCAACGACATGGCTGCATCCACCAGCGGCTCGCGCCAACGGGTGTGGTCGTCCAGTACGGCACCCGGCACTTCGGCCCCAAGGCGCAGGCGCAGGCCGGTGGCGTCCAGCCCGGGCTCGCCTTCGATGATCTCGATCAGCTGTGGTATGGGTAGCGAGTCCAGCGGCAGGTCAGGGCCGAACCACGGGGACAGCAGCGCGACCTGCTCCTCGGTCGTCAACGCGCGGGCCGAGGCGACGCCGGGGGTTTGGCTCAGAACAGTCAAAGCGGCTTCGGTTTGGGCTGCCAACTGGTCGGCAGGAGCGTTAACGCGCAAAGTAGCTGTCCCCGCCAGTTCCGTCGCCCAGCGATCAGCCAGCCGTCCCGAAGCCAAAGATAGGGCCAGCGCGAAAACCGCCAGAAAGCCCATCGCGCCGGACACGAACAGGGTCAGATGCGCGGTATAGCCAGTGGGCGGTACGACCCGATCAGCGCGCGCATCCCGTCGTAACAGGTTGCGGATCATCCCCTTGCTCATAGATCTGCCCCCGCAAGCTGGACCTGACGCTGTGAAATCCGCAATACCCGCGCCTGCACCTGGCTTTTGGCGGCACGGATCAAGCTCAGGTCATGAGTGGCGATCAAAACGGTCTTGCCCATCCTGTTCAACTCGACCAAAAGGCGCAGAAGGCGCTGGGACATTTCCCAATCCACGTTACCAGTCGGTTCATCGGCCAAAACCACATCGGGTGATAGGATAACCGCACGGGCAAGAGCGGCACGCTGACGTTCACCACCCGACAATTCTGGCGGATGCGCGTCCAGCCGGTTGCCCAACCCCACCCATGACAGCAATTCGCTCAGGTCTTCTCGCTTCGCAGTTTCAGCCTGTCCTGACACCATCAACGGCAGGGCCACGTTTTCCACTACGGTCATGTGATCAAGAAACCGGCAGTCCTGATACACAACCCCGATCCGGCGACGCAACAAGGCCATCTGGTCCCGATCCAGCCGAGCCACGTCCTGGTCGAACGCACTCAGCTGCCCGGACGTGGGCAGTAGCGCACCGTAGCATAGCTTGAGCAGTGTGGTCTTGCCTGCACCCGATGGGCCGGTCAAAAAGTGAAACGATCCCGGTTGCAGCTGCAGGGACACATTGCTCAGCAATTCACCACCACCATAGGTGTAGCTGACATTTTCCAGCTCGATCACAAGGGCCCCCGTTTTAGTTGCCGCCCTTCTTGCCCGAGCGCGGTTGTGGTTTCAATGCCTGCACCGGGTCGAATTGGTGACATTTATGCTGCGAAACGGAAAACACCCTTTGCGGTCAGGTCTTAACTGAATATCATCGCTCAAAAAACAATTATCAGGTCGAAGTCCCGACCAGGAGGCAGCATGCGTCTTACGTGTCCGAATTGCAGCGCTCAATATGAGGTGCCAGACGAGGTCATCCCGGAAGAAGGCCGCGACGTTCAGTGTTCAAACTGCGAGAACACCTGGTTTCAACCCAAGTACTCAAACGAAGCCGCGCCCGCGACGACCGTACCAGTTGCTGAAGACTCACCCGCCGCAGCAGAACCCGACCCCACACCTGCCGAGCCGGCGGCTGCACCCACCACCGAAGTGAAGGTAGACATCAAGCCTAGGTCCGCGCCAAAACCCGAACCCACGGCTGCACCAGAGCCCGAGGTTGTGCCCGAACCCGAAGAACCTGCCGCGACCGGTAGCGTCGATCCGGCGGTTGCCAGCATCCTTAAGGAAGAAGCCGCCCGAGAGGCTGATCTGCGCGCGCAGGAAAGCAGTAGCCTTGAGACTCAACCCGATCTGGCGCTGGATACCCCACCCGAACCCGCCCCGGAACGCGCTGATAAAGAGTTGAAGGCAACAGAAACCGCAGAAGATGCGGGTCAGAAGGAAGCGTTGCCGGATGTCGAAGCGATCAATTCCAGCCTGCGCAGCGACGTAACCGCGACAGAGGACACTGCCCCGCGCAAATCAGGTGGGTTCATGCGTGGGTTTTCTTTGATCGTGATTATCGGGGTTGTCTTGATATTGATCTATGGCAACGCACAGCAGATCAGTGAGGCCGTCCCACAGGCAGACCCAATCCTGGAACCTTATGTGACGATGGTGGATCAGGCCCGGTTGTGGCTAGAGGCGCAGACCGCGGGTACGGCGCAGAACTGACACCGTTACGAAGCTAGGCTAGAACCGCTCCAGCAGCCGCTTGAGGTATTCCAACTCGATCTGAGGCCGGTCCGTCTCGCCGGTACGACGGCGGATTTCGTCCAGCAATTCACGGGCGCGGCGATAGACATCTTCGCCCTGCAACAGACTTTCATCTGTCGAGATCGTTCCGTTCGCCCCCGGGCTGCGGCCCAGCGGGTCGCGGTTATTGGCTTGCATGTCGCCTTCCTGCGACCCCTGACCGGGCTGGTTTTGTTGGTTCTGGGCCAATGCCTCACCCAAAGACCGCATACCTTCGCGCAGCGCTTCCATTGCTTCAGACTGGCGATCAATGGCTTCGGCCAGATCATCGCCGCGCAATGCCTCTTCGGCTTCGTCCATGGCTCGGCCCGCACGGCCCAGCGCCTCGCGCGCATCCTCGCCTTCCTGCGTACCGGCACCGGGTAGGTTCTGCTGCTGACGGCCCAATTCGTCGCGCAACGCTTGCTGGCGATCGGCCAGCGATCCCTGACCCTGTTGGCTGCCGCCATCTTGATCCGAACCGCGTCCGCCCTGGCCTTCATGGCTTTGCCCCCGGCCCTGACCGCCGCTGCGACCCTCATTGCCCTGGCTTTCCCCTGCTTGTGCACCGGGGTTGAACTGTTCCTGCAGATCACGGAAAGCCTGATCGCTGAGTCCCTGCTGTTCGCGCAGGGTTTCGGCCAACCCCTCCATGGCCTGCTGGCCTTCGGATTGTTGGCCCTGACCCTGACCTTGAGTGACGCGCATGTTTTCCATCATCTGCTGGAACTCTTCCAACGCCTGCTGCGCCTCGGCCATGCGGCCCTGTTCCATCAGCTCCTGAATGCGGTCCATCATCCGCTGCAGGTCGTCCTGCGTCATCTGCATAGTCTCGCCGTTCTGGCCCTGCTGGTTTTCGTCAAACTCGCCGTTTTCCTGCGCCAGGCGTTGCAACTGACGCATGTAATCCTGCGTCGCCTCACGCAACTCCTGCATCAGCTCAGCAATCTCCTCGTCCGAGGCGCCGTTCTTCATCGCCTCGGACAGGCGCTCCTGCGCCCGGCGCATCCGTTCAAGTGCATCGGCCAGCGTGCCCTCTTCGATAATGACCGCCAGATCCCACAGGGCTTGCGCGATCTCTTCCTGCTGTTTGGGCTTAAGGTCGTACTCAGTGAGTGCCTCAAGCCGACGCAGAGTGACGCGCAGGCGCAGATAGGCGGTATCCGAGCGGAAGAACCCCTCGGGCAGGTGCGAAACCGCGCGCAGCAACTGGGCAACCCGCGGCGCGTTGTCCCGCGACCACAGCAGATCGCGGCGCTGTTCGATCACCGCTGCCGCCAGCGGATCAAAGAACCTGCGTGCGGGCAGCTTGGTCATGTAGGGTTCGGACTGGCTTTCCTGATCCGCCGCATCCCGTGCCGTCAGTGTGATTGTCACCGGCAGATGCGCCCAAGGATGTTGCGAGAAATCCTCGATCAGATCCTCGGTGAAATCGGCCCGGTCGCCAGCGATCGGCATCGGCAGTTCCACCTCGATCACCTCGCGCGCCTCGGGTGCGATGGTCAGGCCATAGCGGCGATCTACCGAAGCAAGGTCCAGATCAATCGTAGCGGTGCCGGACACTACGCCATAGTCGTCACTGGCAGCAAAGGGCAGCTTCATCTGACCGCCCGCCTCGGCCTCGGCCACATCCGCGACACCAATGCTGGGCGCGGCATCCTGAACCACGTCCAGCGCCCAGTCGCGCCCGGACGGGCCCGCAATCTTCATCTGCCCCGAACGTTCGACAACAAATTCCTGTTCCGGCTCAGTCGCGTCCTGAGTGCCCAAGGGCGTAGTTGTTTCCGTCAGGCTATGGGCGCCGACCTCGCCATAAAACCGCAGGGTAATGCGGCTGCCCTGAGGGACAGAAAGCGTCGGATCGGATTGATCCGCCAGATAGAGCGTCGGCAGGCCGGTGTAACGCGGCGGCTCGACCCAACCCTCCCAGCTGGGCCCCTGCCCTGCGACCGCTGCGCCCGGCGTCATTTCGGCCACCGACCCGATACGCCAGAACGAGCCGAACAGGCCTGCGATCACCAGAGCCAGCAGTGCAGAATAGCGCAGGGCATAGGGGTCGCGGTCAGCCAGCCGCAGATCAGGCTTGACCGGATCGGCCTGCGCCGCCCGCTGTGCCATACGGGTCTGGTGCGCGTGCCAAAGGGCAACCGAATCCGCATCCATCGCGCCGATGGCCTGATCATCCATCAGCGCCTGAATCGGACGGCCAGACAGTGAGGCATCCAGCCGCATCAACGCCTCGGCCCGTGACGGCAGATGGAATCGCCTTACGCCAAAGATCAGCGTCGCAAGCAGCCCCAAAAGGGCCAACGCGCCCAAGATCCAGACCAGTTCTACAGGAACATGGTCTTGCAACCCCAGCATCAGAGCGGCCAGAATCGCCATGAAACCCGAGAAAAACGGCCAAAACGCGCGTAAAACCTGCTCGGCCAGCATCCCTGCATGCGTCAGCCACAGGGAAAATCTTGGGATCGGCAGGTTCGGTCTTGCGGTCAAGGCGGGCCTCCTGAGCAGGCCCGCACGGTCATCGCGTCAGAGCCACTCGGGTATGGTATCGCGGTTTATGATTTCGTCAAAGGTTGGCCGTTCACGAATTACGGCAAATTGATCCCCATGCACCAGAACCTCGGGGATCAGGGGCCGGGTGTTGTATTCGCTCGACATCACCGCGCCATAGGCCCCGGCGCTGCGGAAGGCGACCAGATCACCAGCCACAAGCGGTGGCATGTTGCGCTGTTTGGCAAATGTATCGCCGGTTTCACAGACAGGGCCGACAATATCGTAGGGCTGCTGTTCGACGCCCGGTTCGGGCTCTTGAACAGCGACGATATCGTGGTGCGCCTCGTACATCGCGGGGCGGATCAGGTCGTTCATGGCTCCGTCGAGGATCAGGAAATCGCGGCCCTCACCCGATTTCACATAGATCACCTTGCTGACCATCAGGCCGGCATTGCCCGCAATCAGGCGGCCGGGCTCTATCTCGATCTCACAATTCAGATCGCCCAGCGTCTTCTTGATCAGTGCGCCATATTCCACCGGCAGCGGCGGCGCGTCGTTGGCGCGGGTGTAGGGAATGCCCAAGCCACCGCCCAGATCGAGGCGGCGGATGTTATGCCCTTCTGCGCGCAGCTGCTCGGTCAGCTCGGCGACCTTGGTATAGGCGAGTTCGAACGGCTCAAGCTCGGTCAATTGCGAACCGATATGGACGTCGATGCCGATCACCTCCAACCCCGGCAGGGTGGCGGCGTGGGCATAAACCTCGGACGCGCGGGCGATGGGGATGCCGAACTTGTTTTCTGACTTGCCGGTGGCGATCTTGGCGTGGGTTTTGGCATCCACATCCGGGTTCACTCGTACAGTGATCGGCGCAACGACACCCAGCTCAAGAGCAATGGCGTTGATCACTTCCATCTCGGGCTCGGATTCGACGTTGAACTGCCGGATGCCGCCGGTCAGCGCGGTGCGAATTTCATCTGCCGTTTTACCAACGCCCGAGAACACGATCTTGTCGCCGGGCACTCCTGCGGTCTTGGCACGCAGGTATTCCCCGCCCGAAACCACATCCATCCCCGCGCCCGCCTGCGCCAGCGTCTTCAGGATCGCCTGGTTGCTGGCGGCCTTCATCGCATAGCAGACAAGATGATCCGTACCCTCGAGCGCGTCATCAAACAGCCTGAAATGCCGCAACAGCGTCGCCGTTGAATAGACGTAGAAAGGGGTTCCGACCGTAGCTGCGATCTCGGAAACTGGTACATCCTCGGCGTAAAGCGCGCCGTCGCGGTAGAGAAAGTGATCCATGACTGCGCGCTTAGACCAAAACCGCCCGGCGGATCAATGGATTCCACACTGTCGGGTAAATTCCGTTACTTGGTCGTCGACACGCCGACCCGTCCGTAGCCCGATATGGAAATGCCCGACCCACCCGAATTCGCCTGAGGCTCAGGGCGGGGTTTGTAGGAAGGATCGCAAGCCGCAAGAACAGCTAAGGAAAGGATCAGGCCAAATAACTTCATGGTGTCGACTTATGAATTGTACGGCTCAAGGCAGGTTATGAAATCCGCATAAAAAAGCGGCAGGCTGATTGCAAAGTGATCAAACACCCAGATAAACGCCCAGTCCGCCGCGCCAGAATCCGACGCCGCCGCCAACATGTGTGCCGCTCGACCCAACGCCGACTCCCAAGCTGGCGGTTGGCTGTATTGGTTCCCCATCAGCACCGCAGGCGGCCAGCGCAAACCCGGCCGCGATCAACAGGATCACACGTAGTGTTTGCATCACGCCATCTCCTTCCATCGCTTGATCTGGGCACGCACCTGATCGGGTGCCGTACCGCCGTAGGACTGGCGCGAGTTTACCGAGTTTTCAACGGTAAGGACAGAATAGACGTCATTAGTGATATCTGCATGCACCGACTGCATGTTCTCAAGCGTGAGATCAGGCAGATCGCAACCTTGGGTTTCCGCCATTGCCACCAGCGACCCGGTGACATGGTGTGCATCGCGGAACGGCAGGCCCAACACGCGCACCAGCCAGTCGGCCAGATCGGTCGCGGTCGAGAAGCCCGAACCGGCAGCTGCGGCAAGACTATCCCGGTTGGCGGTCATGTCCTTGACCATGCCTTCCATCGCCGCCAGTGCCAGCATCCAGTTGTCGGCGGCGTCAAAGACCTGTTCCTTATCTTCCTGCATGTCCTTGGAATAAGCCAGCGGCAGGCCCTTCATCACCATCATCAGTGCGGTGTTCGCACCGAAGATGCGGCCCACCTTAGCACGGATCAGCTCGGCCGCGTCGGGGTTCTTCTTCTGCGGCATGATCGACGAGCCGGTCGAGAAGCGATCGGACAGCGTAACAAACCGGAACTGGGCCGAAGACCAGATCACCAATTCCTCGGCAAAACGCGACAGGTGCACGGCGCAGATCGAGGCGGTCGACAGGAACTCTAGCGCGAAATCACGGTCGCTGACGGCGTCCAGCGAATTCGCCGCAGGGCGGTCAAAGCCCAGTGCCTCAGCCGTCATATGACGGTCGATGGGGAAAGAGGTTCCGGCCAGCGCAGCGGCCCCCAGCGGAGATTCATTCATCCGAGCGCGCGCATCACGGACACGCGACAGATCACGGCCGAACATCTCGACATAGGCCATCATATGGTGGCCCCATGTGACCGGCTGCGCGGTTTGCAGATGGGTAAAGCCCGGCATGACCCAATCGGCGCCCGCCTCAGCCTGCGCCAAAAGCGCACGGATCAGGGCCAGCAGGCCGGTTTCGGCAGCATCCAATTGATCGCGGACCCAGAGTTTGAAATCAGTCGCTACCTGGTCATTCCGGCTGCGGCCCGTGTGTAAACGGCCCGCGGGCTCACCAATCACCTCTTTCAGCCGTGCCTCGACATTCATGTGGATGTCTTCCAGCGCGGTCGCGAACTGAAATTCTCCGTCCTGGATTTCTGACAAAACGGTGAGCAGCCCTTCCCGAATAGCTTCGGCGTCACTATCACTTATGACGCCTGTGGCGGCCAACATGGCGGCATGGGCGCGCGAGCCTGCAATGTCCTGGGCTGCCATCCGCTGATCGAACCCGATCGAGGCGTTGATCGCCTCCATGATCGCGTCTGGACCGGCGGCAAAGCGGCCGCCCCACATCTGGTTCGAGGATTGATCGGTCATGTAAGAAAACCCGGAGTTGATATGCGCCTATTTCGTCTGATCCCCCTTTATATGGCCCTTGCGCTGGGTGCAAACGCGGCTTTGGCCACGGATGCGGAAACTCTGGGCCCGCTGCGCGACGGCACGCTGAAACGGCTGATCCTGCACAAGGAACCCAAACCCCATGAACTGGTCGAATTCCAGCTGGAAGATGACGGCGGCACCGCGACGCTTGAGGATTACAAAGGCAAATACGTTCTGCTGAACTTCTGGGCCACGTGGTGTGCGCCCTGCCGCAAGGAAATGCCCCAGATTGCCGAGCTGCAGGCCGAGTTCGGCGGCGACAAGTTCGAGGTGCTGACCCTTGCCACCGGGCGCAACTCGCCCGCAGGGATCAAAAAGTTCTTCGAAGAGAACGGCATCGAAAACCTGCCCCGCCATCAGGACAAGGGCTCGGCCGTGGCGCGGGAATTCGGCGTGATCGCCCTGCCGATCACGGTGATCCTTGATCCCGACGGCAACGAGATCGCCCGGCTGATCGGCGACGCAGAATGGAATTCGGACAGCGCCAAGGCGATCGTTTCGACGCTGGTGGGTGCTGAAAGTTAAGGAATACGCCATTCCCCGCAAACTGTGCTAGACTGGAACCGGCCCCGATGGGCCGGTTTTTCGTTTATTACCTTTTGGAAGGGAGGCGACTATGAAACCCGTCGTTCTGTTGATTGGCCGCTTGCCCAACGTCATCGGCGACGTGGCGCGGCAGTTGGATCACATGCCGATCCAATGGCTGGGCGCGCATGATCCCGATGAGGTCCGGCGGCAGCTAGATGCCGAGCCCCGGATTGTCTGCGCCATCATGGGCGCCGGTCTGGATGACAAGATACGAGGCGAGCTGGTGGGCATCATCGCCGCCCGCAGGCCGGATATCTGCATTCACCTCAAGGATCGTGCGTCCGGCCCTGACGGTCTGGTGCCCTTTGTCGAACGTGTCGTGCAGCACGAAATCCTCGAAACGCTCGAAACTGGCTGACGCCACGCAACCTTTGACAGCATCCTGACCGCTCTGCACTCTGCGGGCGGGAGGACGGAATGCCGCTTGAAATACTGCTGGTTCTGGTTGTCGGAGGTATTGTCGGTGTAACGGTGATGCTGCATTTGACCGGGCGGTCCAAGATGCGTGAACTGACGCCCGAGACCGCGCGCTCGGAGTGGTTGCGCCATGCGCCTGACGACGAGATCATCGACATCACCATTGCCCATGACAAACACGCGGCCCTGATCCGCACCGAGACCGGCAACGGGCTGCTGTGGTCCTTTGGCGCCGATACCGTAGCGCGGCATCTGCTGGATTTCGACTGGCTGGATCACCCCGACGGGTTCGAGATCCAGTTCCACGACTTCGGCACACCCAAAGCCATCATCCGCCTTGACGAATTCGAACGCCCCCATTGGGAACTTCTGATGGACCCCGCATGACCGACCAAATAACCTTCCCCGATGCCGTTCAATGGGCCGTGCCCTTCTTTATCGCCGCCATTCTGGCCGAGTTCCTGTGGATCGCCATCAAAGGCAAAGGCGGCCGGTATGAGACGCGCGATGCGGTGACCTCGTTGGTGATGGGGGCAGGAAACATCGCCTCGGGCTTTTTGCTGGGCTTCATCGCTTATGCGTTCTTCATGTGGCTGTGGCAGATCACGCCGCTGAATCTGGGCACCTCAATCCCGGTGATCATCCTGTGCTTTGTGCTGGACGACCTGCGGTATTACTGGGTGCATCGCTTTGGCCATCGCATCCGCTGGGTCTGGGCCAGCCATGTGAACCACCACAGCTCGCAACATTACAACCTAACCACCGCGCTACGGCAGACCTGGACCTATACCTTCACCTTCATGATGGTGGTGCGCGCGCCACTGATCCTGCTGGGCTTTCACCCGGCAATGGTGTTGTTCTGCGGCGGTCTGAACCTGATCTACCAGTTCTGGATTCACACCGAAGCCATCGGCAAGATGCCCCGCTGGTTCGAGGCGGTGATGAACACGCCCAGCCACCACCGCGCCCATCACGGCCGCAACGCACGCTATCTGGATTGCAACTATGCGGGCGTCTTCATCATCTGGGACAAGATGTTCGGGACTTTCGTGCCGGAACAAAAGGATGACCGGGTCGATTACGGGCTGGTCCACAATATCGGCACGTTCAACCCGCTGCGCGTGGCCTTTCACGAATGGGTCAGCATCTGGCGCGACGCGACCCAACCGGGGCTGACCTTGCGCGAACGTCTGGCTTACTGCTTTGCACCCCCGGGCTACAGCCACGACGGCAGCCGTGAGAACTCGGAAGAAATCAAAGCCAAGCACCTGGCCCGGCATCCGGAAGATCGCGGAACGCCCGGATTTGAACAATTTGAGGCCAAAACGCCCAATACGCAGGCAAAACAGGCTTAAATCCGCCGGTCCGACGTCCCCCTGTCCTTGAAAGCGCGATTTCACATTCCATATTCAGCGGATGTGATACGTATCGAGTAGCCGGAGGCCGACATGTCCAGATTGACAACCGCATCAACCGTTCTTGGTCTGGTCGGGCTGGTTATGGCAATGCTGACGGCACTGGCGGGTGGCGCCCCCAGCATCATTGCGCTGGGATTTATTATGCTGGCACTGGGCTTCATGGGCGCTGTGTTTGGCGCAGCAGCAGCTTTGGGCCGCGTCTGGGAAACGACACGCTGAACCGCATCAAATTTACAACCCTTAACCACAGATTCATAGTTTTGCCCTGAAATCAGACCCCAAGCGGCGACGTAAAGGGAATGGCAAAGCGATGCGGGACAAAAAACAGGCGGATATGCCCGAGGGTGCGGAAAGCCCGCTGAATGCGGCCGTCGCATCCCGCGATACGTCCACAGTCCTAATGGCGACCGAAGCGGTAAAGCACAAACAGTGCAAGCTGGCCTTTCAGCCCATCATGCAGGCGCATCCCCCGTTCGGCGTAGCCTTTTACGAAGGGTTCATCCGGGTGCTGGACGAAACCGGGCGGGTCATTCCCGCGCGCGATTTCATGCCGCAACTGGAAAACACTCCCATCGGGCGGGATCTGGATTGCGTCGCGCTGGAAATGGGGCTGCGGACGCTGGCCAGAAACCCCGACATCCGGCTGTCGATCAACATGTCCGCCCGCTCGATCGGATATGCCCGGTATTCACGGGTGCTGGACCGGTTTCTGAAGAAAGACGCCAGTATCGGCGAGCGGCTGATTCTGGAAATCTCGGAAAGTTCGGCAATGACGGTGCCGGAACTGGTGATCGATTTCATGGACCGGCTGCAACCGCGCGGCGTCGCCTTTGCACTGGACGATTTTGGCGCCAGCAACTTCAGTTTCCGCCATTTCCGAGAGTTTTTGTTCGACGCCGCCAAGATCGACGGGCAATTCGTACGCGGCATCAGCGACAATCCCGACAATCAGGCTCTGGTCCGCGCCCTGGTCGCCGTGGCGCGCGAATTCGAGATTCTGGTGACGGCCGAATCGGTCGAAACCAAGGCAGAAGCCGAATTCCTTGTGGCCAATGGCGTGGACTGTTTACAGGGCTTTTTGTTCGGTGCCCCCACTGTCTCGGCTCCTTGGAAAGGTGAAAAACCACAGAAAACGGGTAGCTAACCAAGCAAAAACTGACCTAGGGGCACCCTGAGACAAGGTGACCGTTGCTGCGTTTGCAGCATTACGCTATGCCATGTGAAGTTGGAGCGGGGGATCAGGAGGCGCTCTGGTTCACAGGGGCTTTGCCTTTGCGATCCGCGCCGTTACGGTTCCCACAGGACCTTGATGGTAAAGGATTGTCTATATGACCAACGTAGTAATCGCATCCGCAGCACGCACAGGCGTCGGCAGTTTTGGCGGCTCGTTTGCAAACACACCCGCACATGATCTGGGCACTGCCGTGCTTGAGGCCGTCGTCGAACGCGCCGGTGTCGAAAAGGGTGAGGTAAGCGAAACCATCATGGGTCAGGTGCTGACGGCCGCTCAGGGTCAGAACCCGGCGCGTCAGGCGCATATCAATGCCGGCCTGCCGCAGGAAAGCGCGGCCTGGGGCATCAACCAGGTTTGTGGTTCGGGCCTGCGTGCCGTTGCCTTGGGTGCGCAACACATTCAGCTGGGTGATGCCGAGATCGTGGCCGCTGGCGGTCAGGAAAACATGACCCTCTCGCCCCACGCCGCCGCCCTGCGCGCCGGTCACAAGATGGGCGACATGAAATATATCGACACGATGATCCGCGATGGTCTGTGGGACGCCTTCAACGGCTATCACATGGGGCAGACCGCCGAGAACGTGGCCGAGAAGTGGCAGATCAGCCGCGACATGCAGGACGAATTCGCCGTTGCCTCGCAGAACAAGGCGGAAGCTGCGCAAAACGCCGGCAAGTTTGCGGATGAGATCGTGCCCTTCACCATCAAGACCCGCAAGGGTGACATCGTGATGGATAAGGATGAGTACATCCGCCACGGCGCCACAATGGAAGCGATGGCAAAACTGCGCCCCGCTTTCACCAAAGACGGTTCGGTCACCGCGGCCAACGCCTCGGGCCTGAACGACGGTGCCGCGGCAACCCTGCTAATGTCGGCCGAGAACGCCGAGAAGCGCGGGATTGAGCCTCTGGCACGTATCGCATCCTATGCGACTGCCGGTCTAGACCCGTCGATCATGGGCGTCGGCCCGATCTACGCGTCGCGTAAGGCGCTGGAAAAGGCAGGCTGGTCCGTCGACGATCTGGATCTGGTCGAAGCCAACGAAGCCTTCGCTGCGCAGGCCTGCGCCGTGAACAAGGACATGGGTTGGGACCCGTCGATCGTGAACGTGAACGGCGGTGCGATTGCCATCGGTCACCCGATCGGCGCATCTGGCTGCCGCGTTCTGAACACGCTGCTGTTCGAAATGAAGCGCCGTGATGCGAAAAAGGGTCTGGCGACCCTCTGCATCGGCGGCGGCATGGGTGTCGCCCTCTGCGTGGAGCGCGACTAAGTGCGTTGACAACTAATCATAAAAGGGCGTCCTATGGGCGCCCTTTTTTGTTACAATCCAGCTTTACACCTTAGATGCGACAATATCGCCAGACAGAAAGTCACAATCGAACACGAAACGATATTGCGCAGCAATCTCTCTCAGAGTAACAGAATTACCAAGTCAGACTAAATTGGAGGAGTCCTCAATGGCACGTACAGCACTCGTTACCGGCGGTTCCCGCGGCATCGGCGCAGCAATTTCCAAGGCGCTTAAGGCCGAAGGGTATAATGTTGCAGCCACCTATGCCGGGAACGACGAAGCGGCGGCAAAATTCACCGAGGAAACCGGCATCGCCACCTACAAGTGGAACGTGGCCGATTACGACGAATCCAAAGCGGGCCTAGAAAAGGTCGAAGCCGAGGTTGGCCCGATCGACATCGTGGTCGCCAATGCCGGCATCACCCGCGACGCACCGTTCCACAAGATGACCCCGGAACAGTGGCACCAGGTGATCGACACCAACCTGACCGGCGTGTTCAACACCGTGCACCCCGTCTGGAACGGTATGCGCGAGCGCAAATTTGGCCGCGTGATCGTCATCAGCTCGATCAACGGTCAGAAAGGTCAGTTTGCGCAGGTGAACTATGCCGCGACCAAGGCGGGCGATCTGGGTATCGTGAAGTCGCTGGCGCAGGAAGGCGCGCGCGCAGGCATCACCGCCAACGCGATCTGCCCCGGTTACATCGCAACCGAAATGGTCATGGCAGTTCCGGAAAAAGTGCGCGAATCCATCATCGGCCAGATCCCAGCCGGTCGTCTGGGTGAGCCCGAGGAAATTGCCCGCTGCGTGGCGTTCCTCGCCTCGGACGATTCTCAGTTCATCAACGGCTCGACCATTTCGGCCAACGGTGCGCAATTCTTCGTCTGATCCGAAGATCCTGCAAGAAATCGGGCCGGTCCTTTTGGGCCGGCCCTTTTGCATCCCGTAAGAACGCGCGCGCTGCGCTCAGCGGGAACCGAACAGCCATTTCAAGGCATTGTTGATTGCACGGGACCGTTCCAGGTGCGCACGCTGAAAGGCGCGGGCGGTGGCCAGGTTGGTAGTGACCTCAATCATGGCAGTCTTCCTTTCAGTTCAACTCTGTTTGACTTGATCTATATATGCGCCCTAAATTCAAAGCTGACAAACGAGGTTTCTACGGGTTTCAGTTAAGAATTTCTTGATACAATGAGCACATCCCTTCCCTCTCTGACCGCCCTGCGTGCCTTTGACGCCGCCGCACGACACATGTCCTTTGCCAAAGCAGCTGACGAATTACACGTTACCCCCGCAGCGCTGTCCTTTCAGATCAAATCGCTAGAGGAACATCTGGGCCGCCCCCTGTTTCACCGCCTGAACCGCGCGGTGGAACTGACCGAGGCCGGACGTGCCCTCGCCCCCGGCGCGGCGGAGGGGTTTGCGACGCTGCAGGCAGCATGGCAGGCGACCCGGCGGCAGGGCAACGACACCAGCCTAACGGTGACCGCGGGCCCTGCACTGACGGCCAAGTGGCTGGCGCCGCGGCTTTATGATTTTGCCCGGTCGCACCCAGAGATTGACCTTAAGTTTTCAGCCACCCTGCGGATCGTGGATCTGGAACGCGATGATGTGGATGTGGCTATCCGCTTTGGCTATGGCCCGGATGAAGAGTTGTATTCTGTCCCCGTCCGCAAAGAGTGGCTAACTCCGGTGATGACCCCGGAACTGGCCGAACAATTTCCGACTGTCGAACGCCTGAAGGACGCCCCTCTGATTCATGACGACTCGATTGCGTTTCTAAGACCGCGGTGCGACTGGCCCACTTGGTTCCGGGCTGTGGGGATCGATTTCGCGCCCGAGCATGGCGCACGGTTCTCGAATGCCGATCACGCGATTGATGCCGCCGTTGCGGGTGTTGGGGTGGTGCTGGGCCGCCGCGCAATGATCCTGAAAGACATGACCGAAGCGCGATTGGTCGCCCCCTTCAAGGTCGCCATCGAAACCCGGGGGCGGTTCCGCTTTCTGTGCCTGCCCGGCGCCGAAAACCGTCCCCAGATCGCAGCCTTTCGCGATTGGTTCGTTGCCGAGATCGAGAAAACCGCGCATATCTCGGACGAATTCCAGATCATCCCGGTTGAAAACATCCCTGCCCCATGACCAGAACACGCGCAACTGCCATCGGATTCATCGCCGTTTTGCTGTGGTCCCTACTGGCCTTGTTTACCGTCGGCTCGTCCCCAACCCCGCCCTTGCTGCTGAACACCATCTGCTTTTCGATTGGAGGCACGCTGGGCCTGATCTGGACCGGGGCCAATGGTGGGCTGCGCCAGTTGCGCGCCGTGCCCTGGACGACATACCTGTTTGGCACCGCAGGGTTATTTGGCTATCACGCGCTGTATTTCTCGGCCCTGCGCATGGCCCCGGCAGCCGAGGCCGGGTTAATCGCCTATCTCTGGCCGCTGCTGATTGTGCTGTTTTCCGGACTGCTGCCGGGAGAGACCCTGCGCATCGAGCACCCGATCGGCGCCTGCCTTGGCTTTTTCGGCGCGGCGGTGATCATTGCCGGGGGCGGCAGCATGGGGTTTCAGGCAGATCACCTGCCGGGCTATGGGCTGGCGCTGCTCTGCGCCCTGACATGGTCGGGTTACTCAGTCCTGTCGCGCCGGTTAGGGGATACACCGACCAGTTCAGTCGCCGTGTTCTGCATTGCCGCAGCGATTGCCTCGGGCCTGCTGCATCTGGCGGTCGAAGACACCGTGTGGCCCCACAATGCCATCGGCTGGGCCTCGGTCGCAGCACTTGGGTTGGGGCCGGTCGGGTTGGCGTTTTATGTCTGGGATATCGGGGTCAAGCAGGGCGACATTCAGATGCTGGGCACGGCGTCCTATGCGGCACCCTTGTTGTCTACTCTGGCTTTGGTTGTGGCCGGGATCGCCGCCCCATCCTGGGGTCTGGCGATCGCGGCTGTTTTAATCACTGGCGGCGCGGCCATTGCTGCGCGGGCCAGTATGAGACGCTAGTTCGACAATCGCTCGATCTCTTCCTTAAGCCTAAGCTTCTGCTTTTTTAGCTGAGCAATATGGAGATCGTCGATGCCAGGCGAGCGTTGGGCTTGTTCAACTTCTAGACCGAGAGATTCGTGCTTTTTCTTCAGTTCGGTCAGGTGTGCGCTCACGCTCATGGCGATACTCCTCTGTTGGTGTCTGAGTTTCACGTAAGAAGTTGACCACATCGTTTCCACCCTGTCACGCTGCAGACGCACAGATTCTGTCACAAATCCGACAAATTCGGCTGGTTACTGCCTATTGGTTGAATTTGCCGCAGATCGCGGCCCCGTCGCGCAGTACGGCCGAGACCTGAGTCGTATAGCTTTCGCCATCTTTTTCGTGGCGATCACCTGCGTGTAAAATCAGTGGCAAGTGCAGCCGAAATGCCGCCCGACCACCCTTTCTGGCTCGTAAAATCACCAACTCAGTAGCCCTACCGGCGCGCGCGGCGAGCGGCAGCACCTCGACCGAGCCCAGACGCCCGGCGCAGCCCGCCAGCATATCGGGCAAACGGTCGGCCTTTTGGATCATGTGCAGATAGCCACGTGGCGCGAGGCGTTTGGCAGCAACGTCGAACCAATCTACCAGAGGCGTCTCTTCTCCCAAAGCCACGCTGCGCCCTTTATCCGTTGCCGGGCTATGTGCCCCGGCCCGATAGTAGGGCGGATTGGCAATCACGTGGTCGAATTGCCGCTGCTTCAGGTCGGCAGGCAGAGCATTCAGGTCGGCTTCAATCACCTCAAGTGACGCCTCGTTTTCCGCTGCGTTTCGACGCGCCAGTTCGGCATAGGCAGGTTGCAGTTCCGCACCCACCCCCTGCAGCCCCGGCACTCGGGCCAACAGGCACAGGATCGCTGCACCGGCCCCGCATCCCAGTTCCAGCACGGTGTGACCACTGGCCGCTGGGACCGACGCCGCCAGCAGCACCGGGTCCACCCCCGCCCGATAGCCCGAACGCGGTTGCCACAGGCGCACCCGTCCGTTCAAAAAGTCGTTACAAGTCAGGTCACTATCGGGGAACAGGTTCATCGACCCAGCGGGATATCATTGTCGCGCATCACGCGTTCCGCCCGGGTCAGGTCGTCGGTCCGCACCATCAGACGGCGGGGGAAGATTCCGATACCACCTTCGAGGATGCTCATATTTACGTCCATCTGAAAGCAGTCTATATCCTCTCCCTCAAGAAGGGCCGAAGCAAAGGCCAGGATCGTTGGATCGGTGCTGCGCAAAAGTTCTTTCATGAGAAGGATGTAAGGGCAAGGTAGACCGAAAGTCGAGCCTTGTATCAGGAGTGTGATGGATATCGACACGATCACAAAACCGCATGAGCGACTGGCGGAAATTCTGGCCGGTGAAATGGACGCGGTCAATGAGCTGATCCGCACGCGCATGGCCTCTGAGCACGCGCCGCGCATTCCCGAGGTCACCGCGCATCTGGTTGAGGCCGGCGGCAAGCGTCTGCGTCCAATGCTGACGCTGGCCGCAGCCCGTCTGTTCGGTTACCCGGGCGACCACCATGTGCGTCTGGCCGCAACGGTCGAATTTATCCACACCGCCACCCTTCTGCATGACGACGTGGTGGACGAAAGCGCCCAGCGGCGCGGGCGGCCCACGGCAAACCTGTTGTGGGACAACAAATCCAGTGTTCTGGTCGGCGATTATCTGTTCTCCCGTAGTTTCCAGTTGATGGTTGAGACCGGATCGCTGCGGGTTCTGGACATTCTGGCCAACGCCTCGGCCACCATTGCCGAAGGCGAAGTGCTGCAGATGACGGCCGCCACTGATCTGGGCACGGATGAGGCGATTTACCTGCAGGTCGTGCGCGGCAAGACCGCCGCGCTGTTTTCCGCCGCAACCGAGGTGGGAGGCGTGATCGCCGGAGCCTCCGAAGAGCAGGTTAAGGCGCTTTACGACTATGGTGATGCGCTGGGTATCGCCTTCCAGATCGCCGATGATCTTCTTGATTATCAGGGCGATAGCAAAGCCACTGGCAAGAATGTCGGCGACGATTTCCGCGAGCGCAAGCTGACTCTGCCAGTGATCAAAGCCGTGGCGCAGGCAACCCCAGAAGAACACGCCTTTTGGGAACGTACGATTGGACGGGGCCGTCAGGAGGACGGCGATCTGGACCACGCGCTGAGCCTGATGGGCAAATACGGCACTCTGGACGCCACCCGCGCGGATGCGTTCGGATGGGCCGTCAAGGCCAAGGGCTCGCTGGACGCCCTGCCCGATCACGAGATCCGCAGCCTGCTGCGCGATCTGGCCGATTACGTGGTCTCGCGCCTTAACTAAGCTGCGTCGCGCGGCACCACCAATCGGGATGGGCCGCGCCGATCTCATACGCCGCGAAATGCGCGTCTTTCATCGTTGGATACAACGCGAAACAGGTCGAGCCTGACCCCGACATCCGGGCCAGAAGGGCGTTTTTGGTGTCTGCCAGTTCCTCAAGCACACGGGCCACATCCGAGGCCAGCCCTGTGGTGGGCAGCTCAAGATCATTGCGCTGATCCTGCAACCACGCGGCACAATCCTCGGGCGTGTTGAAGGCTGGTATTACGCCCGGCATGGGCGGGTTGTCACGGCTGGCCAAAGCCGAGAACACCGTGCCTGTGGGCACTTCGACGCCGGGATTGACCAGTAGCGCGGGCAAGGGGGGCAAGGTGATCGGGTCCAACTGTTCGCCGATACCCCGCATCCGCGCGCCGGACGCCAACATGCACACCGGAACATCCGCACCCAGAGACAGCGCGGCATCCGACGAGACGGCCTCTCCCTGATCAGCAACCATCCGCAAAGTCGCCGCAGCGTCCGAGGACCCGCCACCGATTCCGCCACCATGCGGCAGCACCTTGTTCAGGTCGATGTGTCCGGTCCAGCCCACAGCCTCGGCGGCCTTCCAGACCAGATTGCGATTGTCCGTGGGCACGCCTGCGGCGTGTTCACCAGTAACCGCCATCGACAATGCAGGACCGGGAGTGAACTCCAGCGTGTCGCCAACATCGGCGAACACCACCAGAGAATCCAACAGATGGTAGCCGTCCGGCCGCTGGCCGGTCACATGCAAAGTCAGGTTGATCTTGGCGGGCGCGAAGGCCTTAATTGCCATTGGCGACCTTCAACGGTTCGGCCCCTTCTTCGGCCAGAACCGCATCCAGCCCGATTTCCAGCTTGCGGCGGATGCGTTCGGGGTCAGCCTCGCCATCCGTGTCTGTAGGATCGATGAAGGACAGGGCGCGGCTCCACTGGAATTCAGCTTCGCGCCCACGGCCCACAGCCCAGTAAACGTCACCCAGATGGTCGTTTACTACCGGATCGACCGGCATCAGTTCGACTGCGCGTTCCATATGATCGACCGCTTCATCATATCGGCCCAGACGGAACAGAACCCAGCCCAGACTGTCGACGATATAGCCACTGTCGGGCCGCGCCGCGACGGCGCGTTCGATCATGTCCAGCGCTTCGTCCAGTTTCTCGCGCCGTTCGACCAGCGAATAGCCCAGATAGTTGAGCACCTGCGGCTGATCCGGGTTCAATTCCAATGCGCGGCGGAAATCGGCCTCGGCCTGATCCCAATTCTTCAGCCGTTCATGCGAGATGCCGCGGGCATAGTGCAGGAACCAGTTGCCGCCCGCGCTGCCCTCGGTTAGGTCAATGGCCCTGTCATAAGAACCAACAGCCGCAGCGTAGTCCTCTTGCTGACGCTGCAGATCGGCCAGCGCCACATGTACGCTGGGCAGGTTCGGGCTTTGGCTGGCGAGCGTTTGCAGCACTTCGGCTGCAGCATCTTTCTTGCCCCAGCGGCTGAGCACCTCTGCCCGGCCCAGTTCAGCAGCGTGGTAATCGCTGCTGTTGGTCGGCACTTCGCGATAGGCGGCCACCGCCAGATCATATTGCTCCAGATCATCCAGCAACTCGGCGCTCAGCAGAATCGCGTCCACATGATCGGGGCGCAGGAACGTGGCAATACGGGCATAAAGCAGGACGTAGTTCTGCGCCGCCTCGTTACTGAGTGCGGCACCGACGGAAAAGAAAACTTCGGCCATACCGTCCTGAGCCGATTGCGCATGCGTGAACGGCAATGTTTCATTGGCGCTCAGACGCTCGACATAGCCTTCGATGGACGGATCGCTACCGGCGGCAAAGACCTCTGCCAGAAACTGCAACGCCTCTTCATGGCGATCCAGTTGCGAAAGGACTTCGGCCCGGGCTAAGGCTGCGCGACGCGAAAAGCGGGCGACCGCGCCTTCATGCGCCTTGAATACCTCTTCGGCCCCTTCGAAATCGCCTACCGAGGCAAGCGCCAGCGCCTTGTGGTACAGCGCAAAGTCCCGCAACCCGTCTTGCGTGGAAACCTCGTCAAATTGCTCCATGGCACGAGTCATGGCACCTTGACCGATATAGGCCCAGCCCATCATCAGCCCGTCGACCAGAGGCCCCACGCCCTGTGTTTCGTGATCCAGCGCCAACAGGTCGTCCAGCTTGCCCTCGGCCCCCAGATTGGCGGTGATTACCATCCGGGCCGCTTGGCTGGGCAGCCCCATATCCGCGATAGCCTGTGCTACCGGCAATGTGCGCTGCACGTCGCCCAAGGACAAGCGGGCGACAACAACGCTCTCTAGCAATCCTGCATTTTCGGGATCGGCCTTCAGGGCCTGAGCAAAGTACTTCTCGGCTGCGGTATAGTCGTTCGCGTAGATCGCCTGACGACCGGCCAGATAAGCACCGGACCCGTTATCCGCATGAACCGGAAGTACAAAAGATGAGGTGAACAGCACAGCCAGCGCTGCGCGACGAACCAGAGAAGCCACCAAAATCCTGCCTTGCTATTCTTGTCTGCGCATCAAGCTAGGGCTTTGGTTGGCAAGAGGCAATGGCAGAGCCTTCACGACCCTGCCAGTGCCCGTTTTTTCGCTTACATGTTTGGATAGTTCGGGCCATCCCCGCCCTGCGGCGTGGTCCAGGTGATGTTCTGGCTGGGGTCCTTGATATCACAGGTTTTGCAGTGGACGCAGTTCTGGAAGTTGATCACGAATCGCGGACCTTCTTCATCCTCGACCATCTCGTACACACCCGCCGGGCAATAGCGCTGCGCCGGTTCGTCAAACTTGGGCAGATTGACCTTCACGGGAATCTCGGGGTCGGTCAGTTTAAGATGGCAGGGCTGGCTTTCCTCATGGTTGGTCATCGCAAACGAAACGTTGGTCAGACGGTCGAAGGACAGCGTGCCATCGGGCTTGGGATAGTCGATGGGCTTGTGCTTGCTTGCCTCTTCGGTCGACTGCGCGTCGTTCTTACCGTGACCAACCGTGCCAAACAACGAGAAGCCCAGCGTGTTGGTCCACATGTCCAGACCACCCAGCATCAGCGATGCGGTCAGACCCCATTTCGACCAGATTGGTTTGACGTTACGCACTTTTTTCAGGTCTGCGCCGATCGGGCCCTCACGCACGTCAACCTCATAGGCGGTCAACTCATCACCCGAACGGTCGGCTTTGATCGCGTCGAACGCAGCCTCGGCTGCGGCCTTACCGGACAGCATTGCGTTGTGGTTGCCCTTGATGCGCGGCACGTTGACCATACCGGCCGAACAGCCCAGCAGCGCCACACCCGGAGCCACCAATTTCGGCATCGACTGATAGCCGCCCTCGGTGATCGCACGGGCGCCGTAGGCCACGCGCTTGCCGCCTTTCAGCAGTTCAGCCACCATCGGGTGATGCTTAAAGCGCTGGAACTCCATGTACGGATACAGGTGCGGGTTTTTGTAGTTCAGGTGAACCACGAAGCCGACATAGACCTGATTGTTTTCCAGGTGATAGATGAACGACCCGCCGCCTGCGTTGCTGCCCAGTGGCCAACCCATGGTGTGCGTAACCGAGCCTTCCTTGTGTTTGGCCGGGTCGATCTCCCAGATCTCTTTCATGCCGACGCCGTATTTCTGCGGCTCTTTGCCGGCAGACAGGTCGTATTTCGCGATGACTTCCTTAGACAACGAGCCACGGACACCTTCCGACAGGAAGACGTATTTGCCGTGCAGTTCCATCCCCGGCTCAGTGCCCGGACCGTAGGACCCATCGGGTTCCAGACCGAAGACACCGGCAACCACGCCTTTGACTTCGCCGTTTTCGCCATAAACCAGTTCCGAGCACGCCATGCCCGGGAAGATTTCAACGCCCAGCTCTTCGGCTTGTTCGGCCATCCAACGGCAGACATTGCCCATCGAGACGATGTAATTGCCGTGGTTGTTCATCAGCGGCGGCATCGGGAAGTTGGGGATACGGATCTTGCCCGCCTCACCCAGCATGTAGAAGTTGTCTTCGTGCACCGGCACGTTCAGCGGCGCGCCTTTTTCCTTCCAATCCGGGATCAGCGCGTCCAGACCACAGGGGTCCAGAACCGCACCCGACAGGATATGTGCGCCCACTTCGGAACCCTTTTCAAGAACGACAACATTCAGGTCGGCATCCAGCTGTTTCAGACGGATGGCCGCCGACAGGCCCGCGGGGCCTGCACCCACGATCACCACATCGTATTCCATCGCTTCGCGTTCAATCTCGGCCATCGCGGGCTCCTTAGCTAACTTTTCCGAATTGGCGCTTTCACTGCGTGGTCTGCGCAATATTGTTTCACGGCTGATTACATGGTCTGAAAGACCTTGGTCAATCAAAACACGGCGTAACATTGCTGCAATGCGGCAGTTATGCCTCTGGGGCGTCCCCCATCAGGTATCTGGGACCGCTACCATGGGATTTGGCGCGGTCGTCGGGGTTGTAAAGGGCGCATTTCGGCAGGCTCAGGCAACCGCACCCAATGCAGCCGTCCAGATTGTCGCGCAGCCGCATCAGGGTATCGATTCGCTGATCCAGATGAGACCGCAGACCGACGCTGATCTTTTGCCAATCCTTCGGTGTCGGCGTGCGATTTCCGGGCAGGCCCGACAGCACCTCGCGAATCTCGGGCAGGGTCAGGCCGAATTGCTGGGCGATCATGACAAAGCTCAGCCGCCGGATATCGGCACGCTGATAGCGCCGCTGCCCGCCTGCATTGCGCCAGGGCGCGATCAGTCCCTGCGCCTCGTAATACCGGATGGCCGAAACCGCCAACCCGGTACGCTGCGCCAAGGCACCAATCGCCAGCCCTTCGGAAACCGCCATTTTGACCTCAAAAGAATTTCTTGACCTAAAGTTAGGTTTAGAAATTACGGTGAGTCGGGACAAGCCTAAATTCACAAAGGAGATCCCATGATGGCGACGCTTGAACACACCAACTTCACCGTCCGCGACCCGCAGGCCTCGGCCGCGTGGATGCACAAGGTGTTTGGCTGGAAAACCCGCTGGGAAGGCCCGGCCATTGCGGGCGGGTACACGGTACACGTGGGCAGCACACATACCTACCTGGCGCTTTATGCACCCAGCGATCCAAAACCCTCAGGCGAAAGCAGCTATGACATCGTTGGAGGCCTGAACCATGTGGGCGTGCTGGTCGAAGACATCGACGCCACCGAGCAGAAAGTGATCGACGCAGGTTTCACCCCGAAATCCCATGCCGATTACGAACCGGGCAAACGGTTCTACTTCGACGATGACAATGGCATCGAATTCGAGGTGATTAGCTATGCTTAGGCCGTAATCCGCCCGTTGTGGGGCCATGACCTCTTGCAATTCACGCCTCATTTAGGTCAGGTATTTGCTAACCCATCAAATCGCCCCGACGCTGGTTCCATGCGGCGGGGCGCATCAATTTATGCGTGGACGACAAGAGTATGGAAAAGATTCCCATGACGCCTGCGGGCAATGCCGCGCTCGAGGCAGAGCTGAAAAACCTGAAATCCGTTGAGCGCCCGGCGATCATCGAGGCCATCGCCACAGCGCGCGAACTCGGCGACCTGAAGGAAAACGCCGAATACCATTCGGCGCGCGAAAAACAGGGCTTCATTGAAGGCCGCATCAAAGAGCTGGAAGGCATCCTGTCGCTGGCCGATGTGATCGACCCTGCCAAGCTGTCGGGCGCGATTAAGTTCGGCGCAAAGGTCACTCTGGTCGATGAGGACACCGACGAAGAAAAGACCTGGAAGATCGTGGGTGAGTATGAAGCCAACATCGAAAACGGCCTGCTAAACATTAAATCGCCCATCGCCCGCGCCCTGATCGGTAAGGACGAAGGCGACAGTGTCGAAGTGCGCACCCCCGGTGGCGTGCGATCTTACGAAGTGCTGAGTATCGAGTACGCCTGACCGGAGCGTCCCCATGTCCGAGCCCACGCCTGAGCAGGAACCCGAGCGACCGACCTCGCTGGGCATCTACGACAAGCCCTCGCGTCCGGCAGTGACCGAGATCGAAATTGCGGCCATCGTCCTCAGCGTGATCTGGCTGGTGGTGTCCGTGGTGTTTCTGGTGCTGCCCGGCAAGGTGCAGGGCAGTGGATTCGTAGTGACTCTGCTGGCGGTGTTCATGCCGGTGGCAATGTTATGGGTTGCCGCGACTGCGATGCGCGCCAGCCGGGTGATGCGCGAGGAAAGCGAACGTCTGCAGACCGCGATCGACGCGATCCGGCAGGCCTATGTCATTCAGCAACAGCGCGCGGCCAGCACGTACGAACCGACTGTCAGCAAAAAGCTGGATGAAATCGCCGAAGCCGCCAAAAAGACCGAAAGCGCGCTGGCGACTTTTTCGACCAAACGCACAGAACCTGCACGCACGGCGGCACCAAACGGCACCGGCGATCAGACAACGCTGGAGTTGGGCACACAGGCCGAAGACATTGCACCGCCGCTTAGCACTGATATCTTCATCCGCGCGTTGAATTTCCCCGAAACGCAAGACGACACCGAAGGGTTCAATGCCCTGCGTGTGGCACTCAAGGACCGCAAGACCGCGCAGTTGGTACAAGCCTCGCAGGATGTGCTGACCCTGCTCAGTCAGGAAGGCATCTATATGGATGACCTACGCCCCGACATGGCCCGGCCAGAGGTTTGGCGGCAGTTCGCGCAAGGCGCGCGGGGGCGTTCGGTGGCGGCATTGGGCGGCATCCGCGACCGGTCCTCGCTGGCTCTGACGGCGGCACGGATGAAACAGGACCCGATCTTTCGCGATGCAGCGCATCATTTCCTGCGCCGTTTCGACCACATGATCGTGGCCTTCGAGCCCGAGGCCAGCGATGCCGACCTGACCGCCCTCGGCGAAACCCGCACGGCGCGAGCCTTCATGCTGCTGGGCCGCGTGGCCGGGACCTTTGATTAAGGCCCGGTAACAGCCCAGCTCATGCGGGTGGCGCTGCTGAATCCGAACAGATACTGAAACGGTCCGGTCTCTTCCTTGCTGAGGACTTTGAAACCCTCGCGTTCGTACAGGGCCTGTGCGCGTGGGTTTGTATCAATCACGTCCAACTGCACCTCTGACATACCCGATTTTCGGGCCTCATCCTTGATCGCGGAAAGCAGCGCGGTTCCGACACCCTGCCCGCGTGCCTCTGCCGCGACAAAGATACCGTCCATCTGGAACACGCCAGGCTGCAGATCCCGCTCGAGAACGCTCAGCACCAGACCGCGCCATGTGCCACCAAACCAGCCATAGACCTTCGCCATATCGGACAGGCTGCCCTCGACCAACCCGCCGTCCTTTGTCTTGAAACCCGCCAGCCCCAGCATCTGGTTTGAACTATCACGTGCGACCAAGGCAAATTTGGGGTTTATGGCGTGTTGAATGAAGGCCAAACCCTTTTTGTCAGGCCCCATAACCTTGTGCAGCTTGGCCGCAAAAGCCTGCCAGAACAGGGCTGCGGCCTTTGGCCGTTCCGCCTCGGAAAACCCCTGTTCGATCCTGACGGTCACAACCCAAAGCTGCCGTAGGGAATAAACCGGACCATATCGCCCGGTTTGATATGGCGCGCACCATCCTCGATCTCGACCAGCCCCTCGGCCCAGCTGAGCCCGCTGATCCGGCCCGACCCTTCCGATGCGAACACCTCGGCCCGGCCATCGCGGACGCGGGCGCGCAGGTATTCGCGGCGGCCCGGTTTCTTGCGTTTCTCGAACGTGGCGGGCAGATCAAAGCCTTGCGGGTCCTGCCAGCCCTCACCCGCCATCAGACCCAAGGCTGGGCGGGCAAAGATCAGCGTGCAGACCATGGCCGCCACCGGGTTGCCCGGCAGGCCAAAGACCGGCGCTCCGTCCCACATTCCCAACGCCAAGGGCCGCCCGGGTTTCAGCGCAATCCGCCATTCCTGCATTGCGCCCGCCTGCCGCAACAGGGCCGAGACGTGATCTTCGTCCCCTGCTGACGCGCCGCCGCTGGTCAGGATCACATCCGCCTGTTCTGCCGCCCGGTTCAGGCGGGCGCGCAGGGCGTCCCGGTCGTCTTCAACACGCCCCATATCCACCCGCTGAAACCCCATACGGGCGATCAGCGACAGCAGCATCGGGCGGTTGGCGTCGAAGATCTGGCCCGGACCGGCGGGCTCTCCGGGTTCAACCAATTCGTCCCCGGTGGACAAAACGGCCACGCGCAGCGTCTGGCGAACAGGCACTTCGGCAAGGCCCGTCGCGGACAACAAGGCCAGATCGGCGGGTGTCAACCTGCGTCCGGCGGGAAGAACCGGATCGCCCTCGGCCACGTCTTCACCGGCGCGGCGTGTGTTGGCGCCTTGTTTAAGGGGGCCGTGAAAGGCGATGTGATCATCCTGAACGGTGACGTCTTCCTCAAGAATGACCGTATCCACGCCCGCAGGCAGGGCTGCACCGGTTAGCACGCGCAGCGCATGGCCGTCGGGTACAGTGCCGTCGAAAGGAATGCCGGCTGCCGCCCGCCCCGGATGTAGGGGCATCACCTGCGGACCCTCGGGCGCAGCACCGGCAAACCCATAGCCATCCACCGCCGTATTCGGCAGCGGCGGGTTGGAGCGTTTGGCGATCACGTCCTCGGCCAGAATGCGCCCCGTCGTCTGTTCCAACCGCAGGGTTTCGGCACCCTTTACCACCGTCAACCGCTGGCGCAGCAAAGCCAGCGCGTCATCCACCGGCGTCCAGTTCACCCCGGCGGGCAGTGCAAAACAATCGTTGCGCAGGGGCGGTGGAGCGATGTTTGGCTTGGTCATAGTCCGACCTCCTGCAGGATGAAATCCGCAATGGCAGCGGTGTCATCCAGATCGAAGACAGGGCAATCCACGGACAGCTGCGTATCGCTGGCCACGGCGCGGATGGTTGTATTCTCGGGCGCCATCAATAAGTTTTCGGCTTCGGCCCGAAACGCTTCGACCTTGGGATGGGCTTCGCGCTTGAATCCCTCGATCAACACCAGATCAACCGGCGACAGGCGCGCCAACAGATCAGCCAGAGACGGCTCGGGCGCACCGCGCAGTTCCTGCATGAGTGCGACACGCTGACCCGAGGCCAGCAGCACCTCGGACGCGCCCGCAATGCGATGGCGATAACTGTCGGTCCCCGGCTGATCGACATCAACGCTGTGATGGGCGTGTTTGACCGTCGAAACGGTGAAACCGCGCCCGGTGATCTCGGCCACCAACCGCTCCATCAGCCCGGTTTTGCCCGCGTTTTTCCAGCCGGTGACGCCGTAGACCCTCATGCCTGCTCCAACAGCTTTTGCGCCCGCGCCAGATCGTCAGGCGTGTTGACGTTGAAGAAGGGATCAAACGGCTCGACCGGAAACAGGGCCTCGCGCCCGTCATGTTTGTCGGTCCACCGCACAACCTTGCGCAGCCCATCGTTCAGCGCATCGCGCAGATCGTCGCGCAGCGCTACGGGCCAGAGGCCAAAGGTCGGGTGCCGGTTGATGCGTTTTCCGCCGCCGGATTTCAGCATTTCATCCCCGGTGCGCGGCGTGGTCGCCAGCACAAGCGGATGCGCCTGCCCCTCAGCGGCCTGCGTCAGGCGCGCCACCAGATCGCGCGGGAAAAACGGCGTGTCGGCGGCGGCGGTAACGATACAGTCCGCCCCCTGCTCTGCCGCCCAGTCGAGCCCCGCCAGCACCCCGGCCAGAGGGCCAGCAAACCCTTCGATCGTGTCAGGCAGAATGGGCAGGTTCAGATCAGCGAACCGCTTGGGGTCACCATTGGCGTTTAGCGCAAGGCCATCGACCTGCGGTGTCAGCCGGTCGATGACATGGGACAGCAGGCTCTGCCCGCCGATCTGCAACAGGCCCTTGTCGCCCCCGCCCATACGAGTGGCGAGACCGCCTGCAAGGATCACACCGAAGGGGTTACACATAGCCAAACCTGATATCCTGCAACTGGGTGATCAGTCATTCGCAACTTTTTAGATCGAACTCAATTCAATTGAAATGCGGTTGGGTACAGATGGTGCAGGACAAACAGCCACATGATCAACGTGCCGACGGACAGGAAAGACGTCGCCGACACGATATGAGCCGCAAGTTGAGGTTCCTGATCGTAGTGCTTGGCCAGAAGAAATACGTTCTTGGCAGTGGGAACGGCAGAAGAAATAGTCGCGGCAATTGTCCAAAGAGGATCAAGCCCGATGATATGGGCCGCGAGTAACACTAGTCCGGGCGCAATCATCAATTTCACGAGTGTCAACGACAGTATCATCGGCCCAGTCTGAACAATTGTTCGTACGCTGGTCGTAAACCCAATCGCAAACAGCGCTACGGCAGCCAGTGCTTGGCTGAGCAGTTCAAGATAGTCCGAAACTGCATCTGAAAACCCAATACCGGTAAAGGAATAGGCAACACCCAACAGGGTTGCCGCGATAATCGGATTTTTGAGGACGTTCAGGAGGATTCTATAAATCGGAGTCCTGGAATTTGCTTTTTGTCCTGCCGAGCTTTCGAGAACGGTGGTCATCACCAAGAGCAGAATAGCGACGACGAGATTGGCGAGCACCGCAGGCAACGCCCCCTTAGAGCCGAAAATCGCGTGGAGGACAGGCAAAGCAACCAGTGCTGTATTTGACGCGACGGCCGCGAAGGCCGCTACTGTTGCCGAGCCGACCTGAAACTTCAGCACGGTTTTCAGGCAAACGAACAGAACGGCAAATAGAAGCAACAGTGTTACGCCGTAAGAGAGGTAAAAGCCATAGTTCAGAAGGTTTTCAAACTTCTCTTGTCCAATCAGGTAAAACATTATTGCGGGGATCAGGACATAGACCGCAAATTGGACAAGCGCGTTGGATGTGTCTTCGCTCAGGAGTTTCGTCCACGAGAACACGTATCCGGTAAGGATCACCGCAAAGACCGGCGCAATGAGGTTAATCAGCTCCATCCCACTCTCAGGCGACTGTTGTCTCAAACTTAACGTCTATGCGTTCTACACTAGAATACATCCATCAGAATTCGCAGACCTTTTTGAGATCGACCCCGCAACGGCGAAGATCAGGCTTTGGAACTTTTTCTTCTGTGCTTCTTGTCCTCAACCGCCACAGTTGCCGGGTCCACGTCGCGCAGCAGGCGGTCCTCACCGGACAGGCACACGAACCGTTGCCCTCGCATGCGGCCGATCAGGGTCAGGCCGACCTCGCGCGCGATCTCGACGCCCCAGGCCGTGAAACCCGAGCGGGACGCCAGTACCGGGATGCCCATCATCGCCGTCTTGATCACCATCTCGGATGTCAGACGGCCGGTGGTGTAGAGGATCTTGTCCTCTGCTGCCTCACCCTCGGACAGCATCCAGCCCGCGATCTTGTCGACCGCGTTGTGGCGGCCCACGTCCTCCATATAGACCAGCGGGCGGTTTTCGCAGCACAGGACGGTGCCGTGAATCGCCCCGGCTTCCAGATACAGAGACGGGGTACGATTGATCTTGGCGGCAAGATCATAGAGCCATGAGGTGCGTACCTGCACCTGCGGCAGGCGCACGTCCTCGAGCCCCTCCATCATGTCGCCGAACACCGTGCCGACCGCGCAGCCACTGGTGCGGGTCTTTTTCTTGAGCTTGTCCTCGTATGAGGTTTCCCGCGCCGTGCGGACGATGACAGTTTCCAGATCGTCGTCGTAATCGACACGGGTGATCTCATCATCATCCAGCAACATGCCCTGATTGCGCAGGAACCCCAGCGCCAGGTATTTCGGGTAATCGCCGATCGTCATCGCCGTCACGATTTCCTGCGAGTTGAGGAAAATTGTCAGCGGGCGCTCCTCAACCACCGAAATCTGGCTGACCTCGCCATTCTGGTCCACGCCTTCAACTGCACGGGTCAGGCGGGCCGCGCCGGGGTCGGGGGCGATGATGTAGTCCGAGACATCCAATTCCGTGGCCAATTGCAACCCTTTCCCAAGACCGTTAGTGCTGCGGTCAACACCATAGGATTTAGCCATGGCAGACACCACATCCAAGTCATACTATTGGACGGGTTTTCGCGACGGGTCTCCGTTCATCTTTGTCGCAATCCCGTTTGGCACCTTGTTCGGCGTTTTCGCCACCGAGGCCGGGTTGAACATCGTGCAGACCATGACGCTCACCTCGACTGTTTTCGCGGGGGCTGCGCAGTTCGCGGCACTGCAACTGCTGCAGGACCAGACGCCCACAGCCATCATTCTGATCTCGGCTCTGGCGGTGAACCTGCGGATGGCGATGTATTCTGCCTCGCTGACGCCGTTTCTGGGGGCCGCCCCGTTATGGCAGAGAGCCTTCGCAGCCTATCTGACGGTCGATCAGTCCTATGCCTGCTCGATCGTGCAATTCGAGAAAGAGCCGAAGATGACCGTGCCCCAGCGCATGGCCTATTTCGTGGGCTCGGTCACTCCGATTACACCGCTTTGGATTCTGGCCACCTATCTGGGCGCGGTTCTGGGAACGCGTATTCCTGAAAGCTGGGCGCTGGACTTCGCCCTGCCGATCACCTTTCTGGCGATGATTGGCCCGATGATGCGGACCCTGCCCCATGTGGTGGCCGCACTGGTTGCCATTGTCGTTTCGTTGCTGACGGTGGGTATTCCGTACAACCTGGGCCTTTTGATCGCCGGATGTGCCGGAATGATTGCAGGCGCACAGGCGGAACTGATCGCCCAGCGCAGAAAGGCCAACGCATGACCCATCCCGATCCTGTTACGATCTGGACGATCATTATCGGTCTGGCCATCGGCAGCTATGCCCTGCGCTTTGTCTTCATCGGTATGGTCGGAGACCGCCCGATGCCGCCCTGGCTGCTACGCCACTTGCGCTATACCGCCGTGGCCATCCTGCCAGCGCTGATCGCGCCACTGGTGGTCTGGCCAACCGCGACCGGAGGGCAGCCAGACGCGCCGCGCATGGCTGCCGCCGCAGTTGCTCTGGCGGTTGGGCTTCTAACAAAAAACGTGCTGGCGGCTATATTCTCTGGTGCCGGAACACTCTACGGGCTGCTGTATTTACTGGGGTAAGGCCGCTTCCTGCTGGTTCAGAACGGCGTTGTTCGCCGCCAAACCCTTTTGCAAATCGGCGTCGTCGTTTTCACGGTATTCCGTGGTAACAACCCCCGGTATCTCGCCGAATTGCTCGGACAGTTTGACCGGATAGAACGTGGTGCCGATCTGTTCGAACCCCGGAACCTGCTGCAACAGCCGAGAGGTAGAGTTGGCGCAGTACGCACTGGACACCGGCCCTATCTGCTTGGCCAGTTGCAGGGCAACCTCGGCCTGCTGAGGCGACACCTCAATCTTTTGGATGCGGGCAAAGTGCGTTTCCCGCGCATGGCTGCTGCGATAGGCGCGTTCCACATTCGGAGTGATGCCATACAGCACGTCATCCTTGATCGGAACGACATCTGCCCGGAACGAACCCGCCGGGTCAAAGATCACCCGCTCACTGCCGCTGATCATCAACGAGGTATGCGCACCCGAACCAGTCCGGGTGTTGATCATAGTGTACAACGTCAGCGTCGAGGGTCCGGGATCACGGTAAGATCGAGCCACGACTTCCGACTGATCTGCCTGTGGACGCTGCGAGCCGGTGCAGCCTGCGATGGTCACTGCCAACAGGCAGGCAAGCAAAATCCTGATCACGGTGAGCCCCGCTTTGGATTAAAAAGTAGGATTAAGCGGCGAAAACCGCCAGGAAAAGGCAAAGGAAGACGATGGCAACCACGCACCATGTGGTGGCCTTGATGAAGCCGTGGAAGGTTTTTTCTTGGACGGTGATGTCCATTTCGCCGTGCTTGTATTCAGCCATTGGTCAGAGATTCCCAGTTCGCGTGTTTAAGATGTTGGATAATCGAAAATCCGAGGCCTGTCACCACGTCATTCGGGCGCAGGCAGGAATACTGAACAGCCCGGAAACCCGAACCCCCAGCGCCAGGGCAGGCCGGAACAGGGCCCGCCGCCTAACCGCACCGCTGCGTGCATCGCTTCAGCGGTCACAGAGTGCGCCGTGCGAATCTGGTCGGGCGTCATGTCATACCGTTCGGCATAGGTGTCGGCATTGTCCTCTCCGTGCTGTTTGACACAGGTCCGCAGCGTATCATCAGCTGAAAGGCGTGCGTCATAGCTGTCCTCGGCCTGCGCGGCCCCGCCCGCATTGTGATAGGCGCGGTCATGGGTCACGCAACAGTATTCCCATGGGGGGTGTTCCTCATAAAGTGCGCGGAACTTGGGAAAGGTTTCAGCCACAAAACGCCAACTGGCCGACAACCCGCCGGAACACCCGTCGGTTTCGAATGGGATGGGCTCTGCGTCCCCGCGCTGTGCAAACAAGGCGCGGTGGGCAGGCAGTTCGATATTGCGCATGAAATCTTGCGCCGCTGCGGGGACAGCCGTCAACAGAAGGGCCACGCTCAGATTACGGGCTTTCATCGCGCATCGCCTCAGAATCGACGGACATGCCGAAGGTGGTCGCCAACCACAGCAGCAACCGCTCGGCCGGGCCCATTTCGGCGCGCACCCGAAGGACTTCATTGGCCATCGCGGGGCGGTCGGTGATCAGCCCGTCCACCCCCATTGAGGCCATGGCTGACATCTGAAGCGGGTCGTTAACCGTCCAGACGTAGATATCCTTGCCCGCATCATGGACCGAGCGCACCAGCCCCGGCGTCGCCATCGCCGCGTTGACGGCGATGAAATCGCCCTCAAGCCCTGTCAGATCACCAACGGCAGTGGCGGCAAGAACCCCGGCGCGCCAGTCGGGGCGCAATTTCTTCATCTTTTGCACCGCCGGGTATTTCAGCGACATAGTGGCGATGTCATCCTGCATCTCCAGCTCTTCGACAATCGCCGCCACACGGTTCTCCAGATCGACGTCATGGCCATAATACTTCAGCTCGATGATGACCTTGGACTTACCCTTTGCAGCCTCCAGTACCTCGCGCAGAGTAGGCGTGCGTTCGTCGCCATATTCGGGGCCGAACCAACTACCGATATCGATCTGAGCGATGTCCTCCATCGTTGCATCCCAGACCTTAAGGTTCACCCCAGCAAGTTTCATAAAATCGCTGTCATGGGCGACGATGACCACGTCATCCGCCGATTCCTGCACATCGATTTCAACCCAGTCGGCCCCGTCTTCGATCGCCTTCAGCACCGAGGCCATGGTGTTTTCAGGCCGAAGTGCCGCAGCACCCCGGTGGCCGATCACCTCTGCCCGGTCCGGAGCCTGTACGCGTTCCAGCAAGTGCTGCCCAAACCACAGCCCGATCAGAACGGCTACTGCCGCAGCACCTAAAGCGGCGAACAGCGGAACACGCAGACTGCCGGGCTCAGGATGCGGCGGTTCCTCGGTCCTGATCTCGAAGAACCCGTCCAGCAGCACCGCCAGCGCGCCCAGCGCCGTTGCGGCCAGCACGAGGCCAGCCAAAGACCAGACACCTGCCACCAACAGACTGTAAATCAGCGCCAACCGCAGGTGACTGGCGCCTTGCAACGGCACAAGGGCAAAAAGCAGCCCTGCCACCCAGGCGATCAGGCCCGCTATGATGACGCGCAGGATCAGCCAGATCGCCAATTCGATCTTGAGACGCCCGCGTTTGCCCTCCATCCGGGTGGCGCTGATGTTGAAGGCATGGGCGGGGTGAACCCCTTCGAACAGAACCAGATGCAGGCCCAGTGCCCAGGCCGACAAGCGACGGATCAACACCCAGGCCATGACCAGAACAACAGCGCCGATCAACCCTACCGCAATCCAGAAAGACGGCGGGTGGAAGGTTAGGTAGTAGTTGATGTCGTACTCGGTCAATGTCCACCATGCGATCAGAGCCGCGACGGCCGCAAAGGGCACAATAAGCACCAGAACACGCAGGACAAAGCGCACTGCAAAGCCGAACAGAGAAGGCAGACGCGAGACGATCAGCCCAATTGCAGAACTGCCCGCGCGCCACGGGTTGGATTCGCCCATCCGCAGAGATCCGGCCATGACCGAGAACACAAACACCTCTGCCAGCAGGAACAAGCTGAGCACGGCTATTGCCGCGAGAAAACCCACCGGTGACAGGATAAAGGCGGCGATAGCCTGATCCGTCAGCGCGGTCTGGTTCGACAACGACACAGCCAGATTGACGGTAATCGCCACGCCCGGCGCAATCAGGGCAACCAGCAACAGGCGTACTGCGATATAGATCGGCACAAAGACGCGACGACGCGCCCACGCGCCTTTGTAGGCGCTTGTAACGGCTGAGAAATCGGACACGCGGCACTCCCTTGAATGGTGCACTCATTCAAGGCTGCGCAGACGTGAATTGCAAGTCAGGCGGTCAGCTTTCTTCCAGATCCTTTGCCAGCCGAAAGCCGATGCGGTTGGCGGGCTTGTCCTCGACCGATTTGGGCAAGGCGCGCAGCATCACGTTCAACTGACTGACATGCTGCACCAGCTGGGTTCGCCCCCCGGTCGCGTCAGAGCCGTAGAAGGTGATGATATCGGGATCAAAATAGCCCATGCCTTCGATCCGCATGACCCCGGCATCGCCGCCGGTAAAGCCCATGGCGACCTCCTGATCGCCGGTCAGCGTCTTTTCGAAATTCTGGATATAAAGGATCAACCGCTCATAGGCCCATTGCGCCGGGCTTTTGGTCTGAACGTTTTTTTGCAGCGGTTCGGGCAGATTCTTGGCAGCGGACTCGGCGTTGGGGTTCGCGTGGAACTCGTAACACCGGGGCAATGCCGCCGCTTCTGCCGCCTCGGCCGATGTTTCGATCTGGTCCTGCATGGCTTTACCCTTTGCGTTGAAACTCCCACGCCCCGTCCGCGCGCCGTGTCCGGGTCACGGTTCCAGTGTGGTAAAGGTGGTTCAGATGTGCAACCGCCTCAACCAGCGCAAGCCCATATTCGCCCTCGCCAATCTGACGTTTGAACAGCGGAGTGAAACACTCGGCGGCGGTTTTCGGCGTATCCAGATAGCCCTGCAGGCGATCCAGCGCGCCGTGGTGATTGTCGATCAACTGCCGCATCCGCAGCGGCAGGCCGGTAAAGGGCAGCTTGTGCCCACCCAGTGCCAGATGGTCGGGATGCGCCAAGCCATGAAGCCGCTCGCAAGCCTCCAGCCATTCGGCCACCGGGTCGGCCATCGGTTCGGTGACATAAACCCCCAGATTGGGGCTGATCGAGCTGAGGATCTGGTCACCGGTGATCACCAGATTGTCATCGCGGCTCCAGAACGTGGCGTGTTCGGGCGCGTGGCCATTGCCCATATGCACGTCCCAGTCACGCCCGCCCATGCGGATCACGCTGCCCTGTTTGATGCGGGTATAGCCCAGCGGCATCGGATAGACTGTGTCGCAGAAATTGAAGGGGCGTTCAGTCATGCGTTTGGCCAGAAAGTCGGCGTCCATCCCGGCACTGCGGTAATAGTCCAGCGTTTCCTGCGGACAGGTTTCCTGCACGTCCAGCTGTAACATCCGCGCAAACAGCCACGCGGTGCGAGTTGTGATCAGTTCGGCACCATGCTCGGATTGGAACCATCCGGCATTGCCGACGTGATCGGGGTGGTGATGCGTGACCACCACGCGGGTCACCGGTTTGCCGCCGAGTGGTCCGGCCATAAGCGTTTCCCAGACGCGGCGGGTTTTGTTCGACGACACACCAGTATCAATCACCGTCCAGCCATCGCCCTCATCCAACGCATAGATGTTGACGTGATCCAGCGCCATCGGCAGCGGCAGACGCATCCACAGCACACCCTCGGCGACCTCGACGGCCTCACCCGCTACCGGGGGTTCGGGCCAGGGGTATCGGATCGCCAAAGGAGTTTCTCCGTCCATTAGACCGCCAGTTCCTCGGCGCTGAGAGCATAAATATCCTCAGCCCCGTTCTGTGCCTGCACCAGCAGACCGGCATATTCCGGCAGCAGCGCGTTGATGTAATACCGCGCCAGTTTGAAACGCGGACCATTGGGGTCTGCCAGTGCGGCCTTAAGGTGGTAATGCGCGCCCAATACGCGGGCAAAAGCGTGCAGGTAAGGCACGGCACCAGCAAAGCGGGTGTTCATGTCGGACTGCGCCACGATCCATTCGGTGGTTTCGCGCATGCTTTCGGAGGCCTCCCAGACGGGACCAGCCAGATCGGGCATGGTGGCGCGGGCCTCTTCGGCGTGATCCTCGATCTCGTCCAGCAAGCGCGAGGCCGCCTCGCCCCCGTCCATCATCTTACGCGCGACAAGGTCCATGGCCTGAATGCCATTGGTACCCTCGTAAATCGCTGTCACCCGGACATCGCGGTAGAACTGCGCCGCACCGGTTTCTTCGATAAAGCCCATGCCACCGTGGACCTGAACGCCAGTCTCGGACACACGCATCCCGGTCTCGGTGCCGAAGGCTTTGCAGATCGGGGTCAGCAACGCGGCCCGTGCGCTCCATTCGGCATCACCGGTGGCGTTGCCCATGTCGATCGCGGCCGCGTTGGCCAGCATGATCGCCCGCGCGGCAAAGGTATCCGCGCGCATGCTCATCAGCATCCGGCGTACATCGGCGTGGTCAATGATAGTGCCCGAGGGCGTCTTGCCTTGCTTACGCTCCAACGCATAGGCCAGTGCGTGCTGATAGGCGCCTTCGGCAGCGCCAACGCCCTGACCGCCGACACCCAGTCGAGCGTTGTTCATCATGGTGAACATCGCGGCCATACCGCCATGTTCCTTGCCCACAAGCCAGCCTTTGGCACCGTCATACTGCATTACGCAGGTCGGTGAGCCGTGCAGGCCCATCTTGTGTTCGACCGACACGACCTTCAGATCGTTGGCCACGCCGGGATTGCCGTTGTCGTCGGGCAGATACTTGGGCACCAAAAACAGTGAAATCCCCTTGGTCCCCGGCACCCCGTCGGGCAAACGCGCCAGCACCAGATGACAGACATTCTCGGTAAAGTCGTTATCGCCCCACGAAATGAAAATCTTCTGCCCCGTCACAGAATAGGTACCATCACCATTGGCCTCGGCCTTCGAGGACAACGCCCCCACATCCGATCCGGCCTGCGCCTCGGTCAGGTTCATGGTGCCGGCCCATTCGCCCGACATCATCTTGGGAAGGTACAGCGTCTTTAGCTCGTCGCTGGCGTGATGCTCCAACGCCTCAATCTGGCCCTGAGTCATCAGCGGCGCCAGTTGCAGCGACAGGCAGGCGGCCGACATCATCTCGTTCACCGCCGTGGTCAGGGCCATCGGCAGTCCCATACCGCCGTATTCGGGATCACCGCTCATCCCGATCCAACCACCTTCGGCAATCGCTTTCCAGCCTTCGACATAGCCGGGCGAGGTCCGCAGCACACCGTTTTCCAGCCGTGCCGGTTCCAGATCACCGGGGCGCTGAAGCGGGGCCATCACCTCTTCGCACATCTTGCCAGCCTCAGTCAGGATCGCGCCGACGACATCCTCGCTGGCTTCCGAAAACTTTTCAGTCGCGGCTATCTGGTCGAATCCGACCACGTGGCGGAACAACAGTTCATAGTCGGAGATGGGCGCGCGGTATGGCATGAGTTCCCTCGGGGCTAACTGTATGGTTTTTCGCGGGTGGGGTTGGAAATTGCAATGCCCACCTTTATGCATCCTTGATCAATTCGATTACCTAGCCACCCAAATGGTACAAGCAATCAAAACGCGGCGTCACCAGATATGATCCCTAACGGCACATTGGATTTATCCGCTGATCCCGGCGGAATCGCACAGGCGGCGGACTTGCTGCGGCAGGGACTGCTGGTCGCTTTTGCGACCGAGACCGTCTATGGGCTGGGCGGCGATGCCCGCAATGGTGAGGCAGTGGCCAGCATCTATGCGGCCAAGGGGAGGCCCAGCTTCAACCCACTGATCGCGCATGTGGCCTCGGTCGAGGCAGCACAGCGGTTTGTTGAATGGTCCGATCGGGCCGAAGCTCTGGCTGCTGCTTTCTGGCCCGGCCCGCTGACGATGGTGCTGCCCCTGCGCGACGGGCACGGGATTTCCCCGCTGGTCACGGCAGGACTGGACACGCTGGCAGTGAGGGTGCCCGCCCATGGCACCGCGCGGACGTTGCTGGCGGCGTTCGACGGGCCGGTCGCGGCCCCGTCTGCCAATCCTTCGGGTCAGATCAGCCCCACAACCGCCGATCACGTACGTGCCGGGCTGGACGGGCGCATTGCGGCCATTCTGGATGACAGCCCGTGCGGTGTCGGGCTGGAGTCCACCATTGTTGGATTGGCCGGAGACCCCTCTCTGCTGCGCCCGGGCGGCGTGGCGCTGGAACAGGTCGAATCCGTGCTGGGTACAGAACTGCACATCCATCAGGCCGGAGATCTGCTGACTGCGCCGGGCCAGTTGCAGTCGCACTACGCCCCGGACGCGCCGGTGCGTCTGAATGCAGAGAACCGGCAAGGGGATGAAGTGTTGCTGGGCTTTGGCCCGGTCGATTGCGATCTGAACCTGTCGGAAAACGGCGACCTTACCGAGGCTGCGGCCAACTTATTCTCGGCTCTCCATACGCTGAACGCCACGGGCCGCCCGATTGCAGTGTCACCAATCCCGGATCAGGGTCTGGGTACCGCCATCAACGACCGCCTGCGCCGCGCCGCGGCACCGCGCGACAGCTGATCAGGCGCGCCCAGCGCTGGCCGATAGGGTCAGCGGGTCAACACCCAGCGTTGCCAGAGCGGCCCCCCATTTCTCGTCATCGGGCACGTCGAACACCAGTTTCTGAGTCGCGTCGGTGGTCAGCCAACCATTCATGGCGATCTCATCCTCCAACTGGTCGGGTCCCCAGCCGGAATAGCCCAGCGCCAGCGTCGAATTCAAAGGCCCACGCCCCGAGGCCAAATCCTCGAGCACATCCAAAGTCGCTGTCATACTGAAATCGTCCGAAATCTGCATCGAATGCAGGTTGGCCTCATAGTCCGCGCTGTGCAGGACAAAACCGCGCGACATCTCGACCGGACCGCCGAAATGTACCAGACGCTCACCCACAATCGGGATTCGGCAAGGAATATTCAGTTGCTCAAGCAGGGTTTTGATTCGCAAATCCGAGGGTTTGTTGATGATCAGCCCCATCGCCCCGTCTTCGCCGTGGCTGCACATGTAAACCACCGAATGATCGAAGCGCGGATCACCCATGCCAGGCATCGCAATCAACAGTTTTCCGGTCAGGTCCATGGATTTACATCTCTTGCTTTGTCCCCCTTCAACAATGGCCCCGGCGCAGGGGGATTGGCAAGGGATGAGGCCACATTTCGCCAGATTTCATCCCGGTGACCGGAACGTGACTTGGAATCCCGGGCCGGACCGCGCATTTATGGGGTATGAAGCGTTATCTTAAGTCGAGTGCGTTTGCCCTGACCGCCTGTTTCGCCCTGACCGCTCCTGCGCAAGCGCAGGTGGTGGACGGCGTTGTGCAACTGGATGTGCTGGATGGCGGGCGCACTGCGAATGGCACCTATCTGGGCGCCTTGCGGTTGACGTTGAAGGACGGCTGGAAGACCTATTGGCGCGCGCCGGGCGATGCCGGTATCCCACCGCAGTTTGACTGGCGCGGATCGCAGAATTTGGGCGATGTGACCATCACCTGGCCCGCGCCCGAAGTATTTGTGCAGAACGGCCTGCAATCCATTGGCTATGCCGATCAATTGGTGCTGCCGGTTGAAATCACGCCCAAGAATCCCGCCAAACCCGTGCGGCTTCGTGGCGATATGGATCTGGGCGTTTGCAAGGACGTCTGCATCCCCGAACGGTTGGACTTCGACCATACGCTGAACGCCGACGCGGGCCGCAACCCGGCCATCGCTGCTGCGCTGGCCCAACGCCCCTATTCCGCGAAAGAGGCGCGCGTGACCGGCGCCAGTTGCCACCTGACCCCGACCTCAGACGGGATGCAGATCGAAGCCCGCGTAAAAATGCCCTCGGCCGGAGGGCGCGAGGTTGCCGTTATTGAGCCAGGGAACCCGGCGCTTTGGGCCTCGCAGCCGGAAACCACGCGGCAGGGCGATACTCTGGTGGCAACATCCGAGGTGATCAGCGCCTCGGGCGGGCCTTTCGCTTTGGACCGGTCCGAGATCCGGATAACGGTATTGGGTGCCAACCACGCCGTCGACATTCAGGGCTGCAGCGCGGGCTGATTTATGGAGAAAACCCCGAAGATCGGTGCGCTGGCTGTCGTCGTGCATGACGCAAAGGTGTTGCTGGTGCAGCGCAGCAAGCAGCCGGACGCAGGGTTGTGGGGGTTTCCCGGCGGTCATGTGGAATGGGGAGAAACCGTCATGCAGGCGGCACAGCGCGAGTTGCGCGAGGAAACCTCGGTCATTGCCGAGCCGCTGCACTATCTCGATAATCTGGACCTGTTGCGCCATGACGCGCAGGGCATCGTGCAGTCGCACTACCTGCTGGTCGGTGTCTCATGTCAGTACCGCTCAGGCTCGCCACTGGCCGGAGACGACGCGCTGGACGCCCGCTGGTTTCCGATCGATCAGATACGACGGGGTGATCTGCCCATGAGCGACCGGGTCACCGACCTGCTTGAAACCGCCCTGCGCGCACTTTAGGTCGCCTTCACTCTGAAGCGCACATAGAGCAGGCTGGACAGCACAACACTCAACACAAGGATCGGCACGGCACCGGCGATGAAAGCACCCAGCCCCATTTGCAGGGCCGCAATGCCCTCTGACCCCGGGTAGAGTCCCGACAACAGGCCGACAGGCGCGCCCGAAATCGCAGGCCAGACCATCGTAACGCCGAACCAAATGAGCAGCGCCAGCCCGGTGGCAGTAACCGCACCCTGCACCACCCGGTCCGGCGCACGTAATGCTCTACGCATCGCAGTCATCGGACGTGACAGGTCATTCAGAATGGCCAGCAAGGCAGGCACCAGAAGCAACACCAGCAACATGCCGAAACCCAACCCGTAGACCAGCGTGATCACCGAGGGCTTGAGGAACTGCGCCTGTTGCGAGCCTTCATAGAGCAGCGGTGTCAGGCCCAGAACCGTGGTCAGAGTCGTCAGCATCACCGGGCGCAACCGGTCCGCCGTGCCCTCGACAATCGATGGCACCAGCCCGCGGTCCTGCTGATAGGCGTCGATGGTTGTCACCAGAACAATCGAGTCATTGATGATGATCCCGGTCATCCCCAACAGGCCGATCACGGTGAACATGCTTAGCGGTACATCCCATATGTAATGCCCCCAGATCGCGCCAACCAATCCAAACGGAATGATCGCCATCACCACCACAGGCCGGGTCCAGCTGGCAAAGACCCAGGCCAGTACCAGGTAAATACCGGTCAGACACAGGATCAGACCAGTGCGCGCTTCGGTCAGGAACTCATCCTCCTGCTCGCTCAGACCCGCCATTTGCCACTCGACCTGCCGTTCGGCCGCGATGTTGGGCAGAATCTCTTCGCTCAGAGCGCGGGCGATTTCCGCCGCGCGGGTCGGGTCATCCTCGGAAATATCGCCAATAACCGATATCACCCGCAGACCATTCTCGCGCAGCACGGATGCGAACCCCGATTTACGCTCGACTGACACGATATCGGCCAGCGGCACATAAATCCCGTCCGGCGTGCGCATCAGCGTGCGTTCCAGGAAATCAGCGGTCAACTCGCCCTCGGGCAGTTCCACACGAATCTCTGCACTGCGTGGGCCATCGGGGAAGGTTGCAGCTTCGATCCCGTTCAGCCGGTCGCGCAGCACGCGGCCCAGCGTTTCAATGCGAAAGCCCAGCGCCTGCCCCTTGGCGGTCAGGTCCAGAATGAAGTCTTCCTTGTCATAGGCCAGATTGTCCTCAAGCGCCGAAACCTCGGGGTATTTCGACAGCTCGGCCTGCAAGTCCTCGGACGCCGCCTTGAGCGTGTTCACATCTGCGCCATAGAACTGCACGTCGATTGCATCGCCGCCGGGGCCAGAGCGCCAACCCCGGAAGGTCAAAAGCTCGACCTTGGGATGGCGCGGCACGAAGTCCTGTAACTCGCCCACGAACTCAAAGCTGGAATAGGGGCGCAGGTCCGAATCGATCAATTCAATCGAAATCCCGCCCAAGAGGTCCTGATCCTTGCCATCCGCTGCAGCCAGGTTGAACCACCCGGCATTGCCGCCGACCTCGGCCAGAATATAGTCGATGGGATTGCGGCCATAACGCTCTTCGTAGATCTGGCCCAACTCTTCGGTGGCGCGCTGCATCTGATGCATCATTTCCAGTGTGTCTTCGCGGGTGGCACCTTCGACCATGATGAAATTGCCGGTGACCGAGCCCCGTTCCGGCGCGTTGAAGAAGCGCCAGTTCACGTCACCCTTGATGAACAGGGCAATCTGACTGGCCAGGATCACCACCATCACCGCCACAACCACATAGCGCGCCCAGACAACCCAGGCGATCAGCGGGCGGAACAGGTGATCCCGCACCCAGCGAAAGCCACGATTGACCACGCGGTTGGGCCAATCATACCAGTGTTCCTTGGCCGAATGCGTAATCGCATGGGCCATGTGGTTCGGCAGGATCAGGAAACACTCGATCAACGAGGCAATCAGCACCGCGATCACGGTAAAAGGGATGTCGCCGATCAACTCTCCGAACCGGCCACCGATGGCCGTCAGGCCGAAAAACGCGATCACGGTGGTTAGAGTGGCGGCAAAGACCGGCATCGCCATACGCCGCGCGGCGCGTTCGGCGGCCACAACCGGAGCTTCGCCCAACCGTCGGGCGCGAAAATCGGCGTGTTCCCCCACAACGATGGCGTCGTCCACCACGATCCCCAGCGTGATGATCAACCCGAACAGCGAGATCATGTTGATCGACAGCCCACCGATATACATGAAGGCAACAGCCGCGGACATTGCCACCGGGATACCTGCGGCGACCCAGAAGGCGATGCGTGCGTTGAGGAACAGGAACAACAGACAGACCACAAGGCCCAGTCCCACCAATCCGTTGTCGACCAGAATATCCAGACGCTCAGTGATGGCCTGAGCGCGGGTTCGGATCAGTTCGATTGTCACGCCTTCGGGCAGGCTGGCCTGAAGCTCGGCCACCACATCCTCGACCGTGTGTTGTATTTTGATGGCATCGCCCAGATTGGACCGGTCTACCCGCACCGACATGGCCGGGTTTTCACCGACAAAGTAACTGCGATTGCGGTTGACCCCCTCGACCCGAATGGTCGCCACATCCCCCACATAAAGGCTGGAGCCGTCGGCAAAGTTGCGCAGCGTGATACCTTCGATTTCTTCAGGGGTGCGCTTTTCGGTGCCGGTGCGGATACGTGCATTGGCCCCGGTCACATCTCCGGCCGGGTTGGTTATTGCCTCAGCCGCGATGGCTTGGGCGATCTCTGACAGGGTAATGTCATTGGCGATCAGCTGCGCTGTTGGAACCTCGACCACCACGCGAGGCGCGGCAATGCCCCGGATCGTTGTGCGGGTCACTCCGGCAGCAAACAGGCGATTGATCAGCTCGTCGGTGAATTTGGCCAGTTGGTCCGGATCAACCGGGCCGGTTACGACCACATCCGTCACCCGGTCCCGCCAGGCGCCACGCCGGATCGAGGGCTCTTCGGCATCCTCGGGCAAGTCCGTTACACCATCGACGGCGGTCCGAACCTCATCCACGGCACGCGACATGTCCCAGTTAGGCTCGAATTCCAGCCGGATATTTGCCCGTCCTTCACGAGAGGTCGATGTCGTGCTGGCAACCCCTTCGACCGCCAGCAGGGCCGGTTCCAGCAGTTGCACGATGCCGTTGTCCACGTCCTCTGGGCCAGCGCCTTCCCAATCGATATTGACGTCGACACGTTCAAGGATCACGTCCGGGAAAAACTGGGCCCGCATCGCCGGGATCGCCGCCGCACCCAGAACCAGCATGACCAGCAACAGCAGGTTGGCGACCGTCCTGTGGCGAGTGAAGTAGCTGAGGATACCGCCCGCCGCGCCGGGGATCTCGCGCATCATGGCGTCTAGCCCCCTGCCCGGGTCTCAATGCTGCGCACCAGCGAGGCGGGAACCTTGGGCGCGCTGAGTTGGCTCAGGGCGCTGGCCTTGGCCTCGTTGGTCATCTGATCGCTGGCCTCGACCTGCGCGACAAGCTGGGCCCTTTGTTGGTCGGACAGTTCGACCATGCCCGGATCGGCCCCGGCATTGGCCTCATCCCTTAGCGGGCGGACGCGAACCCCGCCGCCCAGCAGCGGCGTGCGGCCAATCACGACCTCGCGCCCAACCAACCCCTGACCGCGCAGCAAAACCTCATCGCCCTGACGGCGGATCAGCTGAACCGGCAGTGCCTCGAGCCGGTCATCGGTGCCCAGAACCAACACCGTTCCAGCCGCATCCAGAACCGATGAGGGCAAGCGCACCACGTTATCCAACGGCTGTTCTTCGACCGTCACAGTAACAAAATCTCCGGGTTTGAACCCCGGCGCATCCTCCAGCCTTGCATAGATCAGCCGCCCGGTCTGCCCTTCACCCGCCGAGCCGCTATCGCGGCTGATGCGGCCGTGGGCCATCAGATCGGTGCCCGTGACCTCAAGCGATACGGTGACCGGTGCGTTTATCAGATCGCCCTCGGCATCCAGCAGACGCACATACTGTGCGGTCGAAACACGAAAGGCCACCTCAAGCGCGGTGGGATCAACGAGTTCCGCCAGCTTTTCATTGGCCGAGACCAGACGCCCTTCGACCAGCGTCACATCCGTCAATGTCCCAGCAAAGCGCGCGCGGACGGTCATATCATCCAGATCGCGTTCAGCAGCCTCCAGCGCGATGCGGGCGCGGGCCAGCAAGGTGGTCGCCTGATCGACCCGCGATTCCGCCTGCGCCAGTGCGATACGACGTGCCAGCACCGACTGTTGCGCCGCCGCCTCGGCCAGTTCGGCCTCTTCCACCGCGGCAGGCGTTCCGACCCCGCGACCCTGCAGGTCCTTCTGGCGCTGCAAGGCACGCCCGCGCAGAGCCGCCTGCGCCTCGGCCGAATTCAACTCATCCTGCGCCAGCAGCAATGAGCGTTCAGCGTCGCGTTCTTCGAATTGTGCATCCAGCAAGTCGGACTTGGCCCGGTCTAGCGCCGACTGCGCGTCAGCCGGATCCAACTCCACCAAAACCTCGCCCGAGGTAACGACACCGCCATCCTCGAAATCCTCGGCCAGAGACAGCACACGCCCGCCCAGCGCCGCGCGCAGCTCCAGACGGCGACGGCTCTGAACCTCGCCAAAGGCTTCGAGGTACGGGGTAACGGTTTCAAGCTCAGCCGGGCGCACGCTGACAGCAAAGATGCGTTCGCGCGCCTCGGGCGGCTCACTGTCGCGATTCAGCGCATCTTGCACCGCGCCGGTGATCAACTGCACCGCGACAAACAGCAGAGCCAGCGTCAGAAACGCCAGAAAGACACCAACAAGGCTTTGCCTCAGAAATCGCATCTATTATTCACCCCGGTCGCATCAGGCTGCCACGTGCAAAAGGTAGCCGGGCACAGAAAAATGCCAAGCCACAAAGCGTTTACGAACAGTTAAACGTGCAGACAGTCTACTTCCGTCGCAGATGTTCGTCCAATCTGGGCATTATTTCCACGAAATTGCAGGGGCGGTGGCGGTAATCGAACTGTTTTTCCAGAATTCCGTCCCAAGCGTCCTTGCAGGCACCGGGGCTGCCGGGCAGCGCGAACAGATAGGTCCCGCCTGCCACACCGCCCGTGGCACGGGACTGCACGGCTGATGTGCCGATCTTTTCCATTGAGATGATGGTGAAAACGGTGCCGAACGCCTCAATTTCCTTTTCATAGACGTCGCGATGCGCCTCAACCGTCACATCACGGCCCGTCAGGCCGGTGCCTCCGGTCGAGATCACGACGTCAATTTCAGGATCTTCGATCCAAAAACGCAGTTGTGCTGCGATCTCACCGCGTTCATCCTGTATGATCTTGCGGTCAGCCACCGAATGACCCGCGCGTTCAATCCGGTCAACCAGCGTCTGGCCCGAGCGGTCCTCGTCCAGCGACCGGGTGTCCGAGACGGTCAGAACGGCGATCCGAACTGGAATGAACTCTTTGCTTTCATCAATGCGCGACATGTGGCGTTAGGCCCTTTCCATGATGACAAGCCGAACGGCGAGGGCGGTGAAAATCCCCCCCGTCACCCAACCCATGATACGAGAGGCGCGTGGGTTCGAAATCAGAACCTTGCCCGCGCCACCGGCAAAAATACCCACCAGCCCGTTCACGACAAACCCGCTCAGCGCGATAATCAAGCCGAAAATCAGAAACTGCGGCAGGATCGGGCCGGTGGTGGGGTTCACGAATTGCGGGATAAAGGCCAGCACGAACAGGATGACCTTAGGGTTGGTCAAGTTGACGACCATCCCATCCCGAAACGCATGGCTTGTGGGCTTCGTGGGCGCATCGGAAGACACCGCCCCATTCCGTATGGCACCCCATGCCAGATACAGCAGATAGGCCACGCCCATCCAGCGGATGACATCAAACAGCCATGGCAGGCTGTTCACTGCGGCACCCAGCCCCAGCCCGGCCAGCAACACGTGCACCATTAGCCCCAGCGAGATACCCGCGCTGGCCACCAGCGCCGGTCGGGCACCCGACCGCAGACCCTGACCAAAGCAGAACATCATGTCAGCGCCGGGGGTGAAATTCAGCGCCAATGCTGCCGGGATGAACGCCAGCAGAGTGACCGTTTCTATCATGTAGTGACCTCGAACCAGTTTACCTTGGGCCCCAGATTGGCGATCTGAGTGCGGCCGAGTGTGCCGCGATAGCCCCAACTGTCATGAATATGACCACAGAATGCGTATTGCGGCTGCAGGCGCTCCACTGCGTCCCGTACAGCAACCGATCCAACCGCGTCGCCTGCCGACGTGACATCGCCATACCCCTTGGGCGGCGAGTGCGCGATCAGAATGTCGGCACCGTCGCAACGATCCAGCAACTCGGTAGCTTCGGCATCGGTCAGGTCGCAGGACCAGTCGCCAAACGGCGTGACCGGCACGCCATAACCCAGCCCGAACAGGCGCAACCCGTCCATGGTCATGCCGGTGCCGTGCAGCACATGACCGCCTTCGGGCGCGGCATCGGTCAGTTCCTGCGCGCTTTCCGCGTTTCCGGGCACCATGACGAAGGGCGCAGAGATTCCGGACAGCATCTCCATCGCGTCATCCAAACCACGTCGCGAGTTGCAAAAGTCGCCCGCCCCGATCACCAAATCTGCCTCGGCGCTGGCGGCCACGATATCGGCGGCACGATTGCGCGCCATATGCAGGTCGGAAAACGCCAGAATACGCATTATTTCCCCTCCAGCCGAACCTTGAGTTCCAGCAGATCCGCCCAAGCCTGTCGCTTCATCTGGGGCTGGCGCAGCAGATAAGCGGGATGGAACATAGGGATAACAGGAAGGTTCAACGCCTGATCCCATTGTCCGCGCAAACGGGTTATGCCGCGTTTGCCCAGCACCGCCTGACAACTGATATTGCCCATGATCACCAGAACCTCAGGCTTGGCAAACGCCACGTGTCGTTCAAGGAACGGCTTCATCATACCGATCTCTTCGGGCTTTGGATCGCGGTTCTGCGGAGGCCGCCACGGCAAGACGTTGGTGATGTAGACATTCTGGCTGCGATCCAGATCAATTGCCGCCAACATCCGATCCAGCAATTGCCCGGCGCGACCGACAAATGGCTTGCCCTCGCGGTCTTCCTCACGGCCCGGGGCCTCGCCAATGATCATCACCCGCGCACCCGGTGTGCCGTCGGAAAACACCAACTGCCGCGCACCGCGTTTCAGCTCGCAATGATCGAACGCTTCCATCGTGGCCTTCAATTGGTCCAGCGACCCGGCTGACTGTGCAGCCGATTTTGCCACCGCGACCGGGTCCACTTTTTTCGGTTTCTCCGGGGCAGCCGGTTTTACAGCGGGTTTCTTGGCCTTGGGGGCAGTATCGGGCAGCGCATACCGATCCACCGGCACATCACCGATCGCATCCGTTGCGCCCAGCTCGATCTGCCAGTCCAGCAGCGCCCGTGCAGTATGATAGTCCAAAGCCGATTCCATACCCCTCAATCTAACCAGCTTTTGAACGAGGGAAAGCGAATAGGCCTTGATCGGGCGGTCCGTCGCACCGACCATTGCGGTATTCATGCTGGTCCTGTTGCGATTCCTTTTGATTTTCCTGCTGCTGATCCCTCTTGGCGGACCGGCCTGTGCGCAGTTGTTCGACCGCAGCAGCCAATGCCGAGGCGGACAATTCCAATGTGGCTCACGGTGCTGTTCGGGCGGGCAGAGATGCAGCTTTGACGGCTACTGCATCCCCTTGGGTGGCACCTATTGCGGCGGTGGGCGAACCTGCGGACCGTTTGAGCGCTGTGTTCCCGGCAGCACCCGCTGCGCACCGGCGGGTGCTAACAAATGCACTTCGCGCCTGGATTGCCCCGGCGGCACGGTTTGCAACGCACGCGGCGAATGCGAACGCAGAACGCCCGGTTTTGATCCGAACACGGCAATCGAGGGTCTTCCCACGCTATGCGATGACGGCCAGTCCTGTGCGGCGGGGTCGTCCTGTCTGCCGGGCGGCGGATGCTCACGCCCCGGCTGGTTTTTGTGCGAAGAGACAGACTCGCAATGCCGCCCCGGATTCAAATGTTCCGAACATCAGGGCTGCGTTCCGATCAAGGCCGTCGATTGCGGTTACGGCAAGTGGTGCAAACCCGGCGAGCAGTGTTTGCCTGAGGGTGGGTGCGAGAAACTGCCCGAAGGGTCTGATCCTTAGGTTGCCCTCGCGCGCACAGCTTCCTATAAGCGGCTCGATTGTCAGACAGGAGCCCGCCCATGCGTTTCGCCCATCGTCACCTTCTTGGCATCGAGCATCTGTCGCAATCCGATATCACAGCCATCCTTGATCTGGCCGAGAAATATGTCGACATGAACCGCCAGTCGACCAAGCATTCTGACGTGCTGTCGGGGCTGACGCAGATCAACATGTTCTTCGAAAACTCAACCCGCACGCAGGCCAGTTTCGAACTGGCAGGCAAGCGTCTGGGCGCGGATGTGATGAACATGGCCATGCAGGCCAGCTCGATCAAAAAGGGTGAGACCCTGATCGACACGGCGATGACGCTGAACGCGATGCATCCCGATCTTTTGGTCGTCCGGCATCCCCATTCGGGCGCAGTTGACCTGCTGGCCCAGAAAGTGAATTGCGCCGTACTGAACGCAGGCGACGGGCGGCACGAGCACCCGACGCAGGCGCTGCTGGACGCGCTGACCATTCGCCGCGCCAAGGGCCGCTTGCACCGTCTCAACATCGCGATTTGCGGTGACGTGGCCCATTCCCGCGTGGCGCGGTCGAACCTGATCCTGCTGGGTAAGATGGAAAACCGCATTCGTCTGATAGGGCCGCCGACGCTGGTCCCCGGCCAATTCGCCGAGTTCGGAGCCGAGATTTACGACGACATGAACGAGGGCCTGAAGGACGTCGATGTCGTCATGATGCTGCGGCTTCAGAAAGAGCGGATGGATGGCGGCTTCATCCCCTCGGAACGTGAATATTACCACCGCTACGGTCTTGATGCCGCAAAGCTGGCACTGGCCAAGCCCGACGCCATCGTCATGCACCCCGGCCCGATGAACCGTGGGGTCGAGATCGACGGAACTCTGGCCGACGACATCAACCGATCGGTCATTCAGGAACAGGTCGAGATGGGCGTGGCCGTCCGCATGGCCGCGATGGAACTGCTGGCCCGCAATCAGCGAGACGCCGCATGAGCAATCTGACCGTCGCCCCCCATGAACGTGGCGTAATCCGCCTGTTCACGCTGGACATGCGCCCGGAAGAGGCGAAGTTCCTGCGCGAACCGGGCGCCGCCGATCAGGTCTTGGGCGTGACGGGGCTGGATACGGATCAGATCGACGTCTTTCCGGTCTCGGATCTCGAAGATCTTGGGCTTTATGGCTATCTGAACGAGGGCTGTGGTGTGTCCGCCGATCAACTGGACCGCACCGCGCTGGAGGCTATCGAAGGCTGGGTTATGGTCGTCCGCAGTGCCGCCTTTGGCGACCGCGCGGCGACGCTGACGCCGGACCCGAGGCTGCATCTGGCCGGTCTTTACACCGAAGAGGCCACGAACTGGACCGGCGGCCCGATTGAAACCGAAAGCGCCAAGCCGTTCTCGGCGCCACAAACCGCGCAGCAGGATGACAGACCCCGCCGCATCGGTTCGGCCCTTCTGGCGGTGGTGATCCTGCTGGCAATCGGAGGTGCCTTGTGGCTAATCCTGTGATCTTCGCCCCCGACAAAGGCGCCTATATCCGCACCAACGCATGGCTGGCCGCCTTTGCGATGGCAGGCGCGATGATTATCCTTTGGCTGATCGGCAATCCCTATCCCTGGACCGGCGCACCGGCAGGCCTTGCCGCCATCGGCATTCGCGCGTGGTATCTGGCCTCAGAGGAACTGGTCGCCACGTGGGAGATGACCGACACCACCCTCACCGGCCCCGGCCCGCGCAAAGTGGCGCTGAACCAGATCAAAGCCGTCAACGTTTTGGGCAGCTTCGTCCAGATCGTCACCAAGGGCGGTGACAAACACCTGATCAAGTATCAGGCCGATCCCGCCGCCACCAAAGCCGCCATTGAAAGGGCGATTGGATGACCGTCGCCGACAAGGATTGGTGGCACAAACGGATTCCCGATAGGGAAGAGGTACTGTGGGCAGGCCGTCCGGATCAGGGGTATTTTCCACCTCGGTTTGCATGGGCCTACAAGGGTGTGCTTGCTCTGATCGCTACCATTTGGCTGGCAAGCCCCTGGCTCTTTGAAACTGTCCGCGATTTTTGGAAGTTGTTTTCCTGTACTATCGCGTTTGGTTTTGTGTTGTGGGCCGATCGGTGCGTCAGGTCGCAACAAATTTATGTCGTGAAATCGGAAAATGCATGGAAACTCAACAAAGACCTGAAGTCAAAGTGCCTGAAGATCGACCAGTTTCTGAATTTCCGCTCCGGTCGTCGAGCAGTGTTGTTTTCCCGCCACCCCTTTTTCGCATTTGAACATCTGCCCGACCCCGATGCCGCATTGAAGGCACTCACCCAAGCCCGAGAGGCCTCGAAATGACTGCTGTACTCTTTTCAAACGCCCGCCTGATCGACCCGGAAACCGGCACGGACAGCCTCGGCTGGCTCCAAGTGAACAATGGCAAGATTGCCGCGCGCGGCGAAGGGGATGCTCCGGCCTCGGACGCGCAGGTCATTGACTGTAATGGCAAATGCCTCGCCCCCGGTATCGTCGATATCGGCGTCAAGGTCTGTGAGCCGGGTGAGCGCCACAAGGAAAGCTATAAATCCGCCGGTCTGGCCGCCGCTGCCGGAGGGGTGACTACCATCGTCACCCGCCCCGATACGCTGCCCGCCGTGGACACGCCTGAAACGCTGGAATTCGCCACCCGGCGCGCGCAGGCGGATGCGCCTGTAAATGTGCTGCCCATGGCCGCGCTGACCAAAAACCGCGAAGGGCGTGAGATGACCGAGATCGGCTTTCTGCAGGATGCCGGGGCCGTCGCCTTTACCGATTGCGATCACGTCATCGCCAACACCAAGGTGTTTTCCCGCGCCCTGACCTATGCGCGGTCCTGCGGCGCGTTGGTCATCGCGCACCCGCAAGAGCCCGGCCTGAGCAACGGTGCGGCGGCCACCAGCGGCAAGTTCGCCGCCCTGCGCGGCCTGCCCGCGGTGTCACCTATGGCCGAACGGATGGGACTGGATCGCGACATCGCGTTGCTGGAAATGACCGGGGCTGCGTATCACGCCGACCAGATCACCACCGCCCGCGCCCTGCCCGCGCTGGAGCGCGCCAAACGTAACGGGCTGGACATCACCGCCGGGACTTCGATCCACCATCTGACCCTGAACGAACTGGACGTCGCCGACTATCGCACCTTCTTTAAGGTCAAACCGCCGCTGCGGTCCGAGGATGACCGGCAAGCGGTGATCGACGCAGTGCGGACCGGACTGATCGACATCATCAGCTCGATGCACACCCCGCAGGATGAGGAAAGCAAGCGCCTGCCTTTTGAAGAGGCGGCCTCGGGCGCGGTGGCGTTGGAAACGCTGCTGCCTGCGGCGCTGCGCCTGTATCACGCAGATCAGTTGGACCTGCCGACCCTTTTCCGGGCCATGGCGCTGAATCCGGCAAAACGACTGGGGCTGGACTCGGGTCGTCTGGCCGAGGGTGCACCCGCCGATCTGGTGCTGTTCGACCCGAATGTGCCTTTTGTGCTTGACCGGTTTTCATTAAAATCGAAATCGCAGAACACACCGTTTGACGGCCAGCGGATGCAGGGTAAGGTCACCGCAACTTATGTAGCAGGCCAAGAAGTTTACCGGAGAACCTGATGCCCCCACTTGACGCTTCGACGACCCAGTTGATCCTCTGGGCCGCCATTGGGTATTTGATCGGATCGATCCCGTTCGGAATGATCGTTGCCAAGGTCATGGGGCTGGGCAATCTGCGCGATATCGGGTCGGGCAACATCGGCGCGACCAATGTCTTGCGCACCGGAAATAAGGCCGCCGCGGCACTGACGTTGGTTTTTGATGCTGCCAAGGGGGCTGTCGCCGTATTGCTGGCCCGTGCGATGGTCGGAGAAGATGCCGCTCAGATTGCCGCCCTGACCGCATTTCTGGGCCATTGCTTCCCTGTCTGGTTGGGGTTCAAAGGCGGCAAGGGTGTGGCCACCTTTCTGGGCCTGTGGTTGGCGCTGGACTGGCGCGTGGGTGTTGCCTGCTGCCTGAGCTGGCTAGTCGCGGCCGCGATCTGGCGGATTTCCTCGCTGGGCGCCCTGGTGGCGGCGGCAACGTCAACTATCTGGATAATGCTGCTGACGGATAGCGCGACCTTTTTCCTAGGCATCGTCCTGACCCTTTTGGTCTATTGGCGCCACAATGCAAATCTGGCGCGGATCAGGGCCGGGACTGAACCCAAAATTGGCCAGTCTTGACCGCGCCACACGCATTCCTGACCTCATTTTTTGGCATTCCTCTCGGCTCGTCTACCGGGCGGAACAAAGGCAAACGGTATATCGTCAGTCGCACGGAACTTGTCGCGGGCAAATCGCACAAGCTCGTTGCACATGAACTGGGCGGTAGCGATTACATCAGTCTGAACCTTTATCTGACCCAAAACAGCGGCGCATCGCTGCGCCCCTGCGAGATGTCGGCAGAAAAGGTCATCGCCTTCGTCATTGCGTTCGAACCCGATCCGTAACCTCGCCCTGCGCGCTTTCGAACATTACCCCTTCATCCGCGCACATTCACAATTGATTGTTTTGAACGTGATGAGCCGATTGCCCACTTCGGTTGCGTGACGGCCAATTACCGGTCGCACGGACAAAAATCCAAAGGGGTGTCCTGGTGCAATTGCCGCGCCGCCGGACCATCCGTTTCACGAAAGGTGAAAACAATGAACAAGTTCAAATCCATCATTGGCGGCGTCGCGCTGTCCGTTGCAATCGCAAGCTCGGCCCTGGCGGCTGGCGTTGAACTGAACGCAAGCTCGACCGGTCTGGCGCTGCAGGGTTACGACCCGGTTGCCTATTTCACCGATGGTGAACCGACCAAAGGCGATTACCGTATCACCACGTTGCACAACGATGCGCTGTACCGCTTTGCCAATGAAGAAAACAAAGCAGCGTTCGAAGAAAACCCCGAAGCCTACCTGCCCGCATACGGCGGTTACTGCGCCTTTGGTGCCGCGATGGGCTTCAAGTTCGACGGTGACCCGAACCACTGGAAAATCGTCGACAACAAGCTGTACCTGAACCTGTCGCAGGACATTCAGGAACGCTGGGAAGGCGACATCCCGGGCTTTATCGAGCAGGCCAGCACCAACTGGGAAAACATTGCCGATAAATCTCCGGCAGAGCTGCAGCAATAACTCGCTGACAGGATTTACAGATCGGCGGCAGAACACTCTGCCGCCGATTGCTGTTTGAAACGCACTTATTGAAGACCTACATCTTTAGCAAACAATGCGTCCGCATAAGCGGACCGATGCAGCCACAGAGAAAACAGTGGCGCCTCTTTTCGGGTCGGAATGTTTGAACGCGCTGTGATCCGGTTGTGAGACCGGATCGTAGTGATGATTGCAGACGAAAAAACACCGCAAAACTGCTGTGTGGCAATTCGAACGAAAGGTTAAACAATGACAGGTAGATTTCTATTAGCTTCAGCAATAGCAACCGTTGCGGCCGGATCGGCAATGGCGCAATCCTCGGGCGACTGGACTGGATTTTATGGCGGTGCACAGATCGGCTACGCTGATGTAGACACCAACATTTCGGGCGTGGATGGCAACGGCACCATCGGCGGTATCATTCTTGGATATGACTATGATCTGGGCGATTGGGTCGTTGGTGGCGGTTTTGACTATGATTGGACCGGCATCGACCTGACTCCGGGTGTCGAGGTCGAGGACGTTTGGCGCATCAAAGTACGGGCTGGTTACAATGTCATTCCTGAAGGCCTGCTTTACGGGGTAGGCGGTTATGCCAAGGCCGGGACCGACAGTCTTGGCAGTGACGACGGATGGTTCATTGGCGCAGGCTACGAACAGATTGTTGCTCCGAATATCAGCGTCGGTGGCGAAATCCTGTATCACGAATTCAACGACTTTGATTCGACAGGCATCGACGTGGACGCAACAACTGTTCAGATTCGCGCAGCCTATAGATTCTGAAGCTCCTCGACACTAGACTCGGCGGCTTTCGCGCCGGGTTCGGTGTCTGTTACAACTCCAGAACCGTGCTGCCTGTGGTTTGGCGTGCCTCTAATGCACGGTGAGCATCGGCAACCTGATCCAGCGGAAAACGCTGATCGATATGAATCTTAACCTCTCCACCCATGACCTTGCCGAACAAACGCCGCGCCATCGCCTGACAAACCGCCTGATCGGAAAGGTGGGTGAATAAAGTCGGGCGCGTGATCTGGAGTGAGCCTTTCTGGGCCAGAGTGCCGATTTCCAGCAGAGGTACAGCGCCCGACGCATTGCCAAATGAGATCATCATTCCCAACGGCCTCAGACAATCCAGCGATCCGTCGAACGTATCTGCTCCGATCGAATCCATTACCACATCCACACCCTTGCCACCGGTGAGTTCAGCCACTCGTTCGACAAAGTTCTCTTTTTGATAGTTGATGCAATGAGCCGCGCCGTTGAACTGCGCCAGACTACACTTGTCATCCGTCCCGGCAGTACCGATCAGGGTAATCCCCTCGGATTTCGCCCATTGGCAAGCAATCAGGCCGACACCCCCCGCCGCCGCGTGGAACAGCACAGTATCACCACGTTTCAGTGGCGTGGTACGGTGAAAGAGGTATTCGACCGTCATACCCTTCAGCATCATCGCCGCCGCCGCATCAAATGGTATCCGGTCGGGCAAGGGGCAGACCTGTGCGGCGGGCATCACCCGTGCTTCGGTGTAGGCACCGGCGGGCGTAGCGGCATAAGCGGCGCGTTGACCGGTTTCCAGATGGGTCACACCTTCGCCGACGGCTTCGATCACGCCAGCGGCTTCCATCCCCAAAGCGTGCGGCAAGTCCATCGGATACAACCCCGCGCGCTGATAAACATCTATGAAGTTCAGTCCACACGCATGGTGCCGGATGCGCACCTCTCCGGGCCCGGGGGCACCCAAGGGGCGGTTTTCAATCATCAGAACTCCGGGGCCGCCGTGTTGATGGATGACGACGGTTTTTGCCGATTTCTGCATGCTGATCTCCTGTTGCCTGAACCCAAGCTAACACGCCTGATAATATGGGCAATCGGCACGATTCCGCGTCACGCAACCGCAACGCGAAATAATGTGCTATACTGGTACTCAGGCGTTGCCGGCTGGTCCGGCCAAGGGCAACCAAAGCCGGAATCACCCTGCTGCGCAGACTCGCATAGGGAGGGGACGACGATGGCCAAGACAATTGGAAATCCGATCAGTTGGACCGCCCGGAACATCGGGGCGACCAGCGATCATATTGCAGAAAGCGTAAACCGTATCGGCAGCGCCGATACAAGGCACCTGCCTAAGGTGCAAACCCTGACAATGCAGGACCTGAGGGCCTGTCTGCGGGCGGGCTACAACGATTTTCTGGAAACACGAGCCGATGCCATATTCATTGTACTGATCTACCCCATCGCGGGGTTGCTGATGTTCGGGTTCGGGTTAAACCGCAGCATGGTGCCGCTACTGGCACCGCTGATCCTGGGATTTGCCCTGATTGGCCCGATTGCCGCTGTTGGTCTGTACGAAATCAGCCGCAAACGCGAACAGGGTGGCGAGGTACACTGGCTGGACGCGTTCGGGGTGTTCCAGTCGCCGTCATTCGGCGCAATCCTGATGCTGGGCTTTTATCTGGTCATGTGGCTGCTTATCTGGCTGATGGTCGCGCAGAGCATCTATGTCCACACGCTCGGCCCCGACCTGCCCACATCTATCGGCGCCTTTGTCACGCAGGTGTTCACTACCGGCGCGGGCTGGACGATGATCATCTTCGGCAACGCGGTCGGGTTCCTGTTTGCGCTTGTCGCGCTGGCCGTCAGCGTCGTCAGTTTCCCGCTGCTGCTGGACCGCAAGGTGGGGCTGCCGGTGGCGGTCGTGACCTCGGTCCGGGTGCTGCGACACAATCCCGGCGTGATTCTGGCATGGGGTTTCATCGTCGCTACCCTGTTGGTCATCGGCGCAATCCCGATGATGTTGGGGCTTATCGTGGTGATGCCGGTTCTGGGTCATGCCACGTGGCACCTGTATCGCCGCGCGGTCGCCTGACGAACGGTGCGCGGGACACGCCCGCGCTGCCCGGTTAACCCGCGACTTTCAGGACGATCTTGCCGATATGGCCCGAGCTTTCCATCCGCGCGTGTGCCGCTGAGGCCTCTGCCAGATCGAACTCGCTGTCCATGACGGGGGCAACCTTCCCGGCCTCCAGCAACGGCCAGACCGCTTCGCGCAGCTCCTGAGCGATCCTAGCCTTGGCCAGATCGCTTTGCGGGCGCAGGGTGCTGCCGGTCAGAGTCAGGCGTTTGACCATCATCAGGGCGAAGTTCAGTTCGACCTTCGGGCCCTGCAGAAAGGCGATCTGCACCAGACGGCCATCCTCGGCCAGCGTTTTGACGTTGCGCGGGATATAGTCGCCGCCCACCATATCAAGGATCAGGTTCGCGCCGCCTTCGGCGCGCATGACGCCGACGAAATCCTCATCCCGGTAATTGATCGCCCGCTCGGCACCCAACTTGACGCAGGCCTCGCATTTCTCTTCCGACCCGGCGGTGGCAAAGACCCGGGCGCCAAAGGCATGAGCCAACTGGATCGCCGTTGTACCGATGCCGCTGGAGCCGCCATGCACCAGAAACCGCTCACCCGCTTTCAACCCGCCGCGCATGAAGACATTGGACCAGACGGTAAAGAAGGTCTCAGGCAGGCAGGCGGCCTCTTTCATGCCCATTCCGGTCGGAACCGGCAGACAATGTGCGGCAGGCGTGGCCACATATTCGGCATATCCGCCACCGGGCAACAAGGCGCAGACCTGATCACCGACCGAGAACCCCTCGACACCGGTGCCTGCAGCAACCACTTCGCCCGACGCCTCAAGTCCCGGCAGATCGCTGGCACCCGGAGGCGGGTCATAGGCCCCGGCCCGCTGCAACGCATCAGGGCGATTCACGCCCGCGTAGGCAACTTTAAGGATTACTTGGCCATTTTGCGGCTCGGGCGCCGGGCGTTCGGTTAGTTGCAGAACATCCGGGCCGCCGGGCTGCGAGATTTCTACGGCGCGCATCATCTGGGTCATGGGCAAATCCTCCTTTGCCCAATGCCTAACAGGCAATTTCCGGAAGGCCCAGACGCTTACTTACGTGGGTTCAGCATCCCGGGCAGATCGGCACGCATTTTCATTGGCGGCTTCACCTGACTGGCGAACCAGTTTGGTACCGCCAGAAACGGTTTGAACAGCGGATTGTCGTTCACCTGCGCCTTGAGCTTTTCAAACTGCATGACGTTATCAATGCGGCGGTCCAGAAACGCCCACGTCTTTTCGTGGTCGGGCGAATCATCCCCCAGCCAGAACAACAGGGTCGAGGAATACACCCCCGATAGCGTCGCGCGTTTGGTGTACCAGTTCATGTCATCCGAGGTGTCGCCCAGCGTATCCCAGATCAGATCACAGGTCTGCCACAACGCCTTGGCCCCGTCCGCCGCATGTGTCGGCAGAGAAAACAGTGTCATGCCGCGGCGCACCAGTTCCTTATCCGATACCGCTTCAAGCCGGAACCGAACGGCGGTCGCCACGCGTTCGCGGAACTTCAGCTCACTCAGATCGGTGGTATTCAGGCGTTCCACCATGGCCGCATCCCCACGCGCGTGAAACGCCAATGCCAGATCGACCGCACCGCGGGGGCAGATTGCTCGCGCCAGACCGTCATCCAGATCGCAATCGGTGATCGCGGCGCGAAAGCTGGCTTCGGACCAGCCGTCAAACGGCACATGGATCAGAATCGCGTCCAAAAGCTGTTGTTTTGCATCTTCATAGGTGACAGTCATGGCGGTTCTCCGGTTCTCGGGGCCAGTACTAGACAAGATAGACCGGCTTTGCTATACGGCCAACTCCTGCAATTTCCTTGCAACTCTATCTAGAAAGGTGGTGACAACCACATGCAGGTTAGTGTTCGCGACAATAACGTCGATCAGGCGCTTCGTGCCCTGAAGAAAAAGCTGCAGCGCGAAGGCGTGTTCCGAGAAATGAAGCTTAAGCAACATTTCGAGAAACCGTCCGAGAAAAAAGCGCGCGAGAAAGCTGAAGCGATCCGCCGTGCCCGTAAACTGGCACGCAAGAAAGCCCAGCGCGAAGGTCTGCTCTAAGATCTCACTCGTCCAGCTTTGGATGACACTATTTGACGACCCCCGAGGCCCTGCCCGGGGGTTTGTCGTTTCAACCACCGGTTGCAAGTCGCCAAATGAGCCACCGAATTAGGCGGTAAATTGCCAGGCTCGGCGTTGTACGTTTTGACCGGCATATTGCAGCGCAGCGAATCTCGTATCGGCAGCGCAGACCTGCCGGATTTTGCCGAAAATGGACGCCCCCCCTGTTAGACCATCCGATGCCCCCTGTAAGTGGCCTCGTCTGCACAGACGACCACTTTAACTGGAGGCAACCATGTCGACTGCAAGTACATTCGAGCAAGAAATGTTGGCGTTGATCAACGAAGAGCGCACATCCCGCGGTCTGAACCCGCTGCAACTGGAAACCCGCCTGAACGATTCGGCCGAAGATCACAGCACCTGGATGCTGAACACGGATACATTCAGCCACACCGGATCGAATGGTTCCAGCGCGACCGAGCGCATGCGGGACGCTGGTTTCGACTTTTCCGGCAGCTGGCGGTCCGGCGAAAACATCGCATGGCAATCTGAACGTGGCGCATCAGGCATCAGCGATGATGTCGAGCAACTGCACCAGAGCCTGATGGACAGCCCGGGCCACCGCGCCAATATCCTGAACCCTGATTACGAATATATTGGTATCGGCATCGAGGAAGGTGACTACAACGGTTGGGACGCTGTCATGGTAACCCAGAACTTTGCCACCACGGATGGAACAGTAGTGCTGGACGATGGGGTAACACCGGTACCGCCAGCGGAAGAGGTCGTTGAACCTGAACAGCCTGTGGCGGAAGCGCCCGAAGCCGACGTTACTGATACCGAAGAACCGGCAGTAGAAACGCCCGAAACCGACGTCACCGAAATCGAAGAACCGGTAGCCGAAACACCCGAAACCGACGTCACCGAGACCGAGGAACCGGTAGCCGAAACGCCCGAAACTGACGTCACCGAGACC
>NZ_JBQFQR010000005.1:0-279239 GCF_056536985.1 Ruegeria sp. CH8 | reverse complement strand
CAACCAGCAAAATCAACCATCTTGCCACCCAACTCAACATGCAAGTCATACAAAGGCGTGCGCTTTACTTCAGTCATGGGTCTAACCTTTCTTAGGTCAATGTCGCTGAATGCTGCAAATTTTCGTATTGCGCCAAAGCTGTTACCGCCAAGCTTCCCATGACTGTGTCACAAGTCAACAGGTATGGAACTTTGATCTGTGTCAGGTTTGACCTGTCGAAGGTCGAGTAAAGCGTATACGTCCGCATGCTGCATCCGTGTTTCTGATAGGAAACTTTTTTCTTTTACGCAACATCAAAAATTGGAAATGCAGACAGATCCGCGGTGCATACCCCCTAAGCCGCTGAGATTTTTGCCGGATGCCCAAGGAACACCTCTGGCCCCTGCCCACAACCTGCCCTAAGACTCCGCCCGAGAGGGACCGCCATGTCACATATAACACTGGTTCGCCACGGCCAGGCCAATACCGATGCGCGTGATGAAGAAAGCTATGACAAGCTGAGCGATCTGGGTCACCAGCAGGCACGCTGGCTGGGCGCGCATCTGCAGTTCACCCGAACCAGCTATACACGCGTCTATTGCGGCACCCTGACCCGTCATGTCGAGACCGCCGCCAGCATGGGACTGGCCGAGCCGATCCGCGATCCCCGGCTGAATGAGATTGAATACTTCACTATCGCCAAGCTGTTCGAACAGCAGCACGGCGTCGTGGTCCCGACCGACCGTGAGGGGTTTGTTGAACATCTGCCTCGGACATTCTCAGCCTGGGCAAATGGCGAAATCAAAAACACACCCGAGACCTTCGAGGAGTTCGAGGCCCGCGTCTCTGGCGCGCTGCGTGATATCGGCACCGAGGGCGGACCCGCGATCGTGGTGACCTCGGGCGGTTTGATCTCGATGGTGGTGCGGCAGGCGATGGGGCTGGATATCCCGTCGATGGCGCGTGTGGCCCTTGCCATCATGAACACGTCGATGCATCGTCTGCACCCGATCGGCCCGCAGCTGAGCCCGGTCCTGTTCAACGCCGTTCCGCATCTGGAAGCGCCGGACCGGCAATACGCGCAGACCCACCTGTAACTTTTCGGAGGCCCCATGCAGCTTTATTATGCCCCCCGCACGATCTCGATCGCTGTTGCCATCGCCTTGGAAGAAACAGGGCTGGACTATGAAGCGATCCAACTGGACTTTGCCGGGGGCGAGCAGACAAAGCCTGCCTACAAGCAAATCAACCCCAAGGGCCGCGTTCCGGCGCTGGTGGTGGATGGTGGTATCCTGACCGAAACCGGGGCTCTGCTGGAATATATCGCGGCCAAAACGCCTGAGGCCGGTCTGGTACCTGCGGATCCGATCATGGCGGCGCGGATGCGTGAGGTGATGTTCTACCTTGCCTCGACCATGCATGTGAACCACGCCCACAAGATGCGCGGGCACCGCTGGGCCGACAAGAAATCCAGCTGGAAAGACATGAAAGACAAGGTCGCGCAGACGATGACCGCGTCTTGCGCTTATATCTCGTCGAACGGGCTGCGCGGGCCGTTTGTGCTGGGTGAAGCGTTCTCGCTGGCTGATGCTTATCTCTATGTGGTCTGCAGTTGGTTGGAAGGCGACGGCGTCGACGTTACGGCCTTCCCCAAGATCGTCGCCTTCCGTGAGGCGATGGAGGCGCGGCCTTCGGTTCAGGCGGTGCGCGCCGCCGGAATGCTCTGACAAAAGGAAATACGATGACACATCTCTGGGTCCGGGCAGAACAGCGCCCGAACGAGGAACGGGTCGGGCTGACCCCCGAAGGCGCCGCCGCGCTGATCGCAGCAGGCATCCGCGTGACGGTCGAAGAAAGCTCGGTACGCGCCATTCCGATTGACGGTTACAAGGATGCGGGATGTGAGATCGCGGCTGAGAACTCATGGCCCGAAGCCCCGTTGGATGCGATCATCTTCGGCCTCAAGGAACTGCCCGAGGACGGCAGCCCTCTGCCCCACCGCCACATCATGTTCGGCCACGCCTATAAAGGCCAGCACTCCGGCCGCGCGCTATTGGAGCGGTTCAAGGCCGGAGGCGGTACGCTTTACGATCTGGAATATCTGGTGGACGAAAATGACCGTCGGGTGGCAGCCTTTGGTTATTGGGCCGGTTACGCAGGCGCTGCCGTGACACTCAAGACATGGGCCGCGCAGCAACGGGATCAGGAATGTCCGCCGGTGGGTGTCTATCCCAGCAAGGACGCGCTGAATGCCGAACTGCTGGCCGAACTGGACGCCACCGGCGCAGACCGCCCGCGCGCCATCGTCATCGGCGCTTTGGGCCGCGTCGGAACCGGGGCTGCAGACCTGTGCGAAGCGATGGGCGTCAGCGTCACCAAATGGGACATGGCCGAAACCGCCAGCGAGGGACCGTTCCCGGAAATCCTCGACCACGACCTGTTCCTGAACTGCATCTTCGCGCGCCCCGGCACGCCGGTCTTTGTTCCGCCAGAGGCACTGACCGCTCCGCGCAACCTGACCGCCATCGGCGACGTGGCATGCGACCCGGACAGCGACTACAACCCGGTCCCCGTCTATGACCGCGCCACCACGTGGGAGGCCCCCGCCCTGCGCGTGGCCAGCGATCCTGTGATGGACGTGATGGCCATCGACAACCTGCCGTCGATGCTGCCGGTCGAAAGCTCGGAAGACTATGCCGCGCAATTGCTGCCCTCGCTGCTGACCCTGACCGATCTGGACAGCGGCGTCTGGGGTCGGGCAGAAGCAATCTACAAAACACATATGAGAGGGATCTGAGCGATGACGATTCACTGGTGTGGCACCGGCCTGTCGGCCATCCCCGGCCTGCGCCGCCTGATCGAGGGCGGGCATAAAGTCACCGTCTGGAACCGGACCATCGACAAGGCCAAGGCCGAAGTCGGAGACCTGACTGATGACATCCGTGCCTTCGACATCGACGCGCTTGGCGCGGTGTTGGAAAAGGGCGACGTGATCGTCTCGATGCTTCCGGGTGACTGGCACGTGCCGCTGGCGGCACTGGCAATCTCGAAACAGGCCAATTTCGTCTCGTCGTCGTATATCGCGCCTGAAATGCGCGCGCTGGACAACAAAGCGCGCGAGGCCGGTGTGGCGTTGGTCAACGAGGTGGGCCTTGACCCGGGGATCGACCACCTGATGGCGCATGCTCTGGTCGCAGACTACCGCGCCTCGGACGCATTCGATGCGCAAAACCACCTGAGCTTTATCTCCTATTGCGGTGGCATTCCCAAGAACCCCAACCCGTTCCGCTACAAGTTCAGCTGGTCGCCCTTGGGTGTACTCAAGGCGCTGCGGTCCCCGTCGAAATCGATCCGCGACTACGCACCGCTGGATGTCGCGCGCCCATGGGACGCGATCACCAGCTATATCGCGCCTTTGCCGACGCCGGAAAGTTTTGAGGTTTATCCAAACCGCGACTCGATCCCCTTCATGGCCGAGTACCAGTTCGAGGAACACTGGCCGGTTAAGGAATTCGTCCGTGGCACCCTACGCCTGAACGGCTGGGCCGAGGCATGGTCGGACGTGTTCACTGAGATCGAGACGCTGTCTGGCCCCGAAGGCGACGCTCGCCTGAAAGAGATGTCAGACCAGTTCTGGGCCGATAACGCCTACGACGAGGGCGAGCCGGACCGCGTGGTTCTGTGCGTGGGCCTGAAGGCGGAAAAAGACGGCACCCCGGTCTGGAACAAAACCTATGTGATGGACGCCTGGGGCGACGCGCGCGGCACCGCCATGGCGCGTCTGGTGTCAGTGCCGGTGTCGCTGGCCGTCGAGGCCGTTCTGAACCGCGCCATCCCCGCCGGTGTCCACGCCGCCCCCAGCGACCCGAAACTGGTGCAGGGCTGGATGGACGAGATCGACAAGCTGGCCCAGCATCTGCAGGTGGTAGATCATTTGAGCTGAACGACTGGCACCGCCCTGATCAAGACCGGGGCGGTGTCCTTAGTTCAAAGCGGCCTGCGCCAGATCGACGAGGTTATGGCGCATTTGCGGGCTCAAGAGATTTTCGTTCGCAAGTTTCAATTCTACCTCTTGGACGGAACCGGGGGGATAGTGGAACAAACCGCCGTTTACACAGTCAAACACGCGATTATCTACAAGAAAGCGAGCCGCTTCACTTGAAGGGAAGTCCGTTAAAACCTCCGAAGCTGTTCCCAAATATATCGCCTGAAGAATCATCTTAGCTGGCAGCCCACCTTGTTCAAAGAAATCCTCAAGCGTTTCGAACCCTGCTTCTGACACTGTACTTTCAACAAACTTGGGATAGTGCTCTCCCAATTTCACGATCGCTTCTTCGCAGGTCAAAACGGGGTAGTTTTCTCGCCGGTTGGGGAATAAGGGTGGGCAGTTTGACCCTGCCAACATGCACGCTTCGAAAAACTGCTGTCGCGTTTTCTCGTGGGTCAGATCAACACGAAGCGCTTCTCTGAATGCCTCAGCCGCTGACCCGTACTGTTCTCGTTCGAGCCGCATCCGCCCAAGTCTGCGTGGCATCCAAAGCAGCCGTTCATTTTCAGCCACCGGGTATTCTTCCATGAGCTGAGAGAAATATGCGTCGGCCTCTTCATATCGCTCCAGCTTTTTTAAAAGACGAAATCGCTGCTTAGCCGTGTAGGTTATCGTTGGGGCCAGTTGATGGGCCTTTTCGATTGCGTCAAATGCAGCCTCGTCATCCCCCAATTTGCCTAAAACATGGCTGACCCACTGCCAGGCCTGATGTTCTTCCGCGTTTAGGGTTGCCGCGGCTTTGAACTCTGCTAACGCGCGCTGGAGGTCCTTTTTTACTATGTAAGCCCGCCCACGGTAGATTTGGATAACCGCCAACTCCTCTGGCGTGTACTTTGCGTTTTCAAGAAGGCGGCTGCAGCCCTGAATGGTCTTGTCCGGCTCGGCGTCGGGGCTGTGACAGTCCGCTGCGAGCATATCTGCGACCAAATCACTGTGCTGCTTGTTCTGGTACAAAAGAAAAGCGGTTATCAAGATCAGACATGCTGCCACCAGCCTTACAATACGCCCATTCAAAACCCCGTCCCTTCAACGCATTAATCAACTTTAACGCGTAACTTTTGACATGATTTCTTGCGATTAACTATCCATCTCGCCATACGTCCGACAAAAAAAAAGCCACTCCGAAATCTCGGAATGGCTTTGGCTTATTCTACGCTGCGGTCGATCAGATATAGCGTTCTATAACGTCGTCGATGTCGTTACGGTTGATACCAAGTTCGGCTAGGTCTTGGTCCTTCAATCGGTTCAGTTCTTGTGCAGCGCGCACGATTTCTGTTCTGATTAGTTGCAACCGCATTGCCTGATCGAACAACAAAACAGAACTGGCGTTTACTGGCAGCTCGCGGCTGGGTCCAGAATCCAACATTCTCTCCTCCAAGTTTGACGCCGCGCCTGGCGCGGCGTTCCGATCAGTGCTTGTTACGGTTATAGGGCTGCTTGTGGTAAACACTTTCATAAGCGCGTCGGTTGATCTCGCTGCGCGGAACTCCGATGTCTTCCAACTGTCTATCGGTCAACTTCTCCAGCGACCGGACGGTATTGGCGAAAACTCCACGGCGGAAATGTTCGACACGTGCTTCGGCGTAATTCGAGAACATACCGAAGAAGAGCCCCTTCTGCGGAGTAACTGTTTGTGCGTATCCCATGACTTTCTCCTTTCAGTCTGAATTGCGTTTTTCGTTTCAAAACTGATTAAAGCAGTCGGGATTAACGGCACCGGAGCGTTAGATTAACTTCAGTTTAGAATTGGTGGAATCGAACATCCGACGAAGGCAACGCCACGTTGTTGGCCTACCATTCACTCGGGGTTGTCAGCGCCCAGCACATTTTGGATCAGAAACGCCGCGACCGGATCAACGTCGTCACGTGCCAGAACCTCTTGCAGCGATGCGGTCAGAGCACCCGTTCCCCAAGCATCGACGGAAAGAGCAATCCAACCCGCCAGAGAGGTGCTGTTTTCCAACTCTTGCCGGTAGATTTCCAGAATTTGCGCCTGCAGCTCTGGCCGTGCGGCACCGCCATCGGTCAGAACCTGGATGAGCTTTTGCCTGTCTTCCTGAGTGCGATGCTGCTGCGCCAATGCGTTTCCAATCAGGTCAACAGCAACGGCTCCGTCCACCTCGATCCCCGCAAGCGCCCAATCGGTCAGGTTCAGGCTACCGGTTTGCAGTGCAGACCGATAACGGCTTTGAACCAGCGCCCGCGCCTCGGGATCTGATTGCAGCCCCAACAGGCGTATGATGGTTGGCGCATAGGCAAGGCGGTTTACATCGCGCAAGTCCCGCATCAGATGCGCCGTCGGCACAACATCCCGAACCTGCCGCGCAATTGGGTATGGTGCGCGGTGGATCTCGATCAGGGCGGCGTTGCGCAAAATCCGATCTTCATGCGTCAGGAAACGGCTAAAAAAGGCGACGCGGGTTGGGTCATCCGTTTTGCCGATGCTCCAGTCCGCGTGACGGGCGCGCACGTCGTTCAAGTAAGCGGACCGGTCGGGTGTCATCAGAAAGCTCTTCGACCAGACATTTGCATAGCCGCGCCCCGCTTTGTCCTGAACCCCTCCGCCATAGATCATAAGAACGGTTCTGTCCGGATCGGTGCGAAAGGCGGATCGCGTGACACTATCAACCAGAAAGGGGATGTCTGGTAATACCGCAAGCTGCTCTGGTGTGCCCTTGAGCACGGAGACCGGAGTGTAGCTGAACGGATTGTCCGGCGCGGGTGCGGCCAACACCATCACCTGTGCCGACAAGATGCGGTCTGCAAGCGAGTATTCCGGCAGCGTGACACAAACAGCGCAAGCCACTGAAGCGCGCGGCGTGAGAACGCAACAAGCGGTAAATAAAAGCCCCCCGAAAAGACGCCACAAAAGTTGCATCATTCATGCCCTACTTCGTTGTCGGCCATGGCCGTCTCGTTCAGGCCACCAGATGGCCAGTCTACATCAGATCGTTCTCCACATCCTCTGCTGAGATCCCAAGCGCATCCAGACCATTCTCAAGATGATCCGACAGGTGCGGCGTACCGATCAGATAGTCGGCACAGGGGGTCGAGGCCTCTGACTTGGCAGTTGCAATCGCTTCAGCCAGATCCTCGGCGAAAAAGCTCTCGCGACCGATCCACATGACTGCAACCAACTCGGCCTGCTCATCCTCGCCCATACGGTCGATAAAGGCGCGCAACTCGCCCTCGGCGCGGTTCAATTCGCGTCCCATCATGGCAACCTGAGCGATTTTTCTTGCCGAGATTTCCAACATGACCCAACTCCTCGTGTTCGCGGTTTCCATCCTAGCACAATCACTCTGAGGTGCCCGAGTCTTTGATCTTACGCAAACAAAGACGCATTAGGGTTCGCGGATGCGGGAAACCGGATGGTCCGGAACGGGGGCAGTGCGAAACGGGCGGAACCGCGCTTTTTTGACCCACAGCTTCAGGGCCTGCCATAAGATCAGAGCAAACGCGCGGCGGGCACCAAACGGGCGGCGCAGTAGCGACCACAGGATCGCGCCATCAGTCAGCGGCGCACGCGGCCCGGTCAGCGTTGCAATCAGCCCGCCACCCTCGCGCCCATAGTCGATCCACACGCCCACACGATCTGGGCGATAGTCGAACCGGAAAGTGTAAGACCCTTCGATCTTTTGAAACGGCGAGACGTGCATCAGCTTATTCGCCTGGATCCGATCCGAGGGCTGGATTGGCGCGAAGTCGGGATTGTGGCAAAGATAGCTGTGGCGCGTGCCATAAGTATTGGTGACCTCGGCCACCACCGCATACAGCTGCCCTTCCGCGTCAAAACAGAACCAGAAACTGACCGGGTTGAAGACATGGCCAAACACGCGCGGTTGAGTCAGCAGGGCAATGCGCACTGGTTGGGTGACACCCATTTGGTTGAACTGCTCACGCAGCCAGGCGGCACCTCGCCCCTTTCCCGGCACTCCACCATGGTCGCGATCCCGCCAGTTGGTGACATTGGCCCGGTTCAGGGAAAACAACAGCGGGGTACCCGATTGCCCTTCAGGGTCCAGCAGAATGTAGTCGATGGAATAGCGAAAGGCGTTCTGAATATCCCCCTTCCGCCCGTGAAAGGTATGGCCCGCGATATGGTCGATCCTTTTCACGCCGCATTCCTTGCTTTTCCTGTAAACCGTTCAACCGGCATTCTTTTCCCAAACTGTTCGTATCAGATAATACGCAAACTAGCCCGACACGGATCAAAAACCGCAAACAAAGTGATCCGCCTTGGGCTATGCCGCGTATTGTGGTTATGTTTACCGAGATCGATACCGTGACCTTGGATGAACCGGTGGCCGAAAGGCCTGCACTCAAACCTTGGCGCGCAAAGAAACGCATCAGGGGCAAGCCGGTGAACAAAGCGGATGGCAGTTGCGAGACCAGAACTGAGTGGGTGAGCCACGTCAGGCGTATTCGGGACGCGCAGGATCAGGCGGCTTTTGCCGAACTGTTTCAGCACTTCGCGCCGCGGATCAAGGCGTTCCTGATTAAGTCGGGTTCTGACGCTGCGCTGGCAGAGGAATGTGCGCAAGAGGTGATGGCGACGTTGTGGCACAAGGCGCATCTGTTCGATCCCACCCGCGCGACCGTCGCCACATGGGTGTTCACGATCGCACGGAACAAGCGCATCGACGTCCTGCGCAAACAACGCCGCCCCGAACCCGAGGACCTGGGATGGGGACCCGAGGCGGAACCGGAACAGGACGACGTGATCGCGCTGCAACAGGAAACCGCTCAGCTGCGCAGCGCCATGGCAGCGTTGCCCGAGGCGCAAAGAGAACTGATCGAAAAGGCTTATTTCGGCGATTTGAGCCACCGCGAGATTGCCTCTGCAACCGGATTGCCGCTGGGCACGATCAAATCACGTATACGACTGGCGCTGGACCGCTTGCGCCACGCAATGAACTGAGATGATGATGATGAGCAACGATATAAAACATCACCTGACAGACGACCTGCTGATGGCTTATGCCGCAGGGACTCTGCCTGAGGCGTTTGACCTGATGGTCGCCACGCATTTGTCCCTGTGTGACCACTGCCGCGCCCGCGCTGAGAGTTTCGAAGCGGTCGGTGGCTGCGTATTGCAGGATCAGGACGCGACGGCGAGTATGAGCGATAGTTCTCTGGCCGCGACCATGGCGCTGATCGCTCGGGGTGCGCCGATTGCCAAAACGGCCCGTCCGGGATGTTCGGTTCTGCCCGCGCCTCTGCAGGATTACGTGGGTGGAGATGTGAATGACATCAAATGGCGGTCCATCGGCATGGGTGTCAAACAGGCGATCCTGCCGACCACACGCGAAGCCACCGCGCGCCTCCTGTTCATTCCGGCCGGTGCGGCCGTGCCCGATCACAGCCACAATGGCATCGAACTGACGATGGTGCTGCAGGGGGCCTTTTCGGATGAGGTCGATCACTTTGCCCGCGGCGATGTTGAGATCGCGGATGAAGACCTGCACCACACGCCGACGGCCGACATCTCGGAAGACTGCATCTGCCTGGCTGTCACAGATGCGCCATTGAAGTTCAACAAACTGATGCCGCGTCTGTTCCAGCCTTTCCTGCGTATCTGAGGGATCTGGGTGGTACGTTAACCCGACAGTTGGCTTGGGAGGTGATCATGAAAACGCGTTTGATCCTGAGTATCGTCTTTGCAGGTCTTGCCTGCACCGCCTGGGCGCAACGCGCCGCCGAGGTCAAATTCGAGTCCGGCAATTTCGGTACGATGGTCAGCGGCACCATCACTGGTGACGAGTATTTTGACTACAGCCTCGGTGCGAGTGCCGGTCAGGAAATGTTTGCAAACCTTCAAGTCAGCGACACCAACGGCAACGGTGTGATCTACTTCAATATCCTGCCGCCGGGCAGTGATGGTGCTGCAATCTACAACGGCTCGATCAACGGTAACACCGCTCGGATCAACCTGCCCGAGGACGGAGATTACACGATCCGCGTCTACCTGATGGGCAACGACCGGGATACCGGCAAGACGGTCGGCTACAATCTGGACCTCTCGATCCAGTAGGGTTCAGCCCTCAGACTTGCCCAAAGGCACCACATTGGTGTGATCGTCCGGTGCAAGCTCCTCAAAATCGAAGTTGTCCAACCGCTGCGCCCGTCGCCCCGCTTTTTCCGCGCTGATCTTGATTTCCGAAATATCCTTGGCCGCCTGTCCAAAATGACGGTCGAGGTTCGATACGCGGTCGCCCAGACGCTCTACATCCTTGTGCAGCATCCCCAATTCCTTGCGGATGGCACCCGCCTGTTCTCGCATCCGCGCGTCTTTCAGGATCGCGCGCATCGTGTTCAGAGTCGCCATGCAGGTGGTGGGCGAAACGATCCAGACGCGTTTGCTGAAACTCTCCTGCACCAGCTCGGGGAACTTGGCGTGCAGTTCGGCATAGACCGCCTCGGACGGCAGGAACATCAGCGCGCCATCGGCGGTTTCACCGTCCAGAATATATTTCTCGGCGATATCGTTGATGTGCTTGCGCACCGTGCGGCGGAACATCTGCACCGCCGCTTTCAACTCGGCGTCATTTGTCGAGCCGATCAGCGCCTCATAAGCCTCCAAGGGAAACTTGCTGTCGATCACGATCGGCCCCGGAGGGTTCGGCAGGTTGATCAGGCAATCCGCCCGCCGCCCGTTCGAAAGCGTTGCCTGCAGCCGAAAACTGTCCGAGGGCAGCGCCTTTGAGACGATGTCGTTCAGCTGAATCTCACCAAATGCGCCGCGGGTCTGTTTGTTCGAGAGGATATCCTGCAGCGACAGCACATCGCCCGACAGTTTGGTGATATTGTCCTGCGCCTTGTCGATGGCCGCCAGCCGTTCCTGCAACTGGGTCAGCGAAGTCGCAGTCTGTTTCGACGAGCCATGCAGCGATTCCTTCATCCGTTCCTGCATCTCGGCCAGCGCGCGCGTCGATTTCATCGCGTTGTCTGCCAACCGATCATTCATCTGCTGCTGCACCGAGGACAGACGCGATTCCACCGTCTGGATCACCTGTACCTGCGCATTTGCCTGTGTGTCCGAGACATGCTGCAACCCGCCGCGCAACTGCTCTTGTCCCTGCCCCAGCTGCTGCACATGCTGGCCCAGATGCGCCATCTGACGCGCCAGAGGTTCCGCCATGCGGGCCGAGCGTTGCGCTGCCCGCATGGACATAAACAGCAACAACATAATCAGCGCGACAACGCCCCCCGCAATCAGGATCACGGGGTCATTCAATGCAACTTGGGTGCCAGCAATCTCGATCATGTCGCCTCGGATGTTCTTGTTTTAGTCTTCATAACCCGACAGCGTTGCCGGATCAACTGCGGCCGAACAGACGCTCGATATCGCTCAGCTTCAGTTCCACATATGTCGGCCGCCCATGGTTGCACTGGCCGGAATGGGGCGTTGCTTCCATCTCACGCAACAGGGCGTTCATCTCCTCGGCCCGCATCCGGCGTCCCGACCGGACCGATCCGTGGCAGGCCACCCGGCTGAGGATCGCCTCGATCCGCGCCTGCACCGTCTGGCTTTCGCCCTGATCGGCCACTTCGTCGAGAATATCCAATATCATCGCGCGAGCATCGACCTCACCCAGAATCGCCGGAGTTTCGCGTACAGCGATAGCACCGCCGCCGAAGGGTTCCAGCGTAAGACCAAGGCGTGACAGGTCGTCGGCCACGGCCATCAGGCGTGCGCAGTCACCTTCGGAAAGCTCGACAATCTCGGGGATCAGCAGCGCCTGCGCGGCGACACCATTCTCGGCCATCTGGGTTTTCAGCTTTTCATAGACCAGCCGTTCATGCGCGGCGTGCTGATCGACAATCACCATGCCATCGGCGGTCTGGGCGATGATGTAATTCTCATGCACCTGCCCACGCGCCGCGCCCAAAGGCAAGTCGTGCGGCGCAGGCTCTTCCACTGCCACCGGAGCCACCGGTGCAGGGTCAACTACGCTGCCGCTGTAATCTCGGGAAAGTTCGGCAAAGCCCGGGGCCTGCGCCTGATAGGCCACCTGACGGGCCGCAAGTGAGGGCCGATCCATCTGATACACCCGTGCTGGAGCAGGCTGCGCTGGTTCGGGACGCATCGCGCCCAGCGTCGCGTTGGCCACGGTACTCGAGGCCCGGTGCCCCGCCTCGGCCAGCGCGTGCCGCAGGGCCGAGACGATCAGCCCACGCGCCACACCGGGATCGCGAAACCGAACCTCGGACTTGGCGGGGTGGACGTTCACATCCACCAGCGTCGGGTCACAATCGATGAACAGCGCCGCCGCCGGATGGCGGTCACGGCTGAGGAAATCGAAATAGGCCGCCCGCAACGCACCGGTCAGCATCTTGTCGCGCACGGGGCGACCATTAACGTACAGGTACTGCGCCACAGCTGCACCACGGGAATAGGTCGGCAGGGCGGCATAGCCATAGAGCCGGATGCCTTCGCGCGTGGCGTCGATCTGCAGCGCGTTTTCGGCAAACTCGCGCCCGATCACGCGGGCCAGACGGGCATGCAGCGCGTCGAAAAGGTCACCGTTCTCGCGGTCAGCGCGGAAGGTCACGCGCCCCTCACCCCCGCCCGAAACATCACGCAGGGAAAAGGTGATGGCGGGCTCGGCCATGGCGAGGCGTTTCACCGTGTCACCAATCGCCTGAGCCTCAGCCCGATCGGTGCGCATGAATTTCAACCGCGCGGGCGTGGCAAAAAACAGATCGCGCAGTTCCACCACTGTGCCTGCACGCAGGGCGGCGGGTTTCACCGCCTCCATCTTGCCGCCTGCCACGTGAACCTGTGCCGCATCCGCACCCGGCACCCGGCTGGTGATGGTCAGCCGTCCGACAGCGCCCAGCGACGGCAGCGCCTCACCCCTGAACCCGAAAGTGTGGATGTTCAGCAGATCCGAGCCGTCAATTTTCGAGGTCGCATGGCGCGATAGGGCCAGCGGCAGGTCTTGTGCCGAAATTCCACAGCCATCGTCGGTGACGCGAATCAGCGTCTTGCCGCCATCAGCGATATCTATGGCGATGCGTGTCGCACCGGCATCGATGGCATTTTCCACCAACTCCTTGACGGCCGAAGCCGGACGTTCAACCACCTCACCCGCAGCGATCCGGTTGATCGCAGCATCATCAAGCTGCCGGATAGCGGGTGGGTTTTCGCTGATATTGGGGTGTGTCTGCGCCATACCACCAGACCTAGCACACACGCGTACGATTCTGCCACTGGTTTGGATGTATCAATTTTACAGGAGGGGGCGTTCGAACAATCGCACCGTACCGATGTAACAGACGGTGAACCGGATCGCGATTGTCCGAACGGTCCAAGGTGAGTGGTGGTCTTCCAGTAAATTCAATCGAGTTGGTAGCACGATTGGTAACATGAAGATCATTAACTCTGCCAACAGAGTATTTCTGAGCAGATTCCAGCCGACCGGTCGCAGACAGGGGCGGCGGGAACACGCCGTGTCAAGAGGCCTGGGGCGCTCCGGCGCGGGTTCTACACGGGCCCCACAGCGCTGCGGCGGCCAGGATCAGGCCCGACATAGTGGCGATCATGCCTGCCGCGCTGACCGCATCCGCTCCGCCCAGCCACAGCGGCCCGTATCCCGCCAGCACATAGCCTGAAATCGCTGAAAGGCTGGCGAAGACAACGCTCCACGCGATCTGGGTCTCCAGCCGGTTGGTCATCATGCGCGCGGCCGCAGGCGGGCAGATGAACATAGCGATCACGATGATCGACCCCACCGCGTCAAAGGCCGCCACGGCAGAGATCGCCGCAACGATCACCAGAGCCATGCCCAGCGCACCGGTACGAATGCCGATGGTGCGGGCAAAACCTTCGTCAAATGTGGAAATCTTCAACGGTCGCCAGAACAGCCAGATGAACAGAACCACTCCGGCCAGCGTGAAAGTAATGCGCGGCAGTTCCGGCGGCAACCCGGCCAGGGCCGTCAGGTCCAGCAGCGACGACCACCCCACCGCATCCAGCCAGATCAGGCTTTCCAGATTGCCGTAAAGCGCGTGTTCCACGTCCAGATGCACGGTCGAAGTGTCGGTTTGTTCCAGCAACAGCACGCCGCCTGCGAACATGGTGGTGAAGACCACCCCCATCGCGGCGCCCGGTTCGATCTGGCCCAGTCGCCGTATCGCCTCGATCAACACTACGGCCACAATCGAGGCCCCCGCCGCGCCCAGCATCATCGGCCAGGTCGAAATGGCTCCGGTCAGGATAAAGGCAACCACGATGCCAGGCAGCACCACATGGCTGATCGCATCGCCGATCAGGGCCTGTTTGCGCAGCACAAGAAAATTGCCCGGCAACGCGCAGGCAATGGCCGCAAAGGTGCCGATCAGCAAAGGCGTTAGCGACAGGGGAACAAATTCTTCACCGCTCATGAGGGCACCCCTTGCGGGCCGCCGATCTGGCGGTCGATCTCAGCGATCTGGTCGCGGGTCAGAACAGTTTCGATGTCGCGCAACCCGTCATAGAGCGCCGCTGTCGCCTCATGCGCCTGATCGGCGCGGACGACCTCCCACCGTTTTTCGTCGCGCAGGGCTTTGGCGGCGCGGGCCTTACCAGCCTCGGTGGCGACACCATCGGCACGGGCCAGCCCAGCGCGTTTCAACAGGCGCAGGGTCAGCGGTTCATAGATTTTCTGGTCTTGCGCCAGCGCCAGCAGACCTTGACGGATGTGGACACGGCGCTGAAACCGTAGATGTTTCAGCACCGCCGCCAGAACACCCCGGACTGGGGCCAATAGCAAGGACAGGGCAAAGAAGCCAAAGCTGACCAGCACGATGATCGGACCCGTAGGCAGGTTTGGAGCCGAGGCCGAAAGGGCCGCCCCCAGATACCCGGCCAGACCGCCTGCCAGACCGGCCAGCAGCACCACTCGGTCAGACCGTTCCGTCCAGAACCGCGCCGTGACGGCGGGGATAATCAGCAGCGCCACGATCAGGATCAGCCCAACGATCTTGAGGCCAACCACGGTGACAGCCATCACCAACCCCATCATCGCCAGATCAATGCGATGCACAGGTAACCCGCGCGCCGCGGCATATTCAGGGTCAAAGGCCACCATGGTCATCGGGCGGCGGATGATCATCACAAGGGCTAGCGTCGCCGCCCCGCCAATCGCGATGATCAGTGCATCGGCCCAGAGCATTCCGGCGGTTGAGCCCAGCAGGAACCCTTCAAGTCCTGCCTGACGTCCAACGCCCATGGTCTGGATGATAGTCAGCAGAACAATGCCAAAGCCGAAGAACACCGACAGGACCGCCCCGATGGCCGCATCTTCGGCCAGTCGCGTGTGGCGGGTCAGCCAGTTCATACACAACAGGCCAATCCAGGCCGAGATCGCCGATCCGGCCAACAAGCCAATCAGATTGCGCCCATCGCCGCCAAAGGCAACCAGCACCATGAAGGCCAGACACACACCCGGCAGGGTCGCATGACTGATTGCATCGCTGACCAGGGCGCGTTTGCGCAGAAACAGGAAGGTGCCTGTGACCCCGGCCGAGACACCCAGCAAGGTCGCACCGATCGCGACCAGCGTGGCGTTATAGCCAAGCTGTAGGGTCAGAGCGTCCCAAAGCATGGATTACCCCAGCGCGCGAGAGATCTGGTCGATCTGGGCAGTGGCCAAGCGGCCTCCGTACGCCGATTGCAGTGTCTCGGCGGTGAAGGCCTCGGCCACCGGGCCTTCGGCCACTTTGCGCGTGTTGATCAGGAAAACGTGGTCGAAATAGTCGGTGACGGTGGCCAGATCATGATGCACTACGACAACGGTCTTGCCGGCCTCTTTCAACGATTTCAGCACTGCGATAATGGCCTTTTCCGTAGCAGCATCGACCCCGGCAAAAGGTTCATCCAGCAGATAGAGGTCAGCCTCTTGCGCCAAAGCGCGGGCCAGAAACACCCGTTGCTGCTGACCGCCGGACAGCTGGCCGATCTGGCGATCCGCGAAATCGTGCATTCCAACACGGTTCAGGCAGTCCATCGCGCGAGCCATATGCCGGGCACGAATACGACCCAGCAGGCCCAGTTCCCGCGACAAGCCCATCAGCACGACGTCGATGACACGGGTCGGAAAATCCCAATCCACACTGGCGCGCTGCGGTACATAAGCGATGCGGGCGCGTTGCTGCTCCAGCGGTTTGCCGTAAACGGTCACCTGCCCAGACAGCGACGACACGATCCCCAATGCGGCCTTAAGCAGGGTCGATTTTCCCGCCCCGTTCGGGCCGATGATTGCGGTCATCGCGCCGGGCTGTACGGTCATGTCCACCGAGAACACCGCTGGCTTTTGACCGTAGGAAACAGTCAGGCCGCGAATGGCCAGAGGGCTGTCGTCTAGGCCGCTCTCAGCAACCGAAACACCCTGATTTGTGGCCAGTTCCAGCATTACTCAAAACCCCGCCGACAATTTGCCGTTCATGCCGCGATCGGGCACATCAGCGCCCAATGCGCCCGCGATGACGGTGATGTTGTGATCCAACATGCCGATATAAGTGCCCTCATAAGTGCCCGGTTCGCCCATAGCGTCGGAATACAGCTCACCGCCGACACCCACATCATGACCTTTGGCCGCAGCGCCTTCGATCAGCGCGCGCATCGACCGATCAGACACCGAGCTTTCCACGAATACCGCTTTCAACTGTTTGTCGACCAGCGTGTCCACTAGTTCTCCGATCCGGTTCAAACCGGCCTCGGACTGGGTCGAGATGCCCTGAATGCCCATCACCTCATAGCCATACTCGGCCCCGAAATAGCCAAAGGCGTCATGCGCCGTGACCAACAGACGATTGTTTTCAGGAACAGATGCGAGGGCTTGCGCGGCATAGGCTTCCAACTGGTCGATCTCGGCCAGATGCGCCTGTGCGTTGGCAGCAAAGATTTCGGCCGCCTCAGGGCGTGCCTCGGTCAGAGCATCCTGCACTTCAACCACCACATCGCGCCACAGGGCCGGGCTCATCCACACATGCGGGTCATATTTGTCGGCGTAATCGTCGTGGGCGCGCAGTTTCGATCTGTCGATCCCTTCGGCCACGGCCACGACGGGCCGCTTGCGGCCCAGATCGTGGAAGAAGTGCTCCATCTGCGCTTCAAGATACAGGCCATGCCACAGGATCAGATCGGCACGGGTCATTGCGACGATATCGCTGCGGGTCTGGCGATAGGCATGCGGATCGACGCCGGGACCCATCAGGCCCTTCACCTCGACCTGATCGCCCCCCACCTGACGCGCGGCGTCGGCGATCATGCCGGTGGTGGCCACCACTTTCAGCGGCGCTTCGGCCCAAGCCGTCAATGGCAATGCAGCGGCAATTGCCAGTGCTGCAAGAAAGCTGCGACGAATCATGTCAGACCCCGATTTGGTACTCACTTGAGAATGAATATGCGAACCATTCGCAAGTAAGTCAACGCTCTTGCGAATTATTCGCAAGAAAATGCCGATTTTGTCCATTTGGTCAAAAAACATATCGCCCTTGCCGCTCAATGCCTTCCATTTAGGCGCAACCCGTGCGAATTTGGCGCAAACCTCCCAAAGGATGTGACTATGGAAACGCAGAGCTCAGAAAGCCCCGTGCGCACCGCGCATCTGCCGCAAGTGACCGAACCCCGAAACCCCGGTATGGACCTTGATCTGGACTGGGTGCGCGCCGTGCAGGCCAACACTTCGGCCATCGAACGCCGCGCGGCGACCCTACCCGGTCGTCGGTCGGTGAAGAAAGACTATCAGGCCGCGTGGCTGTTGAAGGCGGTCACCATGATCGACCTGACCACGCTGGCAGGTGACGATACCGTGGGCCGCGTGCGCCGCCTATGCGCCAAGGCACGCCAGCCGGTTTCAGCCGCTTTGCTGCAGGCGATGGACATGCCGCCGATCACCACCGGCGCCGTTTGCGTGTATCACGACATGATCGAAACCGCGGTTGCGGCGCTGAAAGGCACCGGCATTCCCGTGGCCGCGGTATCCACCGGCTTTCCGGCCGGCCTGTCCCCTTTCCACCTGCGCGTGGCCGAGATCGAGGAAAGCGTGAAGGCCGGGGCCGAAGAGATCGACATCGTGATCTCACGCCGTCATGTGCTGTCGGGTGACTGGCAGGCTTTGTATGACGAGATGAAAGCCTTCCGTACGGCCTGCGGCGATGCCCATGTCAAAGCCATCCTTGCGACCGGAGAGCTGGGCAGCCTGCGCAACGTCGCCCGCGCCTCGTTGGTCTGCATGATGGCGGGCGCCGATTTCATCAAGACCTCGACTGGTAAGGAAAGCGTCAACGCCACCCTGCCCGTATCTCTGGTGATGATCCGTGCGATCCGCGACTATTATGACAGCACCGGATACCGTGTCGGCTACAAACCGGCGGGTGGCATCTCGAAAGCCAAAGACGCGCTGGTTTACCTGTCGCTGATCAAGGACGAGCTGGGCGACCGCTGGCTGGAACCGGACCTGTTCCGCTTCGGCGCGTCATCGCTGCTGGGCGATATCGAGCGGCAGTTGGAACACCATGTGACAGGCGCGTACTCCGCCGGCCACCGTCACTCCATGGGCTGAGGACAAGAACAATGACAGTCAAAGAGATTTTCGAAACCATGGACTACGGCCCCGCCCCCGAAAGCGCCGCTGAGGCACTGGCCTGGCTGGTCGATCAGGGTGACAAGTTCGGCCATTATATCGACGGTGCCTTTACCAAGCCCGGCAAAGGGTTTGAAAGCCGCAACCCGGCGACCGGAGAGGTGCTGGCCAAGCTGACGCAAGCCAAACAGGCCGATGTGGATGCCGCAGTTGCTGCCGCCCGAAAGGCGCAGCCTAAGTGGGAGAAGCTGGGCGGCGCGGGCCGCGCACGGTATCTCTATGCCATTGCACGTCTGTTGCAGAAACATTCGCGCCTTTTTGCGGTTTTGGAGAGCCTGGATAACGGCAAGCCGATCCGGGAATCGCGCGATATCGACATCCCTCTGGCGCAGCGGCACTTCTACTACCACGCCGGAATGGCACAGTTGATGGAAAGCGAGCTGCCCGATGCTGAGGCGCTAGGCGTTTGCGGGCAGATCATCCCGTGGAATTTCCCGCTTCTGATGCTGGCGTGGAAGATCGCGCCTGCGCTGGCGATGGGCAACACTGTGGTTTTGAAACCGGCCGAGTACACCTCGCTGACCGCATTGCTGTTTGCCGATATCTGTAAGCAGGCCGGGCTGCCCAAGGGTGTGGTCAACATCGTCACCGGAGACGGTGCCGTGGGTGAGATGATCGTCGCCGCAGACGTGGACAAGATCGCCTTTACCGGTTCGACCGTCGTTGGCCGCCGCATCCGCGAGGCGACCGCGGGTTCGGGCAAGGAACTAACCTTGGAACTGGGCGGCAAGTCCGCCTATATCGTGTTCGACGACGCCGATATCGACAGCGCCATCGAAGGGTTGGTCGATGCGATCTGGTTCAATCAGGGTCAGGTCTGCTGCGCGGGTTCGCGCCTGCTGGTGCAGGAAGGGATCGCAGACCGTTTCCATGACAAGCTGCGCGCGCGGATGGACAAGCTGCGTATCGGCGATCCACTGGACAAATGCATCGACGTAGGCGCGGTTGTAGACCCGGTTCAGTTGCAGACCATCAAGGGAATGGTCGAAAGCAACACCGTCGGCCACGTCCATCAGGCGGCGTGTGAGCTACCAGAGAATGGCTGCTACTACCCGCCCACACTGATCTCGGGGCTGGAAACCTCTGACCCGCTGATGCAGGAGGAGATCTTCGGCCCGGTGCTGGTGTCCTCGACCTTCCGCACTCCGGAAGAGGCCGTCGAACTGGCCAACAACACCCGCTATGGGCTGGCCGCGACAGTGTGGACCGAGAATGTGAACCTGGCGCTGGATATCGCGCCCAAGCTGGTTGCTGGCGTGGTCTGGGTCAATGCTACCAACCTGTTCGACGCTGCCGCCGGGTTTGGCGGCGTACGCGAAAGCGGCTTTGGCCGCGAAGGCGGTTGGGAAGGGCTGGCAGCCTACACCAAGCCCAAGGGCAAGGCCAAACCACTGACGAAGGTTGAAGCGATGACCGGAGAAGGTGCTCCGGTCGATCCCATCGACCGCACCGCCAAGATGTATGTGGGGGGCAAGCAGGCACGGCCTGATGGCGGGTACTCGAAGCCCATCTGGGGCAAGTCGGGATTGCTGGGACATGTCGGCCTTGCCAACCGCAAGGACGTACGCAACGCAGTTGAGGCTGCGGCGGGCGCGAAGGGCTGGTCCAAGACCACTGGCCATCTGCGAGCGCAAATCCTGTATTACATCGGTGAAAACCTCTCCGCCCGTGCTGACGAATTCGCCGCACGTATTGACGCCATGACCGGGGCCAAGACCGGTGCGAAAGAGGTCGAAACCTCAATCCAGCGCCTGTTCACCGCTGCCGCCTGGGCCGACAAATATGACGGTCAGGTCCACGGCGTTCCAATCCGGGGCGTAGCAATTGCCATGAAGGAACCGGTCGGCGTTATCGGTGCACTCTGCGCGGATGAGGCGCCGCTGCTGGGTCTGGTCTCGGCCATGGCCCCAGCAATCGCGATGGGCAACCGGGTGGTGTTGGCGGCGTCCGAACCCTATCCACTGGCGGCGACGGATTTCTACCAGATTCTGGAAACCTCGGACGTGCCTGCTGGCGTGGTTAACATCCTGACCGGCAGCCATGCGGAACTGGCGAAACCACTGGCCTCGCATCTGAACGTTGATGCGGTCTGGTCGTTCTCGTCCACCGACCTGTCGAAAGAGATCGAGGTCGTCTCGGCCGGGAACCTGAAACGCACCTGGGTCAATAACGCGACGGCATTCGACTGGGGCATGGACCATTCCCGCGGCTTCCTGCAGTCTTCGACCGAGATCAAGAATATCTGGGTGCCCTACGGAGAGTAGGGCTCCCCTCCAAGGGAGGCCTACATGGATTTTTCAGGAAAAACCGTCATCGTTATCGGCGGCACCAGCGGCATCAACCGGGGCATTGCCGAGGCCTTTGCGGCCTCGGGTGCCAAGCTGGCCGTCGCCAGCCGTTCACAGGAAAAGGTGGATGACACCATCGCGGCGCTGAAAACGGCGGGCGCGCCTGAAGCCATTGGCGCAGCGTTCGACGTACGCGACCCCGAGGCCGTCGCCGCAGGCCTGAAACGGTTCCACGACGCATTTGGCGATTTCGACGTGTTGGTCTCGGGCGCGGCGGGCAACTTCCCGGCGCTGACATCTGAGATGTCGGTTAATGCGTTCAAGACTGTAATCGACATTGACCTGATGGGCACGGTCCACGTGATGAAGGGGGCCTATCCCTACCTCAAACGCCCTGGCGCAAGCATCATCAGCATCTCAGCGCCGCAATCCTATCTGCCGTACGAAGGTCAGGCTCATGTCTGCGCTGCCAAGGCGGGTGTCGACCAGATCACCCGCACCCTGTCGATGGAATGGGGTGTCGAGGGCATCCGCGTGAACTCGGTCGTACCGGGATTCATCGAAGGCACCGAAGGGGCCAAACGTCTGGCACCCACCGAAAACGCCCATGAAGAGCTGCGCCGCGATGTCCCACTCGGTCGCTGGGGTCAGCCGCAGGATGTGGCCAATGCCTGCCTGTTCCTTAGCTCGGATCTGGCCAGCTATATCAGCGGCACTGTGATGGCTGTGGATGGCGCGCTGTATCAGCGCGGCTCGGGCAAGTTCGGGCAGATGATGGGGCAGATGTTACGGGCGCAGAAAAAGGGTTGAGACCCACCCGGCACATGAAGCTTGGCCTGGTTATTTGGATGCTCAGTGATAAGGCTGAGCATCTTGGTCATCGTGACCCGATACCCTGAAATAAAGCCCGACAGCGACCAAAAGAGACGTCAGTACACCGGCGACAACATACAAGACAAATGCGCTGAGCAGAGATTGGCCGAGAATAAGGGCGGCCGCAAAGGTCAACAGGGCGGCAAGTGTTCCCAGTCCTATTATCACAACCACCATAGCGCCCAGCTTCGTCCTTGATCCTATTACGGGCGATGGCGATGTAAGTTGCCAGACCCATCTCCTACAACCATACTTTTCCTGACCATTCTGGCCAAAATATGGCTACGATGAGTGTAGGTCGCGTTAGACAGCGGTTATACTGGTCTGTACCTACCTCAAATTCGACTACAGTTCTTCAACGGAACACGGTGTTTTCCCTCCGTGACCTGCAACACGCATATGGCGCCGATTGACACCTAGTGCAACTTAGCGATGAGCGGGTCTATGCCGCCGCTTGAGCAAAAATACACCCATCGACCCGACGACAGAACGCCCAACCGGGCAAACCCTTCCATGCCGACTCCGACACTGCCCGGCCACGCCATGGAGAGAATGGCGTTAGCCGTCCAGCCCTTCCGGTTTCCCGACGATGGTAAAGTGCAGACCTTCAGGGTCCAGCAACTCGGATGCGACGCGGTTCACATCCTCTAGGGTTACTGCATTCACCTTGTCGTTGCGCGTGGTGATGTAGTCGATGGGCAAGTCATCCATCTGCATACCGACCATGATCCCGGCAATCTGTCCGTTGCCATCGAATCGCAGCGGATAGGCCCCTGTCAGATAGGTCTTGGCGTCATCCAGCTCTTTCAGGGTCACGCCCTCAGACGCGGCACGGGCCCATTCACTGCGGATCACCTCAACCGTTTCGGCGATGCGGTCATTGGCCGAAGACACAGAGCCCAGGTAGACCGAGGCCAAGTCCTTGGGTACCAGATAAGTTGCCACGCCATAGGTCAGACCACGTTTTTCCCGCACCTCGTGCATCAATCGGCTTTCAAACCCGCCGCCACCCAGAATGTGGTTCAACACAAAGGCCGCGAAAAAGTCGGGGTCGTGCCGGTCGATACCAGCTTGTCCGAACAGGGCTACGGACTGCGGTGTGTCGAACTCGACAACACTGACGCCACCGGGGATAGACACATCGGCACGGTCCGGAATCGGCTTGCCGGTCTCGGGCAGGTCCGCCAGCAGATTGTCCAGCAGCGCACCCAATTCCTCGGCGGTGATATCGCCCACAGCACCGACATAGAGCCGGTCCTTCGCGAAGACATTGTCATAGGCAGTCACTACATCATCGCGGGTCAGCGCACCGACGCTGTCGATGGTACCTTTGCCTTCGGTGCCATAGGGGTGATCACCATAGGCAATCTGCGCGAAACTCCGCCCGGCGATGTCGTTGGGATCAGTCTGATCGGACCGCAACCCGGACAGGACCTGTGCTTTCACCCGTTCCACCGCATCCTCATCAAAGCGCGGTTCATGAATCGTAGTTCGCAGCAGATCTATCACTTCATCGCGGTTTTCAGTCAGAAACTGTGCCGAGATCGACACCGTATCATCAGTCGCGCTGTACCGGAACGAGGCCGCCAAAGATTCCAGTTCGCGCGCATAGGTGCGGGCATCCATGTCGCCTGCGCCTTCCTCAATCAGTCCGCTCATCAGGTAAACTGCGCCGCGTTTACCGGGTTCATCCAGCGACGTCCCGCCACGAAAGCGCAGCTCCAGCGCAGTAAAGGGGATCGAGTGATCCTCAACCAGCCAAGCGGTGATGCCACCGGGCGAGGTCACTTCTTCGATTTCGATCTCGGCCCATGCGGGCAGCGCGATGACAAAGGCAATCAGGGTTGCAAAGATGCGTTTCATTGCGTCACCTCATCGTCTTTCATCAGCCAGCCCGTCACGGATGTTTCGGGTTGCAGCACCTCACGGGCGGCAGCGATGATCTCATCTCCGGTCACGGCCTGCAGGATATCGGGCCAGGCCTGCACATCCTCGACCGTCAGGCCACTGGTCAGCGCGCGGCCATAGCGGTTGCCGATCCCATCAACGTTGTCGCGGGCATAGGTCTGAGCCGCACGCAACTGCATTTTGATCCGATCAAGGTCTTCTTCGTTCACGCCTTCGGCAATGAAATCGGCGACGACCTGATCCATCGCGTCCTCGGCCTCTTGCAAAGATACGCCCTGCGCCGGGACAACCAGCAGATCAAAGGTGGTGTCGTCCAGCGAAACGCCACGGTAGAAGGCCCCGGCATAGACAACCATTTGCTGCTCGAACTGCAGCTTTTCGTTCAGATAGGACGTGGTACTGCCGCCCAGCAACTCTGCCAGCAAAAACAGCGCAGCGGCTTTCTCTTGTTCACCCGGATCACGCTCAGGTGCCAGATAGCTGCGCTGCACATAGGGCTGCGACACACGCGCGTCTTTGAAGGTCAGGCGACGTTCGGCTGTTTGCGGCGGTTCCTGTGAACGTACACGTTCCGGCAGGTCCGGGTTGGCCGGTATAACGCCGTAATACTGCTCGGCCAGTGCCTTGACCGCGTCGGGTTCCACATCGCCGGTCACGACCAGAATGGCGTTATTGGGCGCGTAGTGGGTTTCATAGAAGGACAGCGCGTCCTCCATGTCCAACGTCTCCATCTCATGCCGCCAGCCAATGATCGGAACGCTATAGCCGTGATTGAGGTACTGCGCCGCGCTCATCTGCTCGCCGAACAGGGCCCGAGGGCTGTTGTCGGTGCGCTGGTTACGTTCTTCAAGAATCACGTCGCGTTCGGTGACAATGTCCTCTTCGCTCAGGCGGAGATTGCGCATCCGGTCCGCCTCCATCCGCATCATCAGTTCCAACCTGTCTGCAGCGACGCGCTGAAAATAAGCGGTGTAGTCGTATGAGGTGAACGCGTTGTCATTGCCCCCATTAGCCGCAACGGTGGCGGAAAATTCACCCGGAGCCAGCGAATCGGTGCCCTTGAACATCAGATGTTCAAGGAAATGCGCAATGCCTGACGTTCCGACCGGCTCATCCGCTGACCCGACGCGATACCAGACCATGTGCTGCACGACCGGCGCGCGGTGATCTTCGACCACAACGACATCCATGCCGTTTTCCAGCGTAAAGGTAGTGACCGCCTCGTGACCCTCTTTGGCAATCAAAGGGGTGGCGGCGACCAGGGCGGCAGACAAGGCCAGAGCCCGAACCATGGGGCGTCCTCCGTTTCGTTTTGTGGTGTTCAAACTACGACGGTGGGGCGCAGGTTCAAGGGTGATGACGGAAAGTTAAGATTTATTCATCAGCCGGAGGCGCAGACGGTGTCTCAAGCCCCGCGCGGCGCGCTGCTTCGTTCTGCAGATCGGCGTCCAGCGCCTGACGCTGGTAAACCTGAGAATACCGATCCACCTTGAACAGACGCAAGCGGGTCAGACGGCCCTGCTTTCTGCGGAACTCGGCATCTTCGCTATCGACAACCTGCCGCGCGTTGGAAGGTACGCCATAGCGACTGGAGGCTGTCACAAGCGCCGCATCAGTGGAGGGGATGGCGGTATTTGCATTCAGTGCCGCTGCGTTACCGCCCAGGGCCACAACCGCGTCCGCCTTTGGGTTCGGGTCGGTCAGGTTGGTTCCACCCGGCGTGGGCGCAGGCAGGAACTTGTAGTCCTTGGGCTGGGTCAGCGGTTCCACCGGCATGACCGAGAACTCATCCGGGCCGTCTCCCGGTGCCTCAAGATGGCGCAGACCGATGTCAGAACACCCCGCAACTGCAAAGGCCAATGTCACAGCAAGTATGGAACGCGGCAACCGCATCAGAGTCTCCAGCCAGTTTCAGGCGCTTTTATCGCATTTCCCCGGGCGCGTCACGAGGGCTTTTTGCCCTCGAACAACACAAGCCCGATAGCGCCTGCAAAGATGAACGCGTCAGCCAGATTGAACACAAACGGGTTGTTGATGCCGCAGCAGGACATATTGAGGAAATCCAGAACATAGCCATAGATCACCCGGTCCAGTACATTTGCCAGCGCGCCGCCGATCAGCAACCCACCGCAGAACAGCATCAGTTTGGACGGTGCCGTGCGCATCAGCCAGATCAGCACGCCGATCGAGATGGCCAGCGAGATACCGATCAGAACCCAGCGGGCAGTGTCGGTATCCCCTTGGAAGAGGCCAAAGTTGATACCCCGGTTTTCACCGTATTTGAACACCAACAGGGGCGGCAGGACATCGATATTGCCCTCGGCCACGCGCATCACGTGAACGACCAGATACTTGCTGATCTGGTCGATCAGAAACGCGGCCAGCGCGGCCCAGAGCAGAAGGCGATAGCGCATCAGTGACGGAAATGGCGCATGCCGGTAAAGACCATGGCCAAACCGGCCTCGTCCGCCGCCGCGATCACCTCATCATCACGCATCGAGCCACCGGGCTGGATAACGCAGGTGGCACCAGCCTCGGCAGCCTCCATCAGACCGTCGGGGAAGGGGAAGAACGCGTCCGAGGCCACGGCTGAGCCGATGGTCAGCGGTTGCGGAAGACCCAACGCGTCAGCCATGCGTTCGGCTTTCTTGGCCGCGATCAGGGCTGAGTCCACACGGCTCATCTGGCCCGCACCGACGCCCACGGTCGCACCGTCCTTGACGTATACGATGGCGTTGGATTTGACGTGTTTCGCCACTTTCCACGCAAACAGCAGGTCGCGCATCTGCGCCTCGGTCGGGGCTTTTTTGGTGACCACTTTCAGGTCATCCATGCCGACAAAGCCGTTGTCCTTGTCCTGAACCAGCAGGCCACCGGCCACCTGACGCACAGTTTTGCCACCGGCGGTCACATCCGGCAGACCTTCGGTCGTCAGCAAACGCAAGTTTTTCTTTGCTGCGAAAATGGCTTTGGCCTCATCCGACGCACCGGGGGCAATCACGACCTCGGTGAAGATACCGGTGATCTCCTGCGCGGTTTCCGCGTCCAGCGGCTGGTTCAGCGCTACGATGCCACCAAAGGCCGAGGTGCGGTCGCAGTCGAAGGCCGCCTTATATGCCTCCAACAGGGTCGCGCCTTTGGCAACACCGCAGGGGTTGGCGTGTTTGATGATGGCACAGGCAGCACCTTGTGCCGGGTCGAACTCGGCCACCAGTTCGGACGCGGCATCGGTGTCGTTGATGTTGTTGTAGCTCAGTTCCTTACCCTGATGCTGTACGGCGGTTGCCACGCCGGGGCGGCCCGTGCCGTCAGTGTAGAAGGCCGCCGACTGGTGACTGTTCTCGCCATAGCGCAGGGTTTGTTTCAGCTCACCGGCAAAGGCGCGGCGTTTCGGGGCCTCAAGCTCCAGCGCGTCGGCCAGCCAGTTGGACACAGCTGTGTCATAGGCGGCGGTGCGGGCATAGGCCTTTTGCGCCAGCTTGCGGCGGAATTTCGGGCAGGTCGCGCCCTTGTGCTGGTCCATGTCACCCAGCAGTTTCTCGTAGTCCTCGACATCCACGACCACGTTGACGAAGGCATGGTTCTTGGCCGCCGCACGGATCATCGCCGGGCCACCGATGTCGATATTCTCGACACATTCATCGTAGTCGGCACCTTTGGCCACTGTCGCCTCGAACGGGTAGAGGTTCACCACCAGCAGATCGATGGCGCCGATGCCGTGTTCGGTCATCGCGGCGACATGAGTGTCGTTGTCGCGCAGCGCCAGCAGGCCGCCATGCACCATCGGGTGCAGGGTTTTCACGCGGCCATCCATCATCTCGGGGAAACCGGTGACCTCGCTGACATCCTTCACCGCAAGCCCTGCATCGCGCAGCGCTTTGGCGGTGCCGCCGGTCGACAGCAGCTCGACCCCGCGCTCGGACAGCGCCTGTCCCAGTTCGATCAATCCGGTCTTGTCGGATACGGAAAGCAACGCGCGGCGCACGGGGTGAAGGTCGGTCATGGGTCCAAAGGTCCTTTTGGCGTCAGTCAAACTCGGGCTCGTCCCGGTGCAGGTCGCGCACGGCATAGGCTGTATCCTGTGCCTTGCTCAACGTCCACTGGATGCGCGTCGCATACTCCATTGCGCGCCCGGATAGAACGATCTGTTTTGTCGCGCGCGGCTTTAACCGGCCTTTTTCCAGATAAACACTTGGTTCAACGGTTAATTTTGCAACACCATCGTGGCGGAAAACCCAGATCTCACCGCTTTTGAGCGCCATCGACACGGCCGCACCGCCCAGATCGATGGCTGCATCGACGTCAGGATGCAGGTGAAAACGGATGTCGAAGCCGACGCCTTTCAACCCTGAGGCGTCCATCGCCTTGTCAAACTGCCGCTTGGATTTGTCGGTGGCGGTCAGCAAAATGTCCTCGCCCGTCAGCTTGCGCCCGTCGAACTGCAATTCGAACGTGCGGGCATGGGTCAGGCCGAACACCTTGGTGTAGCCATCATGCCCGACCATAAAGCGTGTGCCTTCAAATGCCTCTTCGGTGTCCACCGGTACGTCTTGCGGCGCATCGACCAGTGCTTCGCTCTCGCTGCCGTTGCCAGCTGGGGCCAGCCGGGCGCTGGAATAGCCATCCAGGCACAGTGTCGAATGTGAAGGTGTCGCTCGTCCGGCGCGCCGCCACTCGGACCCGAAACTCTCCCCTGACCCGCAATTCACGATCAAAGGCCGCCGCCCTGAGGTCAGCTCAAACGCGCTAGTCGAAGCATGCGCATTCAGCGACGCCGCCCCTTTGGGCGGCACGCCTGCATCCACGATCACGCTGGTTCGCGCTGCATACAGCCGGGCAAACCCCATCGCCAAACCGGTTACATGGTGCGGTCGGACTCCACTTTGGGCCAATGCCTGATCCAATCGCCCTTCGACGCCACGCCCGCCGCCGTGAAACCGCGCCAGCGCACCGTCGGCATGGCGCAGGCTGCGCAATGTCGGGGCCATACGCTTGATCGCATCTGCCTGTGCCGCAGGTGTCCCCCGCCCCAAATCGCCCAACGCGGCCGAAGTCCACGATAGCAGAGTGAAGACATCCAGCAGTTCTTCAGGATTGCGGGTGGGAATGCCGCCCTTTGCATCGATCTGCTTTTCACATTCCTTCGCAAGCGCGCGCAGTGCCGGATCGGCCATGCGTTCGGCCCCCTCCAAGGCCAGCCCGGCCTGAACCAACCCCGCCAGCGCCTCAAACCGGGGCAGACCCGGCGTCGCGGCCTGCCAGCGTTTGGAAAGAAACCAGGTCTGTTGTGCCAATGACCGGAAAAACGCCCGGCTTTGTTTTTCATCCGCCCCGCGCAGCAGGAAAATCGCGTGATTGATCCAGCGCATCAAACGCCGACCGGTCAGATCAGGCGCCCATCCCGGCCCCTGCCCGCGACCATGTGTTTCAATCCAACCCCAAACCCAACGCTGAGCTTTTTCCCGTGCCCGCATGTCTCCGACTGCGGCCAGATCGTCCAGCCAGGCAAAGCCGTGACGCTCGTTGTCAAAGCCGACACTGGGAGCTGACACATCCCACAGGCCGGTATCCTGCGCCTCGACCAGATACCCCGCAAACAGCAGATTGCCCGCCACCAACTGCCGACCGCGCGCAAACGAGCCAACGGTGCGGGGTTCGGGGTCTCCGACAAACCCGGTGACCGCCTTGCGCCGCTGACTGAGCCGCGCATAGAGACGGTTCTGAAACCGCGCCCACCGGTTGGTCATGGTATCTGAATTCGACATGACGCTCGTTACTCTGCCTCTTGCGCTCTGCTGGCGCTTGAGACCCAACGATAGACCGCACGGATCGTCAAGTCACCGAAAAGCGTCCCGTCAGGCGGATTTGGCCAGGCAGGCGACATAGAACCCGTCCATCCCACCGCGATCCGGCCAATAATCGGGCCGCAGGCGCAGGCCGCCCTCTTCGGTGATCCAACCGGGCTCAACCCCAGCAATGTTCAGCGCCTCGCAATCCACGGCCATGTCCGGGTAGTGTTCCAGCGCCTCTTCGATCTGGACCTCGCCCTCATCGGGCAGCAGGGAACAGGTGCAATAGACCAGCCGCCCGCCGGGTTTCAGCAAGGTCCAGGCATGGGCCAGCATCTGGGCCTGCAATTCAATTAGACCGCCGAATTCCGAGCCGTCCTTGGCAAAGGGCAAATCCGGATGGCGGCGAATGGTGCCGGTGGCCGAACAGGGGGCATCCAGCAGGATGGCGTCGTACTGCCCCTGATGCTCCAACGCATCGCCTGCGATGACATCGGCATTCAGACCCGTACGTTTGAGGTTCTCGCGCACCCGCTCCAGCCGCGAGTCCGAGATATCCAGCGCGGTGACCTTTGCTCCGGCAGCGGCCAGTTGCAGCGTCTTGCCGCCCGGCGCGGCGCAGAGGTCCAGAATAGTTTCACCGGCTTTGGGCGCCAGCACCTGCACCGGCAACGCCGCCGCCGCGTCCTGAACCCACCAGTCGCCTGTGTTGAACCCCGGCAGGGCCGAGACCTGCCCCGCATCCTGCACCCGCAGCGACCCGGTTGGCAAAGCCTCTCCGGGGCCGTTCGCCCCCGGTTTTATGGTGATATCCAGTGGGGCACCTGCGAAATGGGCCTGTTCCATGCCCGCAACGGCCTCAGTGCCCCAGGCAATGACCAACGGTTCACGCAGCCATTCCGGCAGGCGCGGCACGCGCATTTTCGGCCACGCTTCAGGCCCTTCGGCGGCCACTTTGCGCAGAACCGCATTCACCAAGCCCTTGAGGCGGCCATGCTTGCGCGAGCGGCCAACGATCTCGACCATGGAATTGACCACACCATGCGCAGCCTCACCATGGCACAGCTCAACCGCGCCCAGTCGCAGAGCGTTGTGCACGGTCAGAGCGGGCGCCCGGTTCAGGTGGTTGTCCAGCAGGCGGTCGGCCCGTTCGAGCCCGCGCAGGGTCTCCAGCGTCAGCCGTTGTGCCCGGGCGCGGTCCTCGGGGTCCAGCCGATCCAGCGCACCTGCGGCCAGACATTCGGACAGCAACCGGCCTTCTCCCAGAATCTGATCCAGCAGGTAGATCGCGCTGCGTCGCGCCGCTGTTGCGTTGTCGGACATGGAACCGCCTTTGATGTGACCCTCGCCCGCATTGCCAAACGCGGACGGGGGCGTATATCAAGCCCTTGCACGGAAAGGAACCCGATGTCATGAGCGACGACCACAAAGACCTGCCCCCTGCCGCCCAGCGCGCATTGGCTGAGGCTGAAGAGCGCCGCAAAAAGGCCGAGGCTGAGGCAAAAGAGATGCCCAAGGAATTGGGTGGCCGCGATGGTCCCGATCCGGCCCGTTACGGCGATTGGGAAAAAAAGGGCATCGCGATCGATTTCTGATCGCTCAGCCCCGCAACGCCTGCAGAAAATCATCAATCAACGCGCGCTGTTTCTTCGACCGCACCCGATCTTCGGGCCAGGTCAGCCAATAGCATTCACGCGTTTGCAGTTCCGGCAGGTCCAGCCTGCACAATTGCCCGCTGCGCACATGCCCAGACGCCAAGGGCACCGAGCCCAATACCACTCCCATCCCCTGCCGAGCCGCCGCAATCGCGTGGCCCATTGAATCAAAGCTGACCCGAGCGGGTGGCAGGTCATCCATCCCCGTAGCCGCAGCCCAATCGCGCCAACCGGGCCGTTCACCGCGTTGATCAACCAGAGTAGCCCCCCACGCAACGCCGGGCGCGGCCATCGGCACCAGAACCTCTTGCGCGATCAAAGCGGCCTCTCTCCCCGGCCAAGCGCCGCGGCCATATCGAATTTGCAGCCATGTCTTTTCTTCGTCCAGCGATGACCGGCGCGCCACGGAATCGGTCAGGACCTGTACCTTGGGCCGCGCCTCAAGGAACAATGGCAGGCACGGCAGAACCAGCGCGTAGATATGGGATGACAGGCCAGCGACCCGTAGTTCACGCGGGGATTTGCCGAATAGGTCCTCGGTGTTGCGCTCCAAAGCCTGCAAACTGTCCTGCACCAGCGGTAGATAGCTTTCGCCCTCAACCGTCAGAGACACGCCCCGCGCTTCACGTACAAACAGCGTGCGGCCCAGCCACGTTTCAAGATTTGCGATCCGCTGACTGACCGCCGCCTGCGTCAGACCGAACTCCTTGGCGGCAGCGGAAAATCCACCCAACCGCCCGGCTGCTTCGAACACGCGCAACCAGTCCAGTGGCGGTAATCCGATCTTTTTCCTAGCCATAAGATTTTCCAAGCCTCAGCAGCAATAAGGATTAATTGTCGTAATGCCACGGGGCGCGTATTTCCTCAAGCAAAGCCGCGCTGAACAGGAGACCCCCATGCTGCGCACCGCCACACACGACGCCTCGGTCGTGACCGTTGAGTTTGACACCGGCACTCAGGCCCGGTTCCACGCCATCTGGTTGCGCGACAACGCGCTGGACCCCGAGACCCGCGCGCCGGGCAATGGCCAACGCCTGATCACCATCGGTGACATTCCCGCCGATGTTTCGATCAGTGCCGCCGAAGTTCTGAATGGTGATCTGAGCCTTACCTTTCAGCCAGAAAACAAAACCGTGACCTTCCCCGCCACTTGGCTGGCCAATCACGTCTATGACCGCGACCGGGCGCAAAACATGGGCCGCACCGCCCCCGGTATCACCACATGGGAACGGGGCATCGACGCGCCTAGCGCGGATTGGGACGTGGTACACGCCAACCCCGCCGCCAAGCGCGACTGGCTGGCTGCGGTGCCCGAGTTTGGCTTTGCCAAGCTGACAAACGGCCCGACCGAACCGGAATCGCTGCTGAAAGTGGCCGACTTGTTCGGCTATGTGCGCGAGACCAACTATGGCCCCTATTTCGAGGTTCGGACCGAGGTTAATCCGACCAACCTCGCCTATACCGGGCTGGGGTTGCAGGCCCACACCGACAACCCTTATCGCGATCCGGTGCCGACACTGCAGATCCTCTACTGTTTGGAAAACAGTGCCGAGGGCGGCGACTCGATCGTGGTTGACGGTTTCCGCGCCGCCGAGAAACTGCGCGACCAGAACCCCGAGGGCTTCGCCCTGTTGGCGGGTTACCCGGCGCGCTTTGAATACAAGGGCTCGGACGGGGTTTGTCTGCGGTCACGTCGCCCGATGATCGAACTGTCACCAGACGGAGAGCTGGTCGGCATCCGCTTCAACAACCGCTCAACCGCGCCGCTGGTTGATGTCCCGTTCGACCGGATGGAGGCCTATTACGCCGCCTATCGCCAATTGGGCGAGATCATCGACGACCCGGCGATGGGCGTGTCGTTCAAGCTGGAACCGGGTGAAAGCTTCATCGTCGACAACACCCGTATCCTGCACGCACGGCTAGGCTATTCCGGTGCGGGCTCGCGCTGGTTGCAAGGCTGCTACGCCGACAAGGACGGGTTGCTGTCGACACTGGCGGCAATGGATATGGCGCAACCGGAGGCGGCGGAATGAAACCGGATTTTTCGACCCTGAACCGGGATAATATCGTCGCGTTCATCGGTGACATCTTCACTCGCCGCGGCAGCGAGGAATATCTGGGCGAGCCCGTCACCATGGCCGAACACATGCTGCAAGGCGCTACAATTGCCGAGCAGAACGGTATGCCCGAGGAGATCATCGTCGGTGCACTGCTGCATGATATCGGCCATTTCACCTCGGAATTCGGCAGCTATCACCCTGACGACACCCAAGACCGCCACCACGAAGACGCAGGCTCGGCGGTGCTGGAGCAGTTCTTTCCGTCAGTGATCACGGATTGCTGCCGTTACCATGTGGCGGCCAAACGCTATCTCTGCGCCACCAAGCCCGAGTATTTCAACCGCCTGTCCGAGGCCTCGGTCCACACGCTGGAACTGCAGGGCGGCCCGATGAGCACCGAGGAAGTGGCCGCGTTCGAATCCAACCCGAACCTGAAAGAGATCATCCAGGTCCGCTATCTGGACGAGGCGGGCAAGCGCCCGGACATGGCAACACCCGATTTTGCCCATTTCGCACCGATGGTACAGCGTATGGTCGACAAACATATGGGGTCGTCATGAACGCGCCGGAATATATCTTTGAGGCCAGCACCAAGCCCTCGTTGCCATGGCACGAGGTCCCGCTAATCCGCGCAACAGACGAGTCGGTCAAGGGCTATGGCTGTCTGGTCGATGACCCTGAAACCTTCGAGATCGAAATCACCCGCTGGCCGCAGCAAGGCTGGCGGCCCATCGACGAGGGCACTGGTGACGAAGGGGGCTGGGTCGAAGGCACGTTTCACGGCGAATGGAAGGGCGATGTGCTCTATGGCCGCAACGAAGCGGTGAACGGCCACTATGTGCTGGGCTGGTCCACCGATCCGCAACAGGCGCAGGCGGATCGCCAATCCGCACCCCGCGATCAGGTGTTGCTGTGGCATATGAACTATCACCCCGATGGCGGGCAGATGTTCTGGCCGTTGGACAACAAGCCTTTCATCATCCCCGCCGCCCTGCCCGGTGACAACCTGACGCCGGAAAAGGTGGTGGCATTCTGGTGCGACGGCTCGCGCGGGCTCTATATTCATCCCGGCATCTGGCATGAAGGGATTTTTCCCGTAGAGGACAATCAGCGTTTCCTCGACCGTCAGGGTGCAGTTCACGCACGGGTCAGCGCCGATATCGGCAAGGAGTTCGGTGTCTACCTCGCCTGCCCGTTGCGCGCGGACAAGATCAGGGACCTCTGACACCGCTTTCAGAATCCCTTAACCCTTGCCGTTGGCATCTGTGATACGCTCGACCCACGTCCGATGGGCATGGGAGGCATCAGATGGGACTGAACAGACGTAAGGTTGTCCAGTTGGGAACAGCGGCGACGGTCGGAACGCTGCTGCCGCGCGCCACGCTTGCGGCAGCAGACCAGAATGAGGCGTTCGAACAGGGCTTTAGCAATACGCTCGCGCGCCTGAGAACGCTATTTGCAGAGCTTGGTTTCACCGAATCCGACCCGCTGTCGATTGTATCGGGGGTCGCGGACTATAATGGCGGGCTGCGACACGATTTCGATCAGTCCGCCCTGCCGTCCAATGCCTTTGTCATCCAGCCGTTGGCGCGGGTGGGGGATGTGGACGAACAACACCGCCCGGACGTGCTGCCCCTGTTTCACGAGGTCGGCTGTCACCCGAAGGACGCCGACGGTCAGGCCACGACCCGCCTGATGATGCGCCTTTTGACCGAGGGGTTCGGCCTCGACCCATCCCGCATCGCCTTTGTCAGCGTGCCGCAATCCAATGCCTTGCGCCCGGTGCTGGACGAGTTGGGCCTGCCTTTTGCGGAAAAAGTCCTGTTGCGAGACGAGGCCGAGGCCTTGGCTGCCCGAGACGCGTCCGGCTTTTTCTTCCCCGATCCGTTTGGCGAAGACTACATCGTGACCATGGGCGTCTATTACCGCGTCGGGGAAACGGATGAACCCGCCCCCGGCTCCTATCCTCCGTCAGCTAACTGGACCGAAATCGGTGAGATTGTCATTGGCGGAGAGGCCGCGCCGCTGGGAATTTCCATTGGGGCCGAGCGCATGACCTATGCAATGACCGGCCAGTTCCCAACTTGGGATCAGCGGCTGGGTGCTTTGTTTGCACAGGTCGAACAGGACGGCACCGAACCGCCCGGTTTGACTGCGTTCAAGTGACGGGGCTTACAGTCCCAACACATCCACCATGTCATATTGACCGGGCGCTTTACCCTGCCCCCACAGCGCTGCCTTCAGCGCGCCGCGGGCAAAGATGGCGCGGTCGGTGGCCAGATGGCGCAGGACGATGCGTTCTCCGGGGGCGGCAAACAGGACGTCGTGCTCGCCAACGATGTCTCCGCCACGAATAGCGTGGAAGCCGATATTGCCGCGTTGACGCGCGCCGGTGATGCCGTCGCGGCCCCGGTCGGACACGTCCGCCAGATTGACCCCGCGCCCTTCGGCGGCGGCCTCACCCAGCATCAAAGCAGTCCCTGAGGGCGCATCGACCTTGTGGTGGTGGTGGCCTTCGATCACCTCGATATCGAAATCCTCATCCAGCGCAGCGGCGACCTTTTTGGTCAGTTGCACCAGCAGGTTGACGCCGAGGCTCATGTTCCCCGCCCGCACGATCACCGCATGGCGTGCAGCGGGTTCCAGCGCCGCGATCTGTTCGTCGGTCATGCCGGTGGTGCCGATCACATGCACGCAGCGCGCCTGCGCGGCCAGAGCGGCAAATTCCAACGTCGCCTCGGGCGCGGTGAAGTCGATCACCGCTTGCGCCTGCGCAAACGCCTCCAGCGGATCGTCTGTCACGGTAACGCCCAGCGCGGGGCCGCCCATCGCCGTGCCCACATCCTGACCGATCCAATCGTGTCCCGCGCGTTCGACCACACCGACCAGACGCGCCTGATCGCTGTCCGTCACGGTCTTGATCAGCATCTGCCCCATACGGCCCGAAGCCCCTGTGATGACGATCCCCGGAATATGGGTCATTGCGCTGGTCCTTTCGCGTTTGTCGGCTCAAAGCCTCCTACCCCGTTCGCGCCCGCTTGGCAAAGCCCTGCTTTGCGCTTAGATCGGGTTGTATGGCAAAGAACAAATTTCACGATGGCCCCGGCCCGTCCCAACGACAACTGCGCGTCGGCGAACTGATCCGCCGCACCCTGTCTGAGGTTTTGGCGCGCGGAGATGTCCACGACCCCGACCTGAACCGTATGTCGATCACCGTGGGTGAGGTGCGCACCTCGCCCGATCTGAAAATCGCCACTGCCTATGTGCTGCCGCTGGGTGGCAAGGGGCAGGAGGACGTGATTGAACTGCTCGCTCGCAACAAGGGTGAGCTGCGCAGGATGGTCGGCAAGAAGGTCGGCCTGAAATTCTCGCCCGATCTGCGGTTCCGGTTGGATGACACGTTTGACCGTCTGGACGACACCCGCCGCATGTTCGAACAGGACGCGGTGCGCCGCGATCTGGACGAGTGATCCGAGCGCTGGCCACAATGGGCGCGGTCCTCTGGGCGGCGCAAGCCTCTGCGGTCACCTGTGAAAAGCTGACCCATGAGGACAAGCGGTACACCATCTGCGAGGTGGATGCCGCGTCCGAAGACCTGCGCCTTTTCCTGAAGGACGAAAACGGCGACCTGCTGGGGCATTTCTCGTCAGTGAACGAAGCACTTGCCCCAGGCGGCAAGCGGCTGGCCTTTGCGATGAATGCGGGTATGTATCACGATGACCGCTCGCCTGTCGGCCATTATGTCGAAGAGGGTCAGGAGCAGATGCGAGTGATCCCCAACGCCGGCCCCGGCAATTTCGGTCTGCTGCCCAATGGTGTGTTCTGCATCCGCAAGGGCCGCGCTGACGTGTTCGAGACGTTGGATTATGTAGATAAGGCACCCAATTGCCAGTTCGCCACCCAATCCGGCCCAATGCTGGTAATCGACGGAGAATTGCACCCGCGCTTCCTGCCTGATTCGACCTCGCTCTATGTGCGCAACGGAGTCGGCACCAGCGCGGATGGCACGCGCACGGTGTTTGCGATCTCGGACGATTATGTCACCTTCCACGAATTCGGCAGCCTGTTCCGGGATGTTCTGGAAACTCCGAACGCGCTGTTTCTGGATGGCAATATTTCCCGGATGTACGAGCGGGCAAGCAACCGTTCCGATATCGGCTTCTCGCTGGGGCCGATCGTGGGTGTGGTCGAAGACGTGCCCACAAATTGACAGCGGCAGAGTGATCCGCTAACTCGCGCGCCTCAGCAAGAATCTAGGTGAAGCATGGGACGCAAACGCAAGGGTCGCGACATTTCCGGTTGGCTGGTGGTGGACAAGCCTGCGGGCATGACCTCGACCGCGGTGGTCAACAAGGTGCGATGGGCGATGGACGCCAAGAAAGCGGGTCATGCGGGCACGCTGGACCCCGAGGCAACCGGAGTTCTGGCCGTCGCTTTGGGTGAGGCGACCAAGACCGTTCCCTACATCACCGACGCTTTGAAAGCTTACACCTTCACCGTGCGTCTGGGGCAGGCCACCAACACCGACGATGCCGAGGGCGAAGTGATTGCTGAAAGTGATGCGCGCCCTTCGGATGACGACATCAAACAGGCATTGGCCCCGTTTCTGGGCGACATTATGCAGGTGCCGCCCAAATTCTCGGCTGTGAAGATCGACGGCCAGCGCGCCTATAAGCTGGCCCGCGATGGTGAGGATGTAGAACTGTCCGCCCGCCCCCTGTGGGTCGAGGAACTGGTACTCGTCGACCGCCCAGACGAGGATCACGTGGTGCTGGAAATGACCTGCGGCAAAGGCGGCTATGTTCGCTCGATTGCCCGCGACCTAGGCGCAGCACTGGGCTGCCACGGCCACGTAAAGGAACTGCGCCGCATCTGGTCCGGCCCTTTCGAGGCCGAGGATGGCCTTTCCATTGAACAAATCGACGAGATGGCCAAGACCGAGGCGTTGGATGCGTATCTGCATCCGTTGGAAACTGGCCTCGCCGACTTGCCCGAGTTGAAATGCACCCCCGAAGGCGCCACCCGCCTCCGCAACGGCAATCCGGGCATGGTGCTGGCCTCGGATGCGGAATATGGCGATGAGGCCTGGGCTTCGCTGGATGGCAAGGCTGTGGCCGTGGGTATCTACAAATCGGGCGAATTGCACCCCAGCCGGGTGTTCGTCGCCTGAACGGCGTGTTAGGCGGGGGGCATGATCACCCGAACGCACACAAAGGGCGATGCGCCCTCGACCGCCATCTATTCCGACTGCGAAAAGTATCGCTATAGCCTGACCCGCATCTGGGAGCCAGCGGGACACAAGGCGCTCTTCGTGATGCTGAACCCGTCGACCGCGACCGAGACCGTAAATTATGCACTACAAAGTGTTTTATTATTTGTTTTTCATATTGTTAGAAAGACTACAGTGTAGTCGCATATGTTTTCTTTTCCGGAGGTTGAGATGGCAGATCAGGCAAAAAAGTTCCCAAAGGAAGCGCATACGCTGCACGATCCGGGTGGAAAAGTGCGAATTCGCCTCCCAGACGGGGTTATAGGAAGCGCGACATTTTCCTCCTGTGGGCGATATCGCCAAACGTTAATCCGCGACTGGACACCAGATGGCGCTGAGCCCCGAACCATAATGTTCGTCGGCCAAAATCCGTCAGTCGCCACAGCAGATGTCTCGGACCCAACCTGTGACAGAGAGCTTGGTTTTGCCAGAAGGTGGGGATTTTCGCGCTACGTGAAAACCAACATGCTGGATTGGCGAGCCACCGAGCCCAAGAACGTACCAAATGATCCTGAAATTGCATGCAGTTCAGACAATCTAACAGCAATCCTCAGCGAAGCTGAGAATGCCGAGGAGATTTTATTGGCATATGGAAAACTACACAAGCGGTATGCAGATATCGTCAATAGAACGCTTAACGCCCTTAGGAAAACTGGAAAACCTCTCTCCTGCTTAAAACTGAATAAGGACGGTTCTGCCGGGCATCCGCTATACATAAGTAGTAAAACAGAACGGTTTCCATTTCCGGGCCTTTAGCGGCTCCTTGGGTACAAATACGGCTAAAAGCCGAAAGTGATTTGGAACTCTGGCTGGCCTTGCTGCACTAATCGGGGCGTGACCGAACTTCACATTTCCCAAGCGGATTTATCCGACGGGCCCTCTGACAGGTACACGAAGAACGGTGTAACGTTTGAGAACGGCGACGCAGATCTGGGTTCCCGCAACTTGTCGATCAAAATATCTTGCATCATGGATCGGCCAAGAAGCTTGATACAATTCATCTTGGCCTCGATACGGCTCCGGCGGCGGTATCCACTCCATCGTCGCCAGGTGGCCCAGCCCAAATATCGCGGGGCACTACTACGGCGGCGTCTTTAGAATTGGGCCATTTTTTGAATGAGACAATTTCAGTTTCTTGAATACCGTTATTATTGCATTTAATGCTGGAGATAGACGTGTATCCACCGTGCCAGACAAGGAGCCAACTTGTTTTGGTCTTTTGCGGATAAGTTTTAAAGGTAATGATCGTGCTGCGTGGCAGCTTCGGTAGCTTTTAGAACTTCTTCGGCCTCGACGCCTAAAGCCCTGCAAATAACAATAAGCTCAACGACGTCTATACGGCGTTCTTCGCTTTCTATTCGGGCCACTAAGGATTGCTGGCAATGTAGTCTTTCAGCCAATTGCTCCTGAGACAATCCTGAACGCTTCCTTGCGTCTACAATGGATTGGCACAAAGCTTTGTGCCCACTGCTTCTTATAGTTTTTGACATGACCGCCAAACATTTGTGTGCTTGACGATCCCTAATCTGGATTTTAGATTATCTAAAAAGTAGATAAAATGATCTGGAGCGATACGAGTGCTTGAAGGTGGTTCGTTGAATTTCATAGCCTTGGCGGATTTGGCGGCAAGAAAGGCCCGAGACGAAGTCATCGTTAAGAGCATTCCGCAACCTTTGGCGCGCCGTTTCGTAACGAGCCTTCTCGATCGCCCGTTCCTGCGCCCGCTTTTGGAACTTGAAATCAATGGGTGCACCAGCTTTGAAGGAGCACTTCTATTGGTAGGGCAGGAGCTTGCTCACGCCACGAAATTCCGATGCCGAAGCCAGCAGTTTCGTGGTGAAGAGTGCGAGGCTTTGGAGATATCCCCACTGGGTTGGACAACCTTGGCAGCAGAGCAAGTGGGATTGGAAGAGAACCGTTGGATGCATCTGTTTAGAGAGGCCATTCAGGGGTATGTATGTGTCGATCAAGGAGCTGGGATCTGTATGTCTCGAGCGCTCTACGAAACAGCACTTGAAATCCCAGACCCGGCTTTGCTTGAACGCGTCGTTTTAATTAACAACGGAACTAAACAGTTTCCGCATTTCCGCAGCGGTGCCAATCAAACCGACAAAGGGATTCGGCGGGAGCAGTCCCCATGGTGGAGCACGGATGGGCAAAAGAGGTCATGCGTAGACGTTTTTGACTTAAGCCGGGCGAATGAGGTTTTTTGATTTGACCAATAGCTGAAGCAGAGATTGAGATGCCAGATCAGACCGAAAAGAAGCTCAAACTTGGCATTCTTGACGGACAACTTGGAAATCCTCCTGACTTTATTGATACCCAAGGCACTATTGAAGGCAGACACAATGAAATGGCCGCTGAAGCAGCTGAGATACTCGGTTTGATGATACAGGAAGTACGGCTTCAGCATAAGATGTCAGTCGAAACGCTTGCCGAAAAAGCCGGATTGTCGGCGTTACAAGTAAAGCAGATAGAAGCCGGAGATTTGTGCGTACCAATCGGCGAGACATTTGCAGTTGCCGCTATGCTAAGCGTTCCATTGTATGAGCCCGAAGAGTATGATCCGCGATTTGTCAGCCCGCGGCTGCATGAGCAGAGACAGAAAAATGCTCTTCTACTGCAGCGGGCATTTCAAGTGCGACACAGGGAAGTGGATGACGATTTCTGACACTGCACCATAGTATTGTACGGTGCAGGGCGTGAGAAAGTGTGCCTTTCGAGCTTGGGATATCTACGTTCGCAATACCGCGCCCAAGCTGTTGTTACTCGCAGTCTTTGCATTGCAGATAGCTCGAAAATGCTCAACCCAGAATGCAAGGAAGATGAGCGCTCAGAAGATTGCAGACTTGGCATCCAGAAAGGCTGGTTGGAGCTGTCTCATTTCTTTGTCCCGGCACGCCACGCATAAGCCAAGTCGGCCGCATCTGGTCCAGCGCGGTGCGTCGTGGGTCGGTTCGCTTTAGTTTTGTAAACACGGGCCACGCGGGAGGTGGCTGGATTGCCGTCATCCGAAAATGCGTTCCATACAGCTTGGTCGAAATCCATGATTTGCGGACCGGGCCGTTCGAGCAATCGGTCAAGCCAACGTTGATCATACTCGGGCGCATCTGAGATCAAGCTGTTTTCCCGTGCAATATCCAGAAGCCACTGGCTGACGGCGTCAGCGTCCAATCCGGCGCTGAGAACGCTCAAGTACGGAAGACCGTGAATGGCCTCGGATTTCGGATCCCAATCAGCAGGATCCCAACCTGCTCGCGTGCGTATGAGTCGACTCTTTACAATGACCTTGCTGCCTTCGAGCCATGCCAGCCCAACCTCAATAGGCCAAGATTGGGGGCTGAGCGACGATGCTTCGAAATCAATAAAAATATTCATTTAGTCGGCTACCAGATCTTCGAGAAGGTGATACGGTGCTGTTTCGCGGAACTGCTTGACGAGTTCCGGATCATGCGAATGGTCACGACCGGCAGTATTGAGAAGATGCCGTGCGTACAGGACGCCTATGACTACTGTGCTGGCACCGGCGATGTTGAATGCTGTTTCGATCGCATTCACTTGAAGTCTCCCTGTTTTTTTTGCGGGCGAGCCAGTTCGCGGAAACGCTATGCCTGTGTAGTGTTACCAACTCTATTGTACTATCATTTGCCGCAAAGGGCGTGTGAGATGACAGGAGAACACAAGGGAAACAACGGCGTCAATGAGCGAGTGAAAGCTACGCTTGACGGAAAGTTGTCGCCAGACGATCTCACTGCAGAGGAGCAGGAGGCCTGGGATACGTTTTTCATGGAGAAGGTGACCAATCCTGGGCCGAGAGAGCGAGTTTTTTTTTGAAGAGCGGCGGCGGAAGGGCCTTGGCGTCGGTTTCGATGAAGATGGAAACCTGGTGCGTGGGTCAGATCTCGGTGATCAGGTCAAAGCTGCCTTCGATGGACAAATCTCCCCCAGCGATCTGACAGAACAGGAATATTATGTTTGGTTCGATGCGTTCGCGCGCAAGTTGCCAACTCCAACAGTTGAAGCCGAAGAGTTTTTCGCTGAGCTCCGCAGCAAGAGCATTGACCCGGATCTGATTTTTGTTAGCCCGTTGGGCTTTTCTGGGCGAGATGTAATTGAGTATCTCAATCTCAAAATACTGCCTGGGAGTGCAATTGATCGAAACGAGCTTGTCGATATTGTCGAAGATGCGCTGAACCGGTTGCCCGAGAATCTTAGATCGAAATTTGGGCGCAGTACGACCGAGGGTTCGATTGTAGTTTCCGATGCAAGCGGTGTCTGGTTCGATGACAGATAAGAAATGGATCTTTGAAGCGCAGGCTGGTGTTGAAAATGAACACCGACGTCTGGAGGAAAAAGGGCCATTGTTGGAAAGATACCGGCAAGCCTGGTTTGATGAAAACCGTGCTGCGTTTTCTGCGCAGTCAGTATGGCATGAGCGAAACGGGCATCCACTTGCTGAGAACCGCGTCAGAGTTCAGAAAGATGAGTTTTCGTGATTTTAACGCGCTGCTTGAAAGCTGCTCGGGTGTTTTCAGTGCCGCGGTCTCTGACGCCACCTTCTTCATCTTCGCTCGATACGTCGGCAATTGCGCGACGATGATACTCGACCGCAGCAAGAATTGCTGCTACGTGAGCATCGTTTCGAGTACCTTTGATCGTTGGAATTCGCAAGCGGGTGAAACTGTGTAAAAAAGCAATTGGCTTCAACCCAAATGGCCAAGTCAAAGGTCAAAATCCCGTCCGTTTCCCGTATCAGTGAAACTGTGCTACTCTGTCGCTATGACACCCGATGAGATGATGAAAGAACTCTTTGAGAAAAAGCCAGGGCTCGAGCAGAGGATTGGTCGTCGGTTGCTCTGGCGGTACCCACTTTTTAAGCTGCAGATGCGCCTCGCGCGCCTCTTCCGGTAGTTGTCCAAAACAGATCCGTTTTTCCATGCCTCGCATGAAACGCGTGTTCCTTCTAAGCAGGACACTGTTTGTTGTTACATGTGCACGCGCAAACTGAGGGTACGTAAGTTTTGGCTCGAGAGTTTGGGCGCTCGGGATGACGGCATTGTATAGGCGTTATGGATCGCCGAGGTCGCAAAAAGTTGCACAAAATCATCTTTCTATGTTCAGGCCGTTCTTATGGAAAATTAGGGAGAAGGGTTCGTTTGTGAATTTCGTAAACCGACTATGTTTTCTCCCTTCGGAGCTCACGAGCGAGATTGGATCGCAAATTTCTTTGGGCAATCAGCGCGAATTTCTTTGGGCTGCTGCACGCAAACTTTCTTAATGATTTTGAGAAGTGACGTAAACGCGTTCGCGGTGTCATACATCTGGCGGTAAGCCTCTCTCAGCTTTGCTTGCTGAGGAGCGTCTGACGACGGTTTTGGAGTATAGTCCGCGCAGCTTTTCCGAGTTCTATCGGGTCTAAATTTGACTCCGCGAGGGATCGCTCAGAGTTTTCGAGTTTTTTGTTCATACGCAGTAACATAGCTCAAACTCAAGAGAATTCATAGACGTCGAAGCAGAGCAAACACTGTCCGAAATACCAGGCATGAACCGTAAATACACAAACTGTGTCAGTGAAACCTCACAGTTCGACAACTATAAGGTGTGCTATCTACTTTGCATGCTCATTGATTGACACCCTCAAGGCTCGATTTAATACTTCTGGAGAGGTTAATTAGTTTCAAAAATCAATGTCCTATTCGAAAGCTACTGATTTGTTGCGCCTTGCGGACTTTGCTGCAGCCCGACACCGAGGCGTTACTCTTCTGGAAATTGAAGATGAGTTTCAAGTTACAAGACGTACTGCGCAACGCATGACGAGTGCCTTAGAGCAAGCGTTTCCCTTCGCTGTTGAAATCTTGATCGATCCAGACCGTACAAAGAGATGGGCTCTTCTTGAATCTCCATTGGCCCGGCTGAAGATGCACGGGGACGAAGAGCTGGAAGCTCTCGACTACGCAATGGAAAGGTTGTCAGAGAGCGGTGATTTACGCCAAAGGAATGCTCTTGCTGCGCTCCGAGACCGATTGATGGCAGCGCTACCGGCGCGTGAGGCACGTCGTCTGGAAGCTGATGCCGAGTGGATGCTGGAAGCCTACGGTGTGGCGGCCCGGCCAGGCCCGGCGACGCAGATTTCCAAAGAGGTTAGCAAAACCATTTCAGATGCCATTCGAGGGCCCTACCTGTTGCGCTTTTCCTACAAAGACACGGTGCGCTTGGTTGAACCGCATGGCGTCCTTCTCGGTGCCCGTCGATACTTGGTGGCGAAAAGCCCGGGCAACCAAACCATGAAGCATTTCCGCCTCGACTTGATCTACGCGGTTGAAGTCATCGAAGAGTTTTTCGAACGCGATCCGAATTTCGATCTCAACGACCACGCAGCCCATGCATTCGGATCATTTCAGAGCGTCGATGAATATGGCCCGGTTCATTGGAGGTTCACTCCCTATGCCGCCCAACGTGCAGCGGAATGGCATTTCCATCCAGCCCAGCTGACTGAGTTCCAAGAAGATGGGTCACTTGACGTTCGATTTGTTGCTTCTGGCTGGTTGGAAATGGCTTGGCATCTATACCAGTGGGGAGACAGTGTAGAAGTCCTCCACCCTCCGCAATTGGCCAATCTGGTGAAGGGATTTCAACGCGACGATTTCAACGCACTACCCTAAGCATGTTCACATTACGTTCCCAGTCTCAAGAATTTTTTCCGCTCACTCACCACAGACCATGACAGATTTTGACACCCACGCATGAAAAGTTGGCCTCAACAGCCCTCGCTGGGTTTCCGTTCGCCATGAAAGGCTTGCACGATGACAGGAATTCGGTTCCTCCACACCTCTGACCTCCATCTGGGCAAGCCCTACGGACGGTTTGATGAGGATGTCGCCGCAGATCTACGCCAAGCACGCGCCGAGATCATTCCTGCATTGATCGAGGCAGCGGATGCACACGGCGTAGAGCACATCCTTCTTGCGGGGGACACATTCGACCAGGAAACCCCTTCGCCTCGCCTTATACGCCAAACCATTACGGCTATGGCGGAGGCGAAACAGCTGAACTGGTGGATTATTCCGGGTAACCACGACAGTCTGACTGCGGATCTGATCTGGCAAACTTTCAGGGAACATGCCCCGGAAAACGTGCACGTATTGCGCGACGATGCGCCCGTCGCCATTTCGGATTGTGCCTATCTCTTGCCCGCCCCCTGCCCGCGCGTTGCACCGGGTTACGACCTGACTGAGGCCATGGAGCACAAAACCACGCCAGAGGGAGCTTTCCGCATCGGCCTTGCCCACGGCGGTGTCGTTGATTTCCGTCCTGACGAGCCAAGCGCGGAAACCATCCCCCCGAACCGCGCGGAACGGGCCAAACTGGATTACCTGGCACTTGGTGATTGGCATGGCGCCCTGGAGATCACGCCTCGCACACATTATTCGGGAGCACCGGAACGGGACCGTTTCAAGCACACTGGACCCGGCACCTGCCTTTTGGTCTCGATCGCCTCAAAAGGCAGTGCTCCCGAGGCCGTGAGAATTCCCTTGGGAAAATATGACTGGCAGGAACTGGAATTGCCTCTGTCGCCCGGGCTTGATGCGGTATCCAATCTCATGGCACTCCTGCCTGACGATGGCAGCAAATGGCGCAACACTCTCGTCAAGTTGCGCCTTCAGGGGTACGTCCACCTTGATCAGAGGATGGCTCTGATGGAGCAACTCCGAAGGATCGCTCCGGAATTCTGCCATTTCGAATGGCATGACCATCAGCTTCACACCGAATACCAACCCGATGATCTGGACCAGATCGCCCGAGGCGGAGCTTTGCGCATCGCTGCAGAGGCCCTGAAGGAAGAAGCTGACGACGCCGATCTGGCCCGTTCGGACAGGGACATCGCCGACGCGGCACTGACGCGGCTGTACAGCCTTGTGAAGGAGGCCGCGCAATGAAACTCCTGTCGATACGCATGAATAACGTCCGCCGCTTCACAAAGCCCGTGGAAGTTTTGGACATTGGCCCGGGACTTAATGTGCTCACCGCACCAAATGAACAGGGTAAGTCGACCCTTTTCGACGCCCTGCACGCTTTGTTTTTCTTCGAGGCAAAATCCTGGAAGCAGAAGGAGGCAGCCAGCCTTGCTCCACATGCAGGTGGAAACCCTGAGATCGCTGCAGACATCGATGTAGACGGGAAAGCCTACCGCATTTCGAAGGTTTTCTCGTCGAAGAAGGGTCAACAACAGGTAAAGGTTCATCGGGATGGTCATCTGTTCAAACAGGCCGAAGACGCTGAAGAGTGGATCCGCACCCTGATCAAACCACCCAAGGATGGTGGCCCGGCGGGATTGCTTTGGGTGCGCCAAGGGGTAACGTCACTCCATTCCGGCAAGGACGATGACACCCTGGCTGCGCGGCGCGATCTGCTGTCCTCCGTTGCAGGCGAAATCGAAGACATCACCGGTGGTCGCCAGATGGAGAAGATTCGTGCCACGTTGAAGAACGACCTTGAGGCCTATCTGACAAAATCGGGTGCCACTAAAAAAAATGGCCCCCTTTGGGAAGCGGAGCAGACCGTCGCAAATCTGGATGAACAGATGGCGGATTTGCGGGGCAAGGTCGAACACCTGCGCGCCAAGCTGGTGGAACGTCGCGAATTGCAGGACGACAAATCCGAGCTTGCTGATCCCGTTGCCATAAAAGAAAGAGTAGATGCGTTGGATACTGCCAGGGCATCACTGCAAGCTGCCGTGGCCTATCGGGAAAATCAGGCGAAGGCCGATGAAGCCCACCAAACAGCTCAGCTTGTGCTGGATTCCCATCAGGGCCGGATCAGAACGGCCGAAAAGCAGTTGTCAGAATTCCGCGAAGCGAAGAAGGCATTGGATGAACTCCAGAAGGGCGTTTCCGACGCCGAGGACCAGCTTGGTGAGACAACAAGGGGCTTGGAAAAGGCCAAGAACGCAGAGCAGGAGGCACGGAAAAACCAACTCTCCGCAGAAGAAATCCGTGACGCAGCACACGCAGCAGAAGCCAACCGAAAAGGGGCAGAACGCCGCCAGGAGTTGGCAAAGCGCCTGGAAGACGCCCAACGTGATTCCTCTGAAGCCGCAGCAGCCAGAAAAACAATCGGCAGTTCGCCTGATGCACGCCAGATGGAACGGCTGGAAGAGGCTTGGCAGGAGCTCGAGCTTTTGAAGCGTGCCCGTGAAGCCTCGGCCGCTGCCATCACTTTAACCGCGGATGCAGATCAACAGGATCGGGTGACCTTGGACGGCGATCCATTGAAACCCGGCCATCGCGTGGCCCTACCGGACGGAGGCGACATCGCTATCGCCGGAGTTGGGTCCATCCGTGTGCACCCTGCTGAACAACGTGACAATGCCGCCCTGCACGGGGCACAGGCAGAGTTCGACGCGGCCCTCGACGCGACCGGATGCTCGACACTGCAGGCAGCCCGAAAGTCTGAAAAAGAGCGAAAATCGGCTGAAACCGCCTTGCGAGATGCAAACGCGAAACTGAAGATCGCAGCACCTGATGGGATGCAGGCCCTGATGGACGAGATTGCAACCTTGCCAGAAACCGTGGCGGAAGATGCATCCATTCCCTCCGCATCGGACGCAGACGCAACCTTTCGATCCGCAAGAGATAACCACAACCAACTCTTGGCTGATTTGGAAGGGGTACGCGCCGATCATGAAGCAAAAAACGGTGATGCCCGGGAACTTAGGGCCCGTCGAGACGAAGCACAAAGCCGGGTCGATCGAGCGACAAGCACCGTCGGAGATCCGGTCAAAACAGACCGTGAGTTGGCGGCACTGCGAGAAGAATCACCTGTGCTTGAGGAAACCCTGGAGAAGACCAAACAACGCGTTCAGGAGCTCGCTGCAGATGCCCCAGATCTTTCGCTCGCCCAAGCCGGGGCGACACGCGCGCAAAATGTGGTCGATCAGGCCGACAAACGCTCGAGGGAGGTCAACATTCAACTGGCAAAGCTCGAGACTGAAATCTCGATCGAAGCGGATCTATCTGTCGAGGAAAAACTTCGGGAAGTCGAAGGAAAACTGGAAACTGCCCGATCCCATGCCGAACAGGTACAGGCCGAAGTGAAGGTACTTCAACGGCTCGATGCGGCACTATCCGAGGCCCAGAAACTGGCGCATGACGCCTATATCGGCCCGATCCGCAATGAACTGCGCCCGCTCTTGAGCATGGTTTTGCCCGGCGCTGAATTGACCCTGGACGCCGACAGTGTGCTGCCGACCGGGCTGTCTCGTCCAGAGGGCGAGGATAGTTACGATCAGTTGTCCGGCGGCACCCAGGAGCAGATCGCATTGTTGGTGCGACTTGCCTTTGCGCGTCTTCTGACGAAATCCGGAACACCTGCTCCAATCATCTTGGATGATGCAATCGTCTATACCGATGACGACCGGATCGAGCGCATGTTCAATGCCCTGACCCAGCAAGCTGGTGACATGCAAATTATTGTTCTGTCGTGTCGCCAGAAAGTGTTCCGCGGCTTGGGCGGCCAAACACTCACGATCCGGCAGACAACATCGGAGGTCAACGCATGAAACGTGACAACGGCGCTCTTCGGCTTTCGGCCTCGGATCTGATGCAGTACATGGCCTGCCCACACGCGACGAAACTGGATTTGCTGCGCCTGGACGGTATGGGCCCCAAGGAAGTCGAGGACAGCGAAGATGCCGCATTGCTGCAGAAACGCGGCGACGCCCATGAGAGGGCTTATCTGGCCACTTTGAAGGATCGGGGAAAGTCTGTCGGCGAAATCGACACAGACGGCGTCTCTTTCGCCCAGTCAGTCGCCAAAACCCTGGAGGCGCTTCAAGAAGGGCCCGAGATCATTTTTCAGGCGGCCCTCGAAGGAGGTATGTGGGGCGGCTATTCCGATTTTCTGGAGCAGGTCGAACGCCCGTCAAAACTCGGTGCCTATTCATACGAAGTGGCTGATACCAAACTAAAGCGGAAACCAGCCCCCGGGCATGTGCTGCAGCTGGTTCTCTACTCCGACCTTTTGGAACAGATCCAAGGCCTGGCACCTGAACACGCCCATGTCGTGCTGGGAAGCGGTGACAGGTTCACCTTTCGCCTGACCGAATACGCGGCCTATGCTCGAGGAGCGCGGGCTCGTCTCGAAGAGTTCGTGTCCGACCCATCTGCAACGCGTCCGATCCCTTGTGCGACCTGTGATCTATGCCGCTGGCGCGAGCATTGTGCAGATACCTGGCGCGACGAAGACAGCCTCTTCGAGGTGGCTGGCATCAGCAAGGCTCAAGTCGCAAAGCTCGAGGCGCGCGGGATTTCAACCCTACATGCCCTGTCCGCGTTCGACGGGACGGTGCCTCGCTTGGCTCCGGAAACTCTTGGCAAACTGAAAGCGCAAGCGCGGTTGCAGCAGGCTCGCAAGTCCGGCCCACCGACCCATGAAATTCGCCCGTATCAGACGGGCAAAGGATTTGACCTATTACCGCGTCCTGCCAAGGGAGACCTTTTCTACGATATTGAAGGGGATCCGCACTACGAAGAAGCCGGAGCGGATGGTCTGGAGTACCTGCACGGAATCTGGGACGGGGAGAATTTCACGGCTTTCTGGTCTCATGATCGGGCCCAAGAAAAGCAGGCCCTTATAGACCTGTTTACCTTCTTCGAAGAGCGCATCAGTCGAAATCCGAATGCCCGCATCTATCACTATGCACCTTACGAGATCACGGCCCTTCGCCGCCTGACGACACAGCATGGCGTAGGGGAAGCTCAATTGGACGGTTGGCTTAGGGAACACAGATTCATTGATCTCTACAGCGTTGTCCGTGGTGGTGTGGTCGCTTCGGAACGATCCTATTCGATCAAGTATCTCGAAGCCTTCTATGATATTGAACGCGAGGGAGAAGTGACCACCGCCGGCGGATCTGTTGTGGCCTACGAGAACTGGCGTGAAGTCGGGGGACAGGAAATCCTCGACGAGATCGAGGTTTACAATCGCATCGACTGTGTCTCGACCGAAAGGCTGCGCGACTGGCTCCTCTCAATTCGACCGGATGATTTGGAAACCTGGCATGATCTCGTCGAGCCCGACCCCGAGAAAGTCCAGGTCCAAGAAGAAGCCGCGCAGCAATTGAAAGACATGCTGGAGGCCTCGGACCTGCCTCAAGAACGTCGTCAATTGCTCTACGATCTTGGTATTTTTCATTGGCGTGAAGGGAAGCCCGCTGCATGGGCGGTATTCGACGCAGCTCAGAAATCATTTGAAGAGCTTTGCGACGACTTGGATTGCCTGGCAGGACTGCGCGCCATCAGGCCACAGGAAGTCGACAAGCGGTCATGGGCCCGTGAATACAGCTATCCCCCTCAGGAAACCAAACTTCGTGCAGGAAAGGGCGCGGTTATGATGCTGGCCGACGGCCAAACCGTCGCGCTTTCCATCAAGAGCATCGACAGGACAAGGCGCCGGATTACACTGCGGCTTGGCCAGTCAAAAGGCGTCGACCTTCCTGAACGGCTGAGTCTCCTACCGGACTTTGCCATCAACGCTCGACCGATCCCCGAAGCAATCGCCGCAGTGGCGAACGACCAGTGCGGAGCCAGGGCAAACCGCGCCGCGGACGACCTCCTGTCCAGGAATCCACCCCAATTTCTTAACGGCTTTGCGTTGCAAGACGAACCGGACGGAGATCCCGTGGAGAACCTGAAAAACGCGGTACGAGCCATGGACGAGACCGTATTACCGGTCCAGGGCCCTCCTGGTACGGGCAAGACCTATGTGACCGCCCGGGCCATCTTGTCGCTTGTCAGGGACGGAAAGCGAGTCGGTGTCGCCTCAAACAGCCATGCAGCAATCCGAAATGTTCTGATGGGCTGTGTCGATGCGTTGGAGGACGACGATTTGGACATCACTTTAGAAGATGTGGAAATTGCGCACAAAGAAGGTCAGGGTATGGACCCGTTGCCCGACGGGTACGATTCCATCGCTGCAATCAAGGGCAATCAGGATCGGCGCCTGACTGGCTCGCATGTGGTTGGCGGAACCGCCTGGCTCTTTTCTCGCTCGGAATTGGCCGACACTTTCGACTACTTGTTTGTCGACGAAGCTGGCCAGGTATCTTTGGCAAACCTGATAGGCATGTCAAACGCCGCGCGAAACTTGGTTCTGATCGGTGACCCCCGCCAGCTTCCCCAGGTTGTTCAAGGCTCACATCCTCCACCAGCAGATCTTTCGTGCCTGGACTGGATGCTCGGTGAACATGCAATTGTGCCCTTGGACAGAGGAATTTTCCTATCCACGACACGACGGATGCACCCAGACCTGTGTGCCTACATTTCTGAACAGTTCTATGAAGGCAGGCTTCATTCCCATGAATGCACCGAGAACCAACAGATAGTGGCGGCAGCCATTCCGAAGACCGGTGCATGGATGGTCCCTGTTGAACATGACGGTTGTACTCAGGAATGCCCGGCGGAAGTCGATGCGATCGTTCAAACTGTCGAAACATTGCTGAGTGGAACATGGCGCGACAAGGAAGGGAACGAGCGAGGTTTACGCCCCAACGACATCATCGTCGTTGCCCCCTATAACGCGCAGGTAAACGCCTTGTCCGACGCCCTACCGGGCATCCGCGTGGGCACCGTTGATCGCTTCCAAGGACAGGAGGCACCGGTAGCCCTGGTCTCAATGACGGCATCATCCGCCGAAGAAACGACTCGCGGCCTCGAGTTTCTGCTCTCCAGGGAGAGGTTGAATGTTGCTGTGTCACGTGGCCAGGCTCTCAGCTTTGTCTTCGCTTCGCCTCGTCTTACGTCAACACCCTGCGCAACTGTGGAGCAAATGCGACTGGTAAATACCCTGTGCGCCTTGCCTCGCTGGCCTCTTGAGGGAGCCGCCTCATGAGGAACATGCCGACGGACCTGAACTTTCAAGAATTGAATGACAAACAGCGCAAGTCTCGTGTTGGGTGTTCAGGTCGTTTTCCGCTACGAACAAACCGTACAATCAGCTGGCTCGGGTGCGCGGAAACCCACTTCAGAAAAACAAACTCCCTCATTTGTAGCAAATATAGCAACAAGAGTGCCCTTCATTGTTTCAACTCCCTGCTTGGCTAACCACGAAATCTCGAAAGCTCTCTAATTCCTCTGGTGAAGAAGCCGATCTGGCCGACATCGATTTGCAACGTCTACGCACGTCGGGAAATGGACCCAGGTTCTCTGCGGCCGACAACACCACTCGCCCGGTCATAGAGTTGGTGCGTCCACACCTTGCGACCGGAAAATGCCTGGTTGTAACGGGGTATCAGGATTTCTTTTCCTCGCTTTCGATTATCCTCAAGGAAATCCCTAACCTGAACGGGAGAGAGGATGTTAAGGTTCGAATTGCTTACGGCGTGGATACTTCAAACGCTTCAGGCATTTCCGGCTTCGGTAAGTCTATCGAAGATGAAGCCCGCCTTTACTATCTTGAACGCCATGGCCTCAATGTTGAGGATGCTGCGGATCTTCGTGCTGTCCTTGCAACCGAAGCGATCAAATCTGGTAAGATTGACCTTCGCATTTTTGATCCCCAAAAGGCTAAGGAAGTTCTCGGCGTATCGGGAGATCGACGTCTTCATGCCAAAATTTTTGTGAGCGAGCTCGGCGCAGTTGCTGGAAGTGCGAATTTCTCCAGAGCCGGTCTCTACCACAACATCGAATATGTTGACGAATTTGGACAGGCAGAAGGCAGCGCAGGCTGTGATCCGAGCACAAGAGCTGCGCAAGAAAGGCAGGACACCGCGGAAAAAATCTGGCAGGCCAGCGTGGACTGGAATGAACAGGCGCTGGAAATCCTGAGCCAGCTCTTACGCCCAGTCACGACCGAAGACGCGATCGCCAGAACAGTTTCCGAACAAACCGGATTCCGTCCTTGGATGGTTGGTGGGCAAAAGGACATCACAGGACGCCTGCCCTTCAAACACCAAGTAGAACTTACTTATGAGACCTCCTCCATTGTCTACGAGCATGGGTTTGCTTTCCTTGGGTCCCCGACCGGTTCCGGCAAGACCGATATTGGCAAACTCCTTGGGCAGACGCTGTCAGAATCCTTTAGTGGCGCTGTCGGTCCAGGTCACACCAGTCGGGTTTCCCGAGGGGGTGCAGTTGTAATCGCACCGCCCAGAGTTGTCGGTAATTGGGAGAAGGGATCCTTGAACTCCCTGAAGGCCATTCCCAATACTCAGGTCGTCTCGCGCAAAGCCATCAAAACCGAAGATGAACAAGATTCTTCACGGCAGATAGAGCACGCCGGTGTCATTATTATCGACGAGAGTCACACGGTCACACCAGGCTTCGAGGAAAGCTCTAAAAAAGCAGAAGCGATTGAGTATGCGCCTCCGTCCTGGAATGTCTGCCTGAGTGCCACACTTTTGGGAAACAAGGACGTCGATTGGCTAACACATCTCAAAGAGAAGCGCGCGTCTATCTTCATGTCGCCAGAGTACATCGAAGCGATGCGCCAGTTGTTCAAACGCGAAGGCGTGAATGCCGCGCTGTTCCGAGATCAGGATCGAACGGACGCCCTTTCTAATGAAGCAAGAGAAGATCTGGCCGACATGTTGGCACCGTTCCTGGCCCACAGACAGCGGTCATGCCTTGGAGAGAGCCGAAAGCGAGAAATCGGCGAGAGGGCCACCTATCCGCCGTTCAAGTTACACGGCCGCCCAAAACGACTGGAGTTATCGAACAAGCAGGAAACCATCATCAATGATATCGTTCGTCTCACGAGAGAACTTGCTCCAGGAAAGCGCCTGTCATCCATCCAAACCAGCCGCTTTGGGACACGGACAGAACGAAGGCACAATCAAAACAGCCTCTATGCGAGAAACCTACTCAATGTCCTGCGGGCAAACTCTGCCCAAGCTCTTTGGCAGATGGAACATGGTGCCATTGGGCGCAACCTGAAGAAATTCGAGCTCGATGAAGCCCGAAAACGTGTCCGGAAATCTGAACCGAACCCGCGGCAAGGCTCGCTTTTCGAATTTGAGGAGGACGATGTTACTAAAATCTCTACTCCCAAATGCGATGAACTAATCAAGCTTCTTGGCCGCCCGGAAATTCAACGGCTTGATGAACGCAGAATCGAAGAAGTTAAAAAGATTCAAGCGAGCCACAGACGCGTCGTCTTCGTTGCCGAACGTGTTGACACGTTGCAGATCTTTGCAGAGGAGCTCACTCGACGCAGTAAGAACAGCTCCGAAGGAAGCACTTGCCACACTAATTTCGTGGTCTCAGCTGACCAAGGTACTTCTGATGGCGGCGAAGCCAAACGAGCTCTGACCGATGTCTGTGGCATTTCCAAGCCAAGCTACAAGGCCATCAAGAAAGGATCCGATGTCGAGGCCTATTTCCGGGATGGCGGCAAGAAGAGCCCTACGGGCCCCGCGTCTGCGTTCATGACCTACCAGATGGCGGAAGGTATCAACCTGCAGAGTGCAGATGCGTTGGTATTGCTTGGCGTGACATCAAACCTGAAAGACTTGATTCAGGGCTTGGGACGAATTGATCGAATTGATAGCCCACACAGTCAGACACATTACTTTCTCATCGACATACCAGTTGGGAAATTGGCATCCGATGAAAAGGCGGCTCAACGGCTCGAAAACTATCGTGCCCTATCTGGCCGACAAAAAATCGAGCGTGCCGAAGAAGCAGAGGGTGACACCGAGGCTATTCTGGAAGGTGTCGCTCAATACTTGCGGGAGCCACGCATTCTGCGCGACAACAACTTTCATGACGTTCTGTCGGACCTTAAAGGCAAGCTTGATCCCGTTCGATTCCACGAGATCAGCACAGCAAATATTGAAGGAATGTGGGGGGCAGAACTGGCCCTACTTTCTGGAAAAGAGAAACTCGTCATTCTTCAATTGGAAGGAAGTGAAGGCGCCTCATGTAGCCCCGGGCAAGCTTTCGCACCGCCGCGAATCTTGGCCGTCAACGCCGACGGCTACGTCATCCGCAACCAGATTGCCTGCGCCCGCATTCTGAGAAATGCCTATCAAGAAACAGTGGACTCAGAACTGCACCGCAGTTCCCCGAATCCCGGTCGTCTTTCAAGAGCCATTGAGCTCCTTAGCCATCGGATTTCCCAATTGAGGGAATGGGACCTTCGGCCTGAAAGAACGGTCTCGCTCTTGGATTCCCTATCTACTTTTCTTTCCCCAGAAACCGAGAATGCCACATCTCTTCAAGAGGAAGTCTCGCTGGACGAAAGCATGTTTGGAAAACTGAGTTTGAGAGGCTTGGAGTACCTTACAGAAACTTGGGCGCGGGTATTGGACCCCTATTGGATCAAGGCCAAACAGGAAGTACGTGAGAGTTTCGCATCCGGAGGCTCACCTGAGAGCTACATCGCTGTTGATCAAATCGTCGAGCATCTTGGAAATGATCTTCTCGAAGCCTCCAGAATCCGAAGCACCATGATGGAAGCCGTCGAAGCTGCGAAGCGAATTGATCCCCCAAGTCAAAGGTCCGTAACCGAACGGATCTCGGTCGCATTCGTATCAATCTGAAAGCTGGCCGAATTCACCACTATTGATCGATAGCGGTTCACCAATCTCCACAGAATCCGCCCTGCTAAGACGATTTACATTTTTCCCAATAGATTTCCCGGAATTTCGAACGGTGACAAAACGCGTCATAGTTTGTCAAACACCGAACCAAACCGTGGGCTGAACAGGCGTTCATAAGTCTTCATAAGAAAGCTATCTGTCATTCCAGCAACAAAATCACAAATCACTCTGAGATCACGGCCCGAGGCTTCGAATGCTTGGTATCGATCTTTAGGTAAAAAGGCCTTCGGTTCTGAAGCCAGTGTTTCAAAGACTGACACCACCATTTGTTGGCCCTTAAATTCAAGGTGCTGAACTTCGGGACTTAAAATTACAACCTCACGCACAAGACTTTTTAGTGCACCAAGGAAAACACTCGCTCCTTCTTCCAATCCCACACGATATTTCAATAGTGGTTCATCAAATTCAGAGAGTTCCAAGATCTCAGAACGTCCGATAAAAAAACCTACCAGACGACTGATAGCGTGTTTGCGCTCTTGGCTCCCACCAAACAATTGCCCTAAGAACTTTGAATAAACGTCGTTTGCATATTCTTTAGGATACCTATCTTTAAGGTAGTCAAGATATGATGCGCAAATTGTTGGCGAGACAAAAATCTCGAAGTCTTCCCTGGTGATCAAGCCGAGCGATAGAACGTCTTCAAAATCATGGATACCGTAGGAAATGTCATCGGCCAAATCCATGATGCTACAGTCTAAAGATTTGTGTTGCGATTTCCCGTGCTTCTTTCCGCCCTCATCTGCTGTGAATGAGCGAAACTTTTCCTGATCAGTCGATGACACACCGAATAAGACCCAATCCACTACGTCTGCTTCGCTTTGCATGTAGCATTTGGGGGGCTTCGATCTACTCCGATCAATAAGCTGAACTGTACTGGTTTCCTCCATCAACAATGGCTGCATTCCAGCGCCGTGAACTTCGTTAAAGCCCACCGGGTATTTGAGAGTGCCCAGCAGAGTCCTCCGTGTCAGATCTGCTCCATCGGCCTCAGAAAACTTCTCTAACTTCGATAAAATCCGCAGAGTCTGTCCGTTCCCTTCAAACCCTCCGTTTCCACGCATACAGTAATTTAAGGCCACCTCACCGCCGTGCCCAAAAGGCGGGTGCCCCAAATCATGGCAGCATGCGATCGTCTGAATCAAAGGCAACTTAGGAAGAAACTTGAGAGCGCCATGGTGTTCGTTGTCCTGTTCGATTTGCCTGGTAACACCAGCTGCAATTTGGGCAACTTCGAGAGAATGCGTTAACCGCGTACGGTAAAAGTCGCTGTCTCCGAGGTTTAGGATTTGTGTTTTCCCTTGAAGGCGTCGAAAGGACGCAGAGTGAATCACGCGTGCATAGTCGACATCCCAATTGCTTCGAGCATCACTATCTCGCTTTTTCCATCCACTACGTCGTTCTTCCCACTCGACTGCCATCGGCTCACCTCAAAAAGTGTTTTTCTCAATCATTTCGCACAACTAATACGAAACTAATGAGGTGGCCAGTGTAGTTTTGATTGAAACCTTGCACTTCGGCGCACAGCGATGCAGAGAATATTCGGGTTTATTTTCACAAACTTTGCACTCGGTTTCGCCCATAATTTTGAACTCCAGTTTTCAGGAGTATTTTGCCTGTCTCGAGCGTTCGTGGTCGGCGAAGCTACCCTTTGCCATCGAAACTTCCGAAGTAGGCGAACGGCCCAGGATCGCCATTCATTAGGCCGAACATTCGGCAATGCAGCTTTCCAATAAGGCCACAGAGGGCGCGTAGCATTCATGCTATGTCAATGTAATTTAACGCGACTTCGCGGTAACATCCTTCTCACGATAACAAGCAGTGCGTTGTTCATATATTTCAAGGTACCGGATTTCTAAGTTGGGCGCCTTATGCACAACATGTCGCCAACTTTGACATCCATACTTGGCAGGCAGTTGCTCAGGGTACCGTTTGGCTATCCATCTGCCTGCCTCAGCCACCGGTGCCCATCCATCGACAGCCAACGCACAGAATGCTTCTCGCAAGGCACTCACTATGCTTGACGTATCCCAGTTTACTTTCACGTCGGGGGCAATTCCGTGGACAAATACGTCTTTGAATTCCTCCGACTGCAAGACCCGTGAGAGAACCAGGCGCATTTCCTCCATCGTACCAGCCCATTCACGAAGTTGCTCAAGGTTTTGGTCGATGCGGTTATATGCGCTGAACAATGCACCTTGCGCGCCACGACATCCATCCAGGCTCCGGAGATCGTGCTGCTCGATGAAATGGTGAACCAGATTGTTCCGTAAAAGTACCATGTCTCTGAGTTCATTCTTTGCTCGAGCGAAATCTTCACTTGATAGGTCAAGTGACATCTGCACCGCGAACCAATTGGCTCCTTCAGGAGGATTGATCGTCGACCCCTCAGCAGGTTCGATCTCACCAGCAACGACATACGATCCGAGAAGATCGCCTACCAGGGTGCCGAGCGTCTTACGCGCCGTGGCGTCAACCTGCGCGACCCTTGAACGCTCCAAGTCATGAATCGGCCCTGAGAACCTATGATGCGCCACCATAGCTTTGATCAGCCGCTCATACTGTTGGAGCCGTAACAGACATCGCCCCAACAACTGCTGCACTTCGTGCTGTAGCGTGAGTAGATCGTTGTCGGCCAAGTTGATCATAGTGTTGTCCGGTCGCTATCTCGTGTACACCGAACATGTATCGAATAAATACAAGTTACTACCTGTAAGTCTTTCAACCTTGAATTCATTCGTAAGTTCCAACCGGCCCACTCCGAACCCGGAATGGGAACTCAGTTGCCGCGGGGCAGCAGCTGAAAGCAGACATCGATTTTCGGAATGCGACGCACGCGGTACTTTTGCAGTCAAAAAAAATGAACTCCCAGCGCCATCCCTGACATCAATCGAATTCTGGGAACTGCCTCCGCCTCAGCGCGAGCCGGTCGGCAAAGCGCTCATCAAGCTTCAAGAGGAGTACATTGAGGTAGGCCTTGTCTCCCTCAATGTCTTTGATGGCCACAGCGACCTGTGCCGCGAGCGCCTTCGCCAGATTACCCAAAGGGCGACGCAGTTCTGTGGTTTTGGGATCCGATGCCGCCGCAGCGACTGCCGCTCGCGCAGCCCAATCTGCCACTGCAAGGTATTCAAGGACACGTTTCTGCTCTGCCTCGTCTTGGGCAACTTGCAACGTTTGTAGCGCCCGTGCGGTTCCGAAATGCTGATTGAGCAACCTTCCAACCAGACGTGGCCAGTCGTAGCTGCCCTTGGTGTGAATCGGCAGGATTTGATTTGGTAATGCTTCCCCTCGGATTGGCTGAGCGTGCGAAAGCAGGATTTGCAGTAGTGCTCGCAGCCGGACGAGCTCGGCGGTAGTGATTGGCCTGCCTTTCAGAGACCGGCATCTTTCTTCGAACGCGTCGACTGCCTCTTTCATCTTCTTTGCGGTCGCCACGGCCCGTTTCGTTGCGTTCGCGGGCTTAGAGGCAATCTCTGGCTGCATAGGTTTTATATTTTCTTCCGGAGCCTCAGGTTCTGTCACGCGGAAATCCATGGCGGCGATGGTATTCATCTCGCGGTCTTCGTCGGCATTCAAATCGACACTGACAAGGCCGATGATCCGGTTCAATGCAACGCTCAGCGAGTTGGCTGCGCTATCATGGTGTGTAGACAAAGATCCCGAAAATGCACTGCCTTGCATAATCGCTCTGCTGCGCGCACGAACGAACTCCTCATAGGTCAGGACGGCATGCTGCTGATCTTCGGACACCGGGGACGGCGCAGTCGTGGCTTTGGGCAGATTGCCGTCGTTCACGCTCGCCTCATCAAATTCGAGGGCTTCAAGCTGGTTCAAGGTCTCAATCAGGATCAGGTCTTCGTTCATGGTCTCGGCCAAGTTATCGGTCAGCGACTTCTTTCGGCCTTGTGCCGGAGGCAATGTGCGTACCGAAAGAACGTCGAGGTCGATGATCTGGACCGGCGCAGAAACTAAGCCGTCCGCGAAACGGACTACACCAGATCGGGGTCGGCGTGTTTCAACGTCCACATGCCATTCCATGTTGTCCCCCCGGGTGAGGTCGATTGGCTTGCCGAACTCAGAGCCATCCCTATCCAATAGGGCGATGGCAACAGGCTTTCGCATGGTTTTGCTCGTGGGGGGGGTCCAAGCGATCCGTCCCGACTGCAAGATCAGGGTTCCACCATCGGCGAACTTATCTTCATTAGGGCTTTTTACGGCAGCGAATGCCAAGTCGTGCAAATCCTTCATCTGCAAAGGCCTATTGCGGTAGGTTTCAAGACCGAGTGCAGCAAGCGCAGTACCGGACGGCACGCGTTTATATATTCCCGCCTCTGCATTGCCGCGGGCTACTGTTGGCCCAAGCAAAGCTGGCAAAGTGCAATTCATGCTACCGGATATCACGTGATCCCAGGATCGCCCCTGCGCAATGATCAGTTTTGCATGGACGAAACGCTTGTTGTCAGAAGCAGCAACCCGGAATAGCTCAACGTCGGTCAACCGTGGCAATTCGGACTTCGGAAAATACGTATTGTCTGCATCAATCAACAGATCCGCGGGTGGCGTTCCCAGATTCGCACGTAGGCGTGACAGTCCCTCAAGCTTCATATCCCAATAGGGCGATATAATGACCATCCGATCAATCGGATCACCACCAATGTTCGCTGCGATTTGGTCGACTATTGTAGCATTTGCACGATCTGTCAGCAGCGCAACTTCCGGCTCTGTATCTTCGGATGGCAGAGGGTTTTCGATCGAGTCTCGCAGCCAGGGCGCAGAGCGAAGCGCCCTCTGCATTGCGGTCGCGAACCAAAGGTCGCCCGGGGGAACCTTGCTGCGAATATAGGACAAAGCATCGGCAAAATGGCCGGCATTGCCGGGTGCCTCTTCGTTGTAGTTTAGGTTTGCGATCAGTTCCTTGTTGCCGCCAAGACCCAGAGCAGTGAGGTTTGCGGACCCGACCAAAAGTCTGCCCTTTTTTGCTCCGATGAGAAGCGTGATCTTGGGGTGGAAAGCGCCCGGGGCATCTGCCTTGATAAGGTGGTAGCTGCTACCTGCGAACTTCGGCGGCCCGAGTTCCGCGAAGCTCTGATTGGCCATCTGCCGGTCGGCGAGGATTACGATGTTCCGACATTTCGCCCCCCGTAGTCTCGAAAAGGGCACGTCCTCGAACGCCTGCGCGCCGAAGGCATAGGTCGTAAGGAATGCCGAGTGAAATCCGCTTTCGGCAAAAACGTCAAAGTACTTCATTCGACATCAGTTCCGCGCGGCCAAGAGCAGTCAGGCCAGTGTCATCGATCAGCTTCACGTCCCGGAGGAACTTCATCGCCTGCTCCAGGCGGGGGCTGCTTGGTGAAACCCGAAATCTATCCCTGTATCGCAATAATCCCTCTTCGGGCTCAATCAGGAAGGTATAAGCTTTCTGGTTGCGGAATTTGCGTGACGCCACCCATAGGTGGCGTTTCAGGACACGTTCGCGGATCATTGCATCCACGACGCTTTGGGCATCGTCGTGTGCTCTTGCTTCCAGAAAGCGAACTTCTGTCCTCAGGGAATGGAAGTGATCAGGTGCATCCAACGCATTATCTAACAACTCACCGAAGGTTGCCGCCTTTTTCGCGAGGGCCGCTATGAGCGCCAGGACAGCTTGCATCCGTTCAGAACGATCACCGGACGCACGCGCTTCCATCATAGTATCAACAGCAAATCTCGCGGAGGCGGCAGGCTCGCCCTTCTCCACGAGGCCAGTGGAATACTCTACCCAAGTCATCCCGTTGGGCACGTCGGCCAAATCGAGTAGCTCAGCAACGAGCGCTCCCAACGTCATTCGTCGCATCTCAGCGCCTTGCAAAATGTCCAACGCAAGATCAAGGGTGTTTTCGTAGGCAAGGCGCATCAGATCGCAGGCTTGATACAGGGCCCACATATCGCGCACGTCATCGGTATCGGAGTCATATCGCGCCTCCTGCTTTCCAGCACCAAACCACTCCCATTTCACCGCCTCAGCGTGGGGAACATCGTTCGCCACTGCGATGAGCTGGAGTAGCATCCGCGCAGTAGACCGTCTCAATTGGTCCGATACAGATGCAGACGAGACTCGGCCCAGAAGAACCTCGACCAACAGCGAATGCTCCTTACTGCCGGCAATGACCGAAGACGGCTTCATCGGCGCCAACCTATCGAGGTCTGGGAGAGACACCGTCCCGGCTTCCACGCGCCCCAAGAACAGAACAGCCAAGTCACCGATTTCCTCAGCAAAGGCGTTTGCCAGTGGGAGCGCACGGTCTGTACAGACCGAGATTGGGTTCTGATCGTCACCTAACGTGATGAGCCCCATCTCATACATCTGCGTCGCATAGATGCCACCAAAGGCACCACCTTTGTTCCGCAAGTAACGCTGGGCGAGGTCCGCTTCCGGATCAGCCCCCACCGAGAAGTCGATGTTCGCGGCTGAATTATCGGGGACGCCGGAAAGTTGCCTATGCGCCCAATCGATCCCAGCAACCCCCAACTCAGTGCTGCCCCGGGCGGCTATTAGGGCAAAAAGGGCTTCACAACGACGCTGAAATCGCCTGAAAACCGCAGGATCGGTGTTTCCATTCTCCTTGGCGTAGGCTTCGAGCATCCAGACAAAGAACGCATAGTACCTGAATCGCAACGTGATCGTGCTGATGCCTGGAAGAAGGGATTGATAAATCACCTCTATTGGCCGTTGCATCCCAAGGGGGTCAAGGCCACCATCTTGGCCGAGTTCAGTCCATTCGGGGAACCCCGATCCCAAATCCTTCATCTTCAAATCACCACGTTGAATCCAATGAGTGGACGATGGCGACAACCTTGATCGTACGCAACCTTAAGATGACATCCAGATTGGGCAAGCAAATGTAGATGGCGCTCCAAAGAGAGGCGCTATCATACTCATTGGAATGTCCGCATCCGCAGTGTGTCCGTCGTCAGACATGTCAGTCAAGGTCGCCGAAAGGCTCCTTTTACTGACGTTGTCATGCTAAATGGCGCCGTCAAACAGAATCCAAACGAATGCAACCTCGAAGAATTCGGGTACTGCTTGCTTGGCAGCGATTGTTAGGTAGCGGATCAGATCAAGGCAAGGGCTGTAAAGATGTGCATAATGCTGCTTTTGCAAAATCTCAAAAAGGTGTCCCCAGCTTGTCCGATGAAGGATCGGCCCGAAACTGCCACAACCAAGGCATCCTCAAACTCGAAAGGAAAACAGGATGCCAAAAACCAAAGCCATGAGTTCCAAAGCAGTCGCACGGATTCAAGCCGCAAATTCAGCCAAGACCGGCGGGAAGACGGCCAAAGGTAGTTTCGTTGCGCGCGCGCAAAGCGCTGCCGCGAAAAACGCTAACCAGGCCAGTTCCAAGAAATAAGCTGGTTGGGATGGTGGCAATGCCGCCATCCGGTTATCGAGGTGCCACATGCCCTACTCCAGAGATAAAGATTTGAACAAGATCATTTCCGAAACTGTAAAAACAGGCGCGCGTTTTGTGCACGGCAAGAAGCATGGAAAACTGTTTTTCCCGAATGGCGGGCTGATTGTGATCGCCAAGACACCCAGTGACGTCCGCGCAATCCGCAATGTTAAAGCAGAACTTGCCAGGCTGCGCCGCACCCAGGAGATACTGGCATGAACAACGTTGCTTCCCCTATACCGCAGCCATCCGAGATCGTTGCATTCCTGATCCGCGCAATGTCGCATATCGATGATGCGAACGAACCTGCGCTCAAGAAAGAACTTCAGCGCCTGCGCAAGGGCAAACCGCTTTCTGCAGAAGCTGCGAACGATATGCTTAAGCGGCATCTTGCGGACTTTTATGCGGCGAACGGTAATGACGTTTGGGGTGCGACTGATTTTTTGGGCGCATTGCAAGGTTATGCTGTTCTATGCCGTTCTCTTGACTGCGCGGCATTGCCCGCTGCAGCGATACGTGGCGTTTTTGATCGTATAGCGTACGGATTTTTTCAGGAAATTCTGCAAATCGTGCTCGCTGTCACCGGGTTGAAACCAAAAGATATTTTGGGAAAACCGGATTATGCGAGCGCGCTATTGTGGCAATGGCGGGCGAAAGATCATGGTTTTGCACGCCTTGCGACCGAGATCGAAAGCAAACTCGGCTTGCACCGAGGTCAAGAAAATTGGGAAGTTTCGATCAAACGTTGGTCCAGAGGAGAAAACCTCCCACAGGTCCATACGGTTCTTTCCTTGATGAAGAACTGGGACCGGAAATTTGCGAGGGCCCTGCTGGTAGCTCGGATGTACCAGAAATATTGCGAGCTTAGCTTGGTAGATCCCAGCAACCATATCAGCGGATATGAGCTGCAATTTGATGCAAATGCCATCCAGAGGGCCATTGTGGATGTAGCGAGATCTCAGGAATACCTGAAAACCTGCGAGCTTAGTGAGCGCCAGCTTCGTGAGGTGGACGAAATCGTGCAGTTCACGGATCCTCGCAAGCCAAAGACAGATGGAGACGCAGACAGGGCCAGTTTGAATTTTTCTGCGTTGGAAAGGTCACTAAAAGGTCAGCCCCGTTTGGCGGGCCTGAAGTTTTACCATGGGCGCTACTATGCTCAGCTCGGTCGATACAACGACGCTCTCCAAGCATTTGAAGAGGCCGCCATGTGGTTCGAGTTTCGCAGTGCCGAACAGATGAAATGCTGCCTGCATTACATACTCAACATCGCGCAGAAGCTGAAAAAAAAGAGTGTTTTCGCGAAATGGGAAGGTTGGTGTGAAGGCTTGGAATTGAATGTTGAAATTCCAGACGCTGATTTGGCATGTGTCAGAGACTTTCCAAACAAGTATCCAGAGGCGACCGAAGTTGACCGCGACGGTCCTTACAGAAAATACATTCTGGACTTGTCTGAATGGAAAGATCGAAAGCCAGATATGCGAAATGTCGACCGTATCGTTAAGGGTTATGGCCTGACTCCAGCACCGCAAATTGCCGTATTTGCCCATCTTGGACAGGTGGGAAAAGTCGAACAGTTGTTGAGTGCTGGCGCCAACCCCAATGCTTTAGACAAGAAAAACCGCTCAGTGTTGGCAAGGGCGCTGCAAGGTGGGAATGACGCCTGCATCAAGGTTTTGATGCAGAAAACTTCTCAACCCGCCATCAACACTACAGCGCTCGACGGAATGTCTGCATTGAGTGAGGCGATTTGTACGGGTCGCCCCGATTATGTGCGAACTCTTCTTGAAAAAGGCGCCGACGTAGAAACAGAGGGGCCAGATCATCAAACACCCCTGTTCATCGCAGTCTGCCACTTTGCCGACGTTGAGACAGGGATGCAATGGTACAGCTCAGTTGCAGCTACTCCGGCTGTTTTACGCAAAACAAGCTCTCCCTTTATTGACGAGGAAACTCAGGCGCAGGCGACGATCCGCTATTCGCCCGATGAGTTGGCCATTCTTCCCGACATCGCTCAACACTACGTCAAAGGCGACACACCTGATATGCGCAAGATAGTGCAGCTTCTGCTGGATGCAGGCGCGGATGTAAACGCACCAACCAGATCCTCCGGCCTGACACCGTTTCTATGTGCGGCGGAAATCGGGAATTCATGGCTTCTTAAGACCCTTATTGACCATGGTGCAGATGTGCGTTCTCAGGATGAAAGTGGCGGTACGGCCTTTTCGCGCCTGCACTTCTTTGGACATGCTCACTTGGCGGCAAAATTGTTACGTTGGGTATTGCCAGATGACAGGATTTGGCTGAGAGAGAAAGCGTTTCGCTAATCGGAAAGGTTACTTGCATTCTCCGGCGAGCCCCTGACCTGACAAACAAACTTTTTTGCATTTTCTTGTATTGAACACACGTCCCTCAAGCCAGCAACAAAAACTTAAGGGAAAGCGATGAACACACACGTACGTTTAAACAAAACTCTGATTGATGCGGTCGTAAATGGCAACTTGCTCCTCAATGAAGTCAATCGGCGTGTTCGTTTTGAACTCTATTCCGAAACCTGCTCGGTAAACGGTGCGCTGATTCCGCGCTGGGACTGGAGTGACACTCAAGGACGGCCTGGACTTATGTCGATGATCGAGCAGGTCGACTTCGAGTATTCACAGACCACCCACTTGGAGCTGTTCGAAGAGTCACAGGAGTATGAGGAGATGATCAACTGCCTTTTGCAAGAACGCTTATCGCCGGAACGATTGTGCAAGTTCGATCCGGACAATGGTTGGGTGCTGACGGCTTTCAATTCATTAGCCCTCAACGATCACGGTGAAGGTACTAAATTTTCCTCATGAAAATTTCGGGGCCGGATCTAAATGCACCACTTTTTGAAGCACATTGAGTGCTCGCTTTGCGATCGCAGTCGCCTGCACAATTAGCATCGTTAGATATCGACTGCACAGCTTCGAGATCCGTCCCCAAAAGGTTCGGTCAGGCGCTGCGGAAAGAGCTTTTTTGTCGTACGTCTCACCGAAAGGAGTTTGACACCTTAGAACCAAGAAACGGCTTCAAAGCAGATTCAGGCGGCGAATAAGTCTCGTTCGTCCTTGAGTGCAGCTGGATCAATCGAGTTCTGCAAGGTCGGCACTGAGTTGTCGAAATTGTAGATGCCTGCGATCCTTTCGCCGTTCCAATGAAATCGGTAATGCTCGCACTGGATCGGCCGTTCCAGGGCATCACCATTTAGAACCACAATGCGCGTACCTGTAGGCCTTTCAGAAGAGTGAAATAGCACGCCATCAAACTGAACATTCGTGTTCATTTGGATGACTTTTTCTCCCAACTCTCTGAGTTCCCATCTATTCCGTGGTGAGGTTGGGCTTCTCGCATTCAGAAAGCGCCCCTTTACCTTTCGTCGGAGCATTCTCATGTCGAGGCCGATCGGACCTTCTTTGGTTCGCTTTAGAAAAAGTTCTCTTTTTTCAACTGACACAGCAAGTGCAGTTTGAACATCTCCAGACATCTCGAGGCAAGGAACTGAGTTCGAAAAAAGAGCGCTCCCTTCGGGGTTTGGGTAAGTGAAAGGGGCAAGGTTCCAGCTGTGAAATCGAGCTGGTTCTTCATCCACGACATTTAGAGAACTCTTTGACAGTCTTTCTTTGGCGCGGATGCGAGGATTGGTCAGGTTCTCAACTTCTGCAACCTCATCATCTCTGCCTGCTGCTATCCGCTCAAAAAGACCCACAGGTGGAAAGCGAGACGGTATCAATGTAAAGAAAGCCGCATCTACGTCTATAATTGGATAGTTATCCACCTCGTTGGGCATTCACATACTCCCGAACCTTGTAGATATCAGCAACCAATCCACCGAGCATCACTTCCAAAGCGGATTGGTTTCCAAAAAATTGATTTTCTTTCCTCACCCACCCATCAGCTGCATTGGGATCGGGCAAAAGGATTTGTAGAGCTTTATAAATACTCAGCAGGTGTGAAATTCGCTCAACGGTGTCGTTTGGAAGGTTTCCACCCGATTTTTTCCATTTGAAGAATGTCGAGCGACCTGGGGTTCCAAGCAAAGTAATTTGTTCCTCTGTGGAAAGACCCCACGCGTCGGACAAACTCGAAAATGCTTCCATTGCGGCCGGAATCTTATCCTTTCCCGCGACCGCTGCCAGTCCGGGCTCTGAATGTGTCATCAACTTAGATCCTCCCAGTCCTAAAATAGACTTGACGCCGATATTAGTCCAAATGCATACTGGTCCACATCGGGACTCTTTACGACTATCTGTCTAAAATGTCTTTGATGCAAGTGAAACCAGCCGCTGCGGCAATATCGAGCAAAGGACCGCTGCCATGACTACCAATTTGATTGAAGCCGAAGACCTCCTCGCCGTACTCCAGGCCGGGCGCAAACCTCGGGACCACGGACCTTACAAGGTAATGGTTGGGGATCCCAACCTTGCCTTCAGTGAGGTTCATCTCGATGACCCGACGCCCACCGGCCGTCAGGTCATCGAAGGTGCTGGTCTCCGCAAAGCTGAAGAGCACTTGGTGTTTCAGGTCCTGCGAAACGGTGAGCTGGAAGAGCTTCGTCTTGAGGAAACCACGGACCTCCGCCCAGGACAGGTTGAGCGTTTCCTGATCTTCCCCAGCGCTGAGTCTTACCGCTTCGACATCGACGGAAAGCGTCTCGATTGGGGCCACAAGGTCATCAGCGGACGGGTCTTGAAACGCCTCGCGGGTGTCGACCCTGCAAAGTTCGGTGTTTGGCTCGAGGTCCGCGGTGAGGAAGACCGCCCGATCGCCGATAACGAGCTCGTCCGGCTCGACGATGAAGGGCTCGAGCATTTCTTCACCGGGATCTGCGAGACCACGGAAGGGAGTGCGTGATGAGTATCTTGCCTTCCAAGGATCGCCGCTACCTCAGTGTACGGGGCATCGCCTACCGCGAAGTCGAGCATGGAGGTCAGAAGGGAGTGATCCTGACGGACTTCCCGTTGCCTGACGGTAAGTTCCAGGTCTCGCAGGCCAACATCCTCATCGTGTTGCCGCCAGGGTATCCAGACGCGCCGCCTGACATGTTCTATGCAGTTCCGCACCTGCTCCTGGTTTCCGGAAAGCGCGCTCCTCGGGCAACCCAGGTGCAGCTGAACTTCGACGGACAGAACTGGCAGCGGTGGTCCCGCCACAACAACCAGTGGCGCCCGGGCGCCGATGGGCTATGGACCATGATCAAGCGCATCGAAGTAGCGCTGGAGGTGGCAGCATGAAACGCACAGATATCATTCTCCAAGAGCGACACCGCGATGAGCTTCGGAAACTGATTGCAGATGAGAACGGCGCAGAAGGCGCCGCCTATGTCCTCTTTGGCCGGAGCGTGATTGGCCGGGACCCGCTGACTTGCGAGCCGCGCAGCCGCTACACGTCGTTTGAGGTTATCCCGATCCCGGACGAGGACCGGGTTTCCGCCAGCGATCGGCACGTTACCTGGAGGACAAAGTCGTTCGTCAACCTCTGTCGCCGGGCCAAGGAGGAACAGCTCATTCCTGGGATCGTGCACAGCCATCCAGGAGGCTTTGATGGCTTCTCCAAGCAGGACGACAAGAACGAGCTGGAACTCTTCAACCTGCTTCGAAATCGGAACAGAGAGGGCGTTGAGCTCGTGAGCATGGTCGAGGTTGGAGGAACACTCTATCGCGGCCGCGTTTGGGTTGAAAGTGCGAAACCTCCCAATTGTGAGCGTGTAAGCGTGGTCGGACAAAACGGCATTACGATCCAAGGGGGCAGTCTCCCTCCGGGCGATCCTGCTTTCAATCGCCAAGCCTTGGCTTTCGGTGATGAGGTTAACGGGTTGCTCAGGCAGCTCGCCATCGGCGTGGTGGGTTGCGGTGGAACCGGAAGCGCCGTGGTCCAGCTACTGAACCGGCTCGGCGTAGGGCGGATGGTTGTGATCGACGATGACGTTGTCGAGGTTTCCAACCTTAACCGACTGCATGGAGCCACCGTGCAGGATGCTCTCAAGAAAGTGGCAAAGGTCCGTGTCGTTGCCGACGAGGTGCTCAGATCAGGCCTTGATGTTGGAATTCACCCGATCAAAGGCTGGGTGGACTTGAAGGATGCACGTGACGCGCTGAGATCGTGCGACGTGATCTTCGGTTGCACAGATGATCACTCCGGGCGGATCTTCCTGAACCGCCTTTCACACTTTTACCTGATCCCGGTGATTGATGTCGGTCTCGCACTCATACCGAGGTCCGATGGAAAGCCTGGCCTACAAGAGATGGCTGCACGAGCAACAGTCCTATTTCCTGGAGCGCCGTGCATGATTTGCCGTGGGATTGCTGATCCGGTCCGGGCGCGCGACGAAGATCTCAAACGTCGCAACCCGGAAGAGTTCGAGCGTCAGAAGGCCGAGGCCTACGTGGTGGGCGCCGGCAATCCCGCCCCGGCCGTGGTAACTTTCACGACCGAGGCAGCCACGATGGCGGTCAACGAACTGCTCCAGGGCCTCGTTGACTACCGTGGCGAAGGCAAATGGGCCTACAACCGCTACAGGCGCCTCAGTACGGCGGAAGAGCGCCGGCAGGGTGTGAAGCACCGCGAGGATTGCTCGATCTGCGGAGACCTTGACAACTGGGGTCGTGGTGACGTCATCCCCTTCCTTGACAGGGTGGGGTGATGGTCATGATGCGAAATATGCTCCGGAGGGTCCTCGAGACTCTCCGGCTTATCCCACGCAGCAATTTGTCGTGTCGGATTTTTTCCCGTCATCCCTCCCCCGACCAGCTCGTTTTCGGCGAGGTGGTCGTAGTGCGCGATCCGAAGGACAAATGGGCATGTTTTCCTTGCCCGTGCGGGTGTGGAGAGACCACCAAGCTGTCGTTGAATCGGGCCAGGAGGCCACGATGGCAGATCACAATTGACCGGCTGAACCGTCCGACGATCTCTCCCTCGGTTAGGCAGACATCCGGGTGCAGGAGCCACTATTGGGTCAGGGATGGCGGTATTGAATGGTGCAAAGATTCTGGTGGCGGCAAAGAATAAGAGCTTCAAAAAAAACGCTTTGCGTTTTTCGATGGCCGCAATTCGAGTGTCGCGGCCACTACACTTCTCAAATAGGTCGTGCCATTGACCACGCTCCTTTCGATCCAATCAAATTTCAGAAACTCGATCTTGATATATACCAAATAAAATCAAACGCGCCCTCGAACCCAATTGGCGAAAAACACTTTGAGGATGCTTTCCTGCGACAGCTTGCTTCTTAGTTTGCTACTCACGCGCGGCAAATCCCTTTCAATGTCCAGTGTTGCCCTGGCCTCTACCGGAGCAGTCCTTATTAGTTCAGATATATTGACTGGCAGACAGTTAGGCGAACGACGACAGTTAAAACGGTTGAAAGGATTTGTTGAATACGAGGGGCGATCACCGTTGTTGTCCGGTTGCCACCTTTAATGCTTCCATCTCCGTTTTCTTTACCAATGTTTGATGTGTTGTCCGACACGCCAGCCGTCCATTAACTAAAACCAACCCAATGCGGCTCATCTCTTCTTCATCAAGGAAACGGGCAACAAGCGGTGCCAGAATCTCAATTAAAGGACCATTGTTTCCAAGAGCATCCGCCACACCGCCCTCCAAAATCTTGTCGATGTCGATGGGCGCAATCTTGCGAAGACCCTTCCTAAGAAGTTCGAGTTCGTTTCGAGTTTTGCGAAGCCTTTCCACCTCAAGTCGAACGAACTGCCGGTCGTCAGCACTCGGGATTGTCTCAATTGCTTCTTCTAAACGGCGTCGTGGGGGAGACGGCCGCCTCGGGAGTAAGGGCTTTTGCCGCTCGTCTTCACAGGCCTTAACGAAACTCAAAATACCTGGGTCGTTGTGTATAAAAGCCCTTGTTGGTCCAGACCAAGAATCATCCTTTGCTCGGCGTGCGCGAACGTAGCGATCAATTGACGACGGCGTAATCTTCGGATTCAGCCCAAGTCCGAAATCCTTGCCATATGCCGCTTTTACAGTGTTTGCCGCTCGACCACTGGCAATATCCTCGCAGGCTTGCGTGAGGCGATTGAGAGTTCTCAACCGTATCTCTGGTCTGTCCATGGCTTTGGCTTCGTCGCGAAGGCGGGCCAGGATGATTTCAGAAGCCTTTGGAGTATATTCAACCATATCAGGTATCCTTACTCCTCAATATCTTGTCGCTCTCATCATTGTCACCACCTCCGTTCTCTGAGTAATTTGATACATCCTTCCTGAGTTCGGGAAGTTTCGATGCACCACTTAAGAGTTCTTCAATGAAATCGGGTTGCTTACCTGCGCAACTTCTCGCGTGACGGGTAATCAAGTCACCAAACGCGTCCATAGCCACTCGTCTTTTATCGGGGTCCAAGCGATAGAAAAACTCAACCGCATCATTTCGACGCGCGATCTCCATGAGAATTTCATCGCGCTTTTCACGTGTTCCTCCCGGCACATCCATCGCACCTCCAGTTGTCAAAGAAGCAGTTGAGACAACTTCATGAAACAACTCCAATGCGTGAACCTCATTGAATTTTCCGGACAACTCTTTGTAGTTCACAGCCACCAGTGTATTCGCGGTCGCTTTTTTGCTTAAACCGGCCTCTGCTTTCCTTATAGTAACGAGTTCGGCCGCCCATTCGGCCCAAAGTTCATCCCGGAAGCGTCGATGACGCCGGATCCGGGCCTCAATCCTTGAAGCTGACCGACCTGCATCTTCCAATCGAGCGACTTCGTCGGCTAACTCTTTGTCTACACAAAAAGAATTCGTGATTTCTACCATTATAGCATTCAACCGGAGCACGAGCCCATTGAGAAATGCCGGTCCAGTAATCCGGAAACGACATCTTGAACATGCTTGTGGTCGAAATACTGGTTTTATCCGACTGCTTCCGTCATCAAGCCCGACATCACAGGAAGCACTTGGGCAAATTCCGTGGGAAAAGACCTCGTAGGGATTTGGTTCGCCATCGATAATCCTACTCTTCAACAGATCAGTACCTTCTGATCCTGCGCTATCTGTGCCCCCGAGGTAATAGCGAAGCACATCGTCCACCTCTTCGTCGGTTGAAGCCGCCTCAAGTTTTCTGAGAGCACTTTCACGGCGCGCCTCCAAACCTGCTTGGATTTCTTTGTGAGTCACATCATTTCGCACCGCATTGTAGTGCCAAGTCATGACAACGCTCTTATGGCCAACAAGGATTGCAACGACGTCCGGAGAAACGCCTGCATCTATCAATGTTGTGACAACTGTGACGCGGAGACTATGCAGGTCCCAACGCGGCTTTCCATCCGGCCGAAGCAGAGGTTCCCAACGGAATTCCGCTCCCAATTTGGCCAAATTAGCTCGACGTCGCCCGTTATAAATTGGCTCGCAGTGTCGAAGAAGCGCATTCCAATAATCATACAATGCAGACCGAGTTAGAGGGGTTCCATGCGGGCGGCGAGGGTCCCGGAACACAGGAAAAACCTCGCCAATCTCTTCCGGTGTGGATAGGTCCTCTTCAAGACGATGGCGGGTCGCCACAACCGGTGTTCTACGTGGATTGTGCTCAATCTGCCAATCTCGCATCATTTCGAAGTAGCTCGCGTTCACCGCATCGACCCAAGGCACCTCGTACGGTTCAGTCTTGTTGATTGCCAAGTACATGCCGACGGTATTTTCGTTGTGTCCAATCTGCGTAATTCGTAAGTAGCCGTTTTGGGATCCTTTCTCAGCAATGGGGAGTGGATTTGGAACTTCGCAAATCCTCTCGCGGTCAACCCAGAATTCGTCACGCTCACCGCTGTCCATCCACAAAGCACTCCGTGATCTCATCCCGGTGTTCAAGATCATGTCCAAAACAATGGGGGCTGCGGGAAAAAAAACTTCTCGGGTTTCTGTGCTTCCTCGCACCTGAATGGATCGGAACTGTGAAGGCAAACCGCGAGCAAAAGCAAACGGCGCCCCTTCAGAAGTCTTCCTACGATTTTCCTCAATAATCACTTCAAGGAGCTCTTCGTGCAGGGACTTTCGGTGTGTCCGACCTACACGCGGCTTTCCCCTCTTTGTTGGGCAGTCCTGAACGACATCTATCGGCGAAACAAAGTCAGCCCAGCTTTCACGAGTGGCCACCAGTCGAATGATTTGGTTAAGGGTCCGCAGGGTTCTGGTTTTAACGAATGGCGTGCGGTTTGCGGCGAGAAAGTCCGAAAAGGTGGGAAATGAAAGATTGCCGCCGAGGCGAATATGTTCATTTCTGCCAATGTCGGACCAGGTCTTAGGTGAATTCGCTTCTCCAATCTCCCATACGTAAAACAACCAATTGGCCATTTCGTGTGTTCGCGTATACTTGACCTTGATCGGTAAAAGAGCAACGCCATCACGCATTGCCTCTGCCCAATCCGATACGTATTGTGGAACCTTTCCATCACGGGTGAGCAGTTGTTTGCCAAGCTCAGCTCGCATCCGCCTGGGATCCTCCACCCACGCATAAACTTCGGTTGAGTTACCTACCCCGAGTTTTACGCCATAGCCAAAATATCGTACGGCATCCCGAACATTGGGATGTTCCATGTCCAACCCCGCAGCAGAGACCAAAAGCCGAAAGTAGCGGTTTGCGTGGCTGCTGAAACGTCCTTTCTCTGAGGCGGGATTGAGACGCCTTTGTATTTCAATATCTTCCTTAATACGAGGGAGTATCCAACTATTGAATTCAGGAAGTTGAAAGAAATTTGTTCTGAGGAGAAGTTCTCGGTGAAATGGCAAAATCGAGGCAGATTGCTTGTCACCTTTAAATACCCCCGCACAAACTGATCGCCATTGCTCAGGTACTGCAAAACTCCAAAAGAGCGGCTCCAAACTTTGAGGCAGAATCCATGAGCCTTCTGAAGCGCTGATGTGTGGCCAAAAGATGATACCTTGCCTCGAAAGGAAGATCGCGAACAGAAGGTCCGCGCACCTGCGAGGTTTCTTTTTCTTTCTTGCCTCGAGATACTCACCAATGTCGTAAGCCACCTGAGACAAGGCATCGCGAGCACTGCTAAATTTGCAGAGCCTATGCTTCAGTTCATTTAGACCAAACCGGACACCTACGGCTGGGAAACGCGTGTCAAAGATATCGTCAAGCCCATCAGCATCTGCAAAAAGCTGTTCCATGATCCGTCTCTGCGAACCAGTGTCGAGTTCGAATATTCGATCGACTAAATTTCCCCTCCCCCTGGCGAGTGCTTTGCCAAGCGAAAGCCTTGTATCAGATATCGGAACTACGTCAGTTGCCAGGCAAGCGGCTAAGACCGGTTTCTTTCGCAACCAGTTCAAGCTTGGCTGTTCTGCACCGCTTCTTTTGAATCCAACAACTGAATTGGTCGGACAGGTAAGTTTATCAAAGACAAACCGGCGGTTAGGATTGAACTGCCTAAACTCGGCGGGCGTCATTGATAAGATCCCAAGAAGTTCGTTACGGAACTCATTTAGAAATGATTCAAGAATTCCCTTGAATTCCTCGATGCTCAAATCGCGCCGAAGAACGAATGATTTGGCCTCTCGGGAAACAATTCCGCTACCGTCCGGTTGTATACTTAGATCTGCTTCGTCAATCGAAAGAACTTTGTAAGACAAGAAGGCCTCCTGAGTTGAATGTTCATATCTTTCGGGCAGACAACGCATCATGAATTGTACGCGATGACCGTCCGTAGCTTTCTTGGCTTTCGATTGACGCGTGACCGAGGCAGACTTGGACGTGTTCTTCGCTTAGCCCAATCTCGTTTCGCAAGAACCACTTGTAATGATGCCGCATGCCGTGCAGATTTCGCCCGAACCTTCGAGGCTCCAACCCCACTCTCCTACATGCTCTCTCAAAAGCAGACTGGACAGCAGAGATCTTTACGGGGTCACCTCGCCAATACCCAGAACGATCGCTCATGTTGACGTATAAATAGGGGTGCTTGCTCGACGTCCGTTCAATATCGTGAAACGTCGAAATTTCATCGTGGCATTCTTCAAAAATCTGGCATGCTCGATGGTCTGCCCAAAACACTTGATGGGTATCATGCGCACCAGATACAATTGTTCCTTTCCAACCAGCTCTAAGTGGATTCCCAGCCGATAGGTTGCACCTGGGTGCGATGCCATATGTATTCTGAAGGTAGATACGGCGCTCGACGGAATCCGCGCCAACGACCCCCGTATAAGTTGATGTGATCGGGTGGGCTCTCAGAAACACTCTCTCCAACAACTCCTTTTCACGAAACTCAGGAAAGAAATATGAACGGTACACGTCAGGGAGGATGTCACACGACCAAGTATTAAGTTGTTCGCTTATCCTGAGGCCAGCGAAAGCTGCTGTAACCCATAGAGCCTTATAAGTTGGATTTCTTTCGGCATTTATGATTGCCCAAACCTCTTCCGTAGGAGGGAATGCCCGAATGCGATTCACTCTTTTCGAATACCTAACGATAAAAGGCCGATTTGCTTCTTCTGGAGAACGGACTTCTTGCCATCTCAACCTGGCTGCGGAGAGATGAGCAAAGAAGTCTCTATTACTCAGCTTGCGCATTTTAACCATGCGCTTGAGCATTTGCGGATGCTCCGCCATAGTCCAAGTTCGTCCCAACTCAGCCCGGCCGAAATTGGTAGAGCAAAACTCAAAATACCGAAGGATCGCCGCGTATTCCCTCCGTAAAGTCGCCGATCCGATGGGTTCCCAACCGAGCTCGGATATTGGGTCTGAATGATCGAAAACTGCCGTTCCAGATGCCCTCGTCGCCAAATAGGCGTAAACTAAGTAATCTTGCTGCCCAATATCAAATGGCCTCCTCGCGAGAGCCACAGCAGTAAAGTTGGCGAGGCGGGCGAGTGTTCTGACCTCGGTGTCAACTGAAGCCGGTGAATGTGTAACGCTTCGAGCCCTGGCATACGCAAACGCGTCTAACACTGGGGAAACATCTCCATCGTCCATCGCACAAAAGACTACCGGAATGGTCGTCGTAACGCCGTATTTCGAAACAGAAATGTCAGCGACTACTGCGACAGGGAGCCTAACATCCGTCAAAACGACATTCATTCCACCGATAGTTCCACCCATGGGTGGAACTATCGGTGGAATGAACTGCTGGCACAATAGAAAACCACTTAAACAAAACACTTTTGGATAGGGCATAGTTGTACAGAACGATCCGACAGTGGAGCGCTGCGAACGCCGCGCGCGGGCGCTTGGTTTCGGAGCCTTTCAGGTGACCAACATTTTCGCATGGCGCGACACCGACCCGCGCAAGATGCGTGCCGCCGCCGATCCGGTGGGACCCGCAAATGACGCGGCCATTCTGGATGGCGTGGAATGGGCCGATCAAGTCATTGCCGCCTGGGGCACTCATGGCGCACATCTCGACCGTGGACCGGCGGTTGAAGCCCTACTGCGCGGCACCGGCCAGCCGCTGTTCCATCTGGGTCTGACCAAGGATGGGCATCCTAAGCACCCGCTCTATATCGCGTATACTCAGCAGCCCGAAACGTGGTGACAAAGGGTTAACCACAAGATCAGTCTGATTTTGACCAAGTGGCTGATCACATGAGACATTTACCCTCGGACCAGTGCGTTCACGGAGGGTTCCCATGTTTTTGGTCGGATTACTTGGACTGGCCGCTGTTGGCGGCGCGGCCTACGCCATAAGCGACGTCTTCGAGCCTGAAGACGAGCCCGAAGAGGATGACATCTCGGAAGATCAGGTCGATGAAGTGACCGAGGGCAATTTCCTCGAGATTGAAGACCCCTCGGCCCAGGATGAAACCGTTGAGGTCGACGAAATCGCCAAGGCCGAAGACCCCGACCCGTCGACCGGAACCATCGTTTCCGAATTCAAAGGCGATCTGATCATTGCCGGAACCGAGGATGCAGATGTCCTGACCGGGCAGGAAGGCGTCGATCAAATCAACGGTTTCGGCGCGGATGACGTGATCCATGGCGGCGCCGGCAATGACGTGTTGTACGGGGGTGAAGGCGCAGACATCGTCTCGGGCGGAGAGGATGACGACGTCCTTCACGGTGAGGATGGCGATGACCTGCTGGCCGGGGATGAGGGGGATGATGAAATCTATGGCCATCACGGCGCGGATCAACTGGAGGGCGGTGAGGGTGATGACACGTTGCACGGCGGTCAGGACGACGACACCTTGGACGGTGGCGAAGGCGATGACGCTCTGCATGGCGGCTATGGCGACGACACGCTGCGTGGCTGCGCGGGTGAGGATGTTCTGTTCGGCGGGGACGGCGATGACATTCTGACCGGCGACGATGGTGAGGGCGAACAGGCCCCCGACTTCCTGAATGGTGGTGCCGGAGAGGATACGATCCTGGCAGACAGCGGGGATGTCGTCACCGGCGGCAACGACGCTGATGAGATCATCCTCGACCCCGAAACCGAGGATGAGCCTGTGACAGTAATGGATTTCCAGCCTGAACAGGACAAGCTGTTCGTGTCCTGGGACGGTGCCGAAGACCCCGATATCCGGATCGAGACCGATGCCGAGAACGAAAACCTGACCCATGTGCTGATTGACGGGCAGGACGTGGCGCAATTGCTGGGGGTCGAGGGCTTGACCGCCGACGACATTCAACTGATCACCGAGGCCGAGCTGGCACAGCTGACCGCGTTGGCTTGACCCGGCAGAATCCCTTTGCCATTTGCCTAAATTGCGCCTATACGCGCGCATCCGTATTGGAATCGGTACGGTTTTCTCCATGGGCCTGCGCTGGACGACATCCCGGCCTGCGCCATCAACTCTAACCTTTAAAGGAGACCCCGATGTCGATTACTGCCGCTGAAAAAGCACGCGTCATGCAAGAATTCGCAACCAAAGAGGGCGACACCGGTTCGCCTGAAGTACAGGTTGCCATCCTGACCTCGCGCATCAACACCCTGACCGAGCACTTCAAGACCCACAAGAAAGACAACCACGGTCGTCGCGGTCTGCTGAAAATGGTCGCCCAGCGCCGTAAGCTGCTGGACTACCTGAAGGGCAAAGAAGAAGCGCGCTATCAAGACCTGATCAAAAAGCTGGGCATCCGCCGCTAAACGCTTTTTTCATACTACACGGGTTGATATACCCGCGTTGTACGATGTGCAAAGATCAACACCTGCCAAATTGGCAGGTGTTTCCTTTTTGTGCGCACCCGTTTCCAAGAGGAGATACGGATCGACAACCAAAAAGGTCAAAAGCGCCCACACACAGAGCGCCAAAAATAGGCACTATTTGCCTTTGGTATCCAGGGCTTGGACGCCCGGATACCGAAACAGTTTTGCCATCGCGATCAATGCCAAGATGCAGCACGCAATGGCGATAATAAACGGCATTTGCAAATTTATCGCCATGAGCGATCCGCTCAGTGCCGTTATGGTTCCCGACCCCAACGCGTAAATTGCCACTGTTACTCCCATCACCCAACCTTGCTCAGATGGTCCGACACTCCCAGAGAACAAAGACAGCATTGTCGGATACATGATTGCGAATGCGATCGTGATTGGAACGATCAGGACGAAGGAAAGACCGGGCATAGGGTTGAGCATGAATGCCAGTATCCCAAGACCCATCGCAGCGATGGAAACATACAATATGGGGAACTTCTTAAACCGCTCGTGCAGGGGCGCCGTAAGGTAGGCACTGCCAAAGGCCATGGACCCTCCAAACACGGCAAGAGCCATACTGTTTTGGAGTGTACCGAATTTGAACTTTGTCAGAAGGTAAGTGTCGATAAAGAAGAAAAACGCGTTCAGGCACATAAGCGAAAACAGCATGACGACCGACAGCCGCAGAACGACAGGATGGGACCGGACTTTCCAAAGATTGGCGACGACATCCAAAGGGCCGAAGTCGACTTTTTGCTTTTTGAAACCGGGTTCGAAGAAGAAAAAGATGATCAGCGCCATATTGATCAAGATAAGCCCGATGGCGACATAAAACGGCAGTACAAGCGACGCAGATGACCCCATCAGATTTTGGTCACTAAGCAACCCGGAAATCAACGGCCCCCCGAGCAAGCCGAGAGCGGCAGCCGCCACAATCATCCCCAGGTTTTTGGATTTTTCCTGATCGTCATGGCTTATGTCGATCAACGCGGCTTGCGCTATCGGTTGGTTCGCGGTTGTGAAACCGGAAATTGCCCTGCCCAACAGCAACAGCCAGTAGTTGGACGACAGGATCGCGAGCACAGTCAGAACGTATCCAATCAACGCACCGCTCAGGCAAATCAAAATGCCGCTTTTACGCCCGATATAATCTGACAACTTGGCGATAAATGCGGCGCCAAAGAAGTAAAACAAAAAGAAGACGACAATCAAAACCGTATAATCAAGCTGGCGGATATTTGCGGGTGTCCCGTGCGGCAGGAACGGTTGTTGCGGGTTCAGCAAGACCGTGTTGAAAATTGGCACAATTAGGCCAAATCCCATTACGTCAATGAATACGACAAGCAGCAATGATAACCGTGAGAGGTTCATAGAAACTACCTAAATGTGAACCCAGACAGACCCAAAGTTACAACAATACGAAAATACGACGGAACGAAGCCTTAAGAGCTCAAAACCGAATTTGTTGAAGTAGGAGAAACGCCCACCTTTCGATGGGCGTTTCGAGTTTCACAGGACCCTCAGCCCTACATTTTCGCCTTCTCTGACTTCAGCGCCAGCCACAGGCAATAGCACATCATCAGAACCACCAGCGTAAACGGAATGCCGGTTGAAACCGCAGCACCTTGCAGGGCAGAAAGCCCGCCGCCCAGAAGCAGTGCTATGGCCACCAGCCCCTCTAGCGTACACCAGAACACGCGCTGGATCACCGGGGCATCCATCTTGCCGCCTGCGGTGATCGTGTCGATCACGAGCGAGCCGGAATCCGACGAAGTGACAAAGAACACCACGATCAGGATCAGCGCGATGGGGGCGATTATGCCGTAAAGCGGCAGTTCCTTCAGGAACCCAAACAGCGCACCCTCGGGGGCATAGCTGTCGATCACCGTGGCACGTACACCTTCAGCTCCGCCTGCGTTCAGCATGTCAATCGCGGCGCCGCCAAAAGTTGACATCCACAGGGCGCAAACCGCCGTTGGGGCCAACAGGGCGCAGATGACGAACTCTCGCACAGTGCGACCCTTTGAGATACGCGCGATGAACATGCCCACAAACGGCGACCATGCGATCCACCACGCCCAGTAGAAGGTCGTCCAGCCGTGGAAGTAACTTGTATCTTCTCTTCCGAACGGGTTGGACAATGACGGAAGGTGGAACACGTAATCTACCATCACGTTGAAATACCGGGCGATTGCAGTACCGACACCAGTCACCACGATCACAAAGATGAACAGGCCCACGGCCATGATCATGTTGATCTCACTCAGCCGTTTCACACCTGCATCCATGCCCATCAGGACTGAGCCAAGCGCGATCATTGTGATACCGATGATCAGCAGTACGGTGACGGTTGGGCTGGGTTCGATGCCGAACACCTCGTATAGCCCTGCCGCAACCTGTTGCGCGCCCAAACCCAATGAGGTGGTCAGACCGAACAGGGTCGCAAACACCGCCAGCGTGTCGATGATATGACCCCACCAACCCCAGACACGTTCACCCAAGATCGGATAAAAAGCAGACCGGAGCGTCAGCGGCAAACCAAGGTTGTAGCTGAAGATTGCAAGGCTCAGGCCCACTGCGGCATAGACCGCCCAACCCTCAAGACCCCAATGGTGGATCGTGCCGACAATCCCGATGTATTCATTACCCGGCACCGCAATGTCGATGCCCAGCGGACGCGCGTTACCGTCTTCTGCAAAGTTGTAGTAAACGGGTTCCATCACGCCAAAGAACAGCAGACCAATACCAATACCAGCCGCAAACATCATCGCAATCCAACCAGCATAGGAATAGTCGGGTTTGGCGTCTTTGCCCCCAATTCGGACCTTGCCGACAGGCAGGATGATCAGCACCAGACAGAACAGGGTGATTGCATCAACGGAAAGAACCAAAAACCAGTCAAACGTGCTGGTCAGCCATGGCCGGAGCCAGCCGAAAAACGATGCCGCAGCTTCCTGGTTGGCCAATGCGATCAGAACGAAGGCAAAGATCAGGATACTGGATATCAGGAAGACCGGATTGTGGATGTCCAGACCGAACGGGCGGACGTTATCCTGCCCCAGTTCGTACTCTGTTTCGAAATCATAGATCCGCGGATCCGGATCCAGCATTTTCTTGCTTTGAGCCATTCGATGCCCCTCTGTTCGCCTGATGCAAACGCCAAGGTATTCGTGCGGCCGACGGATAATGAGTTTTCTACCCCTGGCGCGTTTCCGTCCCTTCGACCGCGGGTTCAGTGGTAACAGCCTACACGGCAATCACTTTTTCACAAAACGCATTCATTTTGCACAATATGTGTACGATATTCAGGCCAAGTTTGACTCTGCTTCGGCCAGCCTCAGTTTTACCCGAGTATCGGCATCCAGCGGCGGAATATCTGACAGAAACAGGCCATTTTTCCGGTTTCGCTTTCCTTCCAACCCATTCTGATGTATGCGCGCGGTATCTGAGACGTTGTGCCCTGACCCCGGCACTCGAATGGAAGATAAATGGGGTCGGCGGCAATGGGGTCGCCATTCAAACCGGAGACCCGCAGGGGCGGGAGTGCTCCGTTCTAGGATACGCATATGTTTGATGTAACGAAGAAATCGATGCAGTGGGGCGAAGAGACGCTTACGCTGGAAACCGGCAAGGTTGCCCGTCAGGCTGACGGCACCGTAATTGCCACGCTGGGCGAAACCAGCGTCATGGCCAACGTGACCTTTGCCAAGCAACAAAAGCCCGGTCAGGACTTTTTCCCGCTGACCGTGCACTATCAAGAGAAATACTATGCCGCCGGTAAAGTTCCGGGTGGCTTCTTCAAGCGCGAGGCGCGCCCGACCGAGAAAGAGACGCTGACCGCGCGTCTGATCGACCGTCCGATCCGCCCGCTGTTCGTTGACGGATTCAAGAACGAAGTTCTGGTGATGTGCACCGTGCTGAGCCACGACCTGGTCAACGATCCCGACATCGTTGCGATGATCGCTGCATCGGCTGCGCTGACCATCTCGGGCGCGCCGTTCCGTGGCCCAATCGCCGGTGCCCGCGTTGGTTTCGTGGATGGCGAGTACGTCCTGAACCCGACCGTGGATGACATGCAGGACCTGCGCCTGAATCCGGAACAGCGTCTGGATCTGGTTGTCGCCGGCACCAAGAACGCCGTGATGATGGTGGAATCGGAAGCATACGAACTGTCCGAAGCAGAAATGCTGGGCGCCGTGAACTTTGCGCATGAGCAAATCCAGCCGGTTCTGGACCTGATCATCGATCTGGCCGAAGAAACCGCGAAAGAGCCGTTTGACTTCCAAGCGCCCGATTACTCAGAACTGTATGCCGCTGTTTCGGCTGCCGGTGAAGAGCAGATGCGCGCCGCGTTCGCAATCACCGACAAGCAAGAGCGCACCGCCGCTGTTGCCGCTGCCCGTGAAGCGATCAAAGAAGCACTGACCGAGGAACAGCTGGAAGACGGCAACCTGGGTTCGGCGATGAAAAAACTGGAAGCAGGCATCCTGCGCGGCGACGTCGTCAAAGGCGGCAAGCGCATCGACGGTCGCTCGACCACCGATGTTCGTGCCATCGAAGCCGAAACCTCACTGCTGCCGCGTACGCACGGTTCCGCCCTGTTCACCCGTGGTGAAACTCAGGCGCTGGCCGTTACCACGCTGGGCACCGGTGACGATGAGCAGTTCATCGACGCGCTGCACGGCAACTTCAAATCGAACTTCCTGCTGCACTACAACTTCCCTCCGTATTCGGTTGGTGAAGTTGGCCGCGTTGGTTCGCCCGGTCGTCGCGAAATCGGCCACGGCAAGCTGGCATGGCGTGCGTTGCAGGCTGTTCTACCCGCACCGACAGATTTCCCCTACACCGTTCGCGTGGTGTCGGAGATCACTGAATCCAACGGCTCAAGCTCGATGGCCTCTGTCTGCGGCGGTTCGCTGTCGATGATGGACGCGGGTGTTCCGCTGAAAGCACCGGTTGCCGGTGTGGCCATGGGTCTGATCCTGGAAGATGACGGTGAATATGCTGTTCTGACCGACATCCTGGGTGACGAAGACCACCTGGGTGACATGGACTTCAAAGTGGCAGGTACCGAAAACGGCATCACCTCGCTGCAGATGGACATCAAGGTCGCAGGCATCACGCCGCAGATCATGGAAACCGCTCTGGCACAGGCCAAAGAAGGCCGGATGCACATTCTGGGTGAGATGGGCAAGGCGCTCTCCGAGACCAACGAATTCTCGGTCCACGCCCCGCGCATCGAAACCATGAACATCCCCACCGACAAGATCCGCGAAGTGATCGGCTCGGGCGGTAAGGTCATCCGCGAGATCGTGGAAACCTCGGGTGCCAAGGTCGACATCAACGACGACGGCGTCATCAAAATCGCCTCGCCGGATGGTGAATCGATCAAGAAGGCCTATGACATGATCTATTCGATCGTGGCCGAGCCGGAAGAAGGTCAGATCTACACCGGTAAAGTGGTCAAGATCGTCGACTTCGGTGCCTTCGTGAACTTCTTTGGCAAGCGCGACGGTCTGGTGCACGTGTCCCAGATCGAAAACCGCCGTCTGAACCATCCGTCGGATGTTCTGAAGGAAGGTCAGGAAGTGAAAGTCAAGCTTCTGGGCTTTGACGATCGCGGCAAGGTCCGCCTGTCGATGAAAGTCGTCGATCAGGAAACCGGCGAAGAGATCGTTCCCGAGAAGAAAGAAAAGAAAGAGGAAAGCGCAGAGTAATCTGTTCCTCTCTCAAATGATGAAGGCCCCGGTGAACCACCGGGGCCTTTTTTATGGTACAGTGCCGCCCAGCAGGAGGGTTGGTGATGTCTAACAAAAACCAAATGGATGAACTGGCGCGGCAATACCTGCAAGCCATCGAAAGCGGCGATCTGGCCATGATGCTAAGTTTGTTTGCTGAGGATGCCACGGCGATCTCTCCGATATCGGGCAAGCAACCGGCACGAGACTTCTACACAAACGTCATGAACATCACGAGCGACCGGTCAACCGTTCATAAGAACACCTTTGCAGATACATCCGGCGCGCCTCAGATGGCAGTGCATTTCAATTACACGCGCACCATTCGGGACGGTCACCCCGAGACGATCGAATGCGTCGACCTGTTTGAACTGACCGGCGATCAAAGCAGGTTCAAATCCGTCCGGATCATCTATGATACAGCCCCGGTTCTGGTGGATTTCGGCGAGGCCTGATCCCCGTCAGTGTGCCACCCCGGATGGCCCGTGCTTCATGATGTGCCACTGGCCATAGCTGTCCTTCAGATCCAGCGTTATAGCCGCATTTGCTTTGGTCGATGCGCTACCAATCTCTGCCAGAGTGAATTCGATGCCACCCGGAATGTCGATCCGGACACGATGCGGCCCACCGCCATGAGGCGCTTGAATAGGTTCGCCGGTAGATTGCAGAACATCACCGATAACGACTTTGGCCGTTCGACCTTCCATGTCCATTTCGAATTCAATCGGCACATACAGGGTTTCGTGCACGGTTTCGCACATCGCACGGAAGACATACCAATGGGTCGCCATTTCTTCTGTCTCTTCGCCGTGAAATACCTTTTCCAGCGCTGCGCGCTGCGCGTCCGAGGCACTGGGATCAATGATCACCTGCATCTCTCCTCCGCCTTCAAAGATCGGACCGGGCCAGGCATAAATTAACGCTGCCTTCGTTCCCTCAAGGTCAACATCCCCAAAATGACCCTTGGCGATTTCAAGCACTTCGAACCCACGGCAATGGCCGTGTGTCGGTAATTCCTCGAACTGGCAGGGGCAGGCATATCCGCAAACGCAGTTTCCAAAAGCTTCGCCTTCAACGTACCAATCTGTAAATGCCATCGTGTTCTCCTGTGGTACACAGTCTGAATGCCCGATGTTTCTGATTGTCCGGCCTGTAGCTACGCCCGCCTTAGACATCCTACCATGTTTCGCCCGTTTTCTGAACTTGTGCCCTTTTTTCCCGATGCGGACTGTTTGCAATAGCACATATTCACAGGTCATAGCGCAATGACGCCCGAGTTCGCAGCCAGCCAATTTCGACCGTTGGCGGAACTACGCGGAAACACCCAACCTATCAGACGCCATCCCCGTAGTTGACCTGAGGCCCTGCTGATTAATTAGCTTTATAGGATGCTTTACGGTCCTCAGAACTTTCAGGAAACGTTCCTGAATTTGACCAACCAACCCCAGAAACCATCCTTTTTTCACCTGAGTTTTCTGGCCGTGATTATTCACTCACACCTTCCCAAAAACCCGTGAATCGAAGTGAGTGTCCTGCGCCTTTCTTTCTCGCCAGCTTCGCCCACATGTGCGCCATACCAAATTCGGAACAAAGGACATGGTTATGGTTACGCGTCTCATTTTGGCTTCGGCTGCCTTGACGATCAGCGCATCGGGGTTGGCCGCACAAAGCTTGCCGGAAGGTCTGTATTTTCAGGGCTACGCCGGTTTCAGCCAGTTGCAGGACAGCGACTTCAGCGGAACTGTCAACAGATCATCTCAGTCGGTGGATACGGATTTCGACACCGGCTATGGGCTTGGGATCGCGGTGGGGACTGAAATTCCTCAATGGTCCAACAACCAGATCGGAACGCGAGTTGAATTGGAGCTGTCCTATCGCGAAGGCGACGTGGATGGCGTAAATTTCTCGGGCAATGGTCCGGCAGCCGAAGGCAACATCTCGGGCGACGTCGCGCAGACTTCGCTATTTGCGAATGTTCTGGTTGATTTCAAACAGGCCGGAGCCTTCACCCCATATGTCGGTCTGGGTCTGGGGGCTACCTATTCTGATGTGGATTTCGCCTATGGCCCCGGAGTTTCGCTGGACGGCAGCGACACGAACTTTGCGGCGCAAGTCATCGCCGGTGTTGCGTATGAAATCGATTCGAACGTGGCGCTGACGTTAGACACTCGCTATTCCCGCGCGTTCGACGTCTCATCCGAACGACTAGCCCCCAATGGTGTTTCGACCGGTACGGTCGAAGACGATATCGACGCATTCAGCGTCAACGTCGGCCTGCGCTACGGGTTTTGAGTGCACAGAGGAAAGAGTTTTCCTCCAGTTTTCTCTTCTCCCCATGTTCCCGTGCTCAATGCACGGGGGCATGCACTACTTTAGCGTCCTGAAAACACTTTCGAAGAGAAACGCGCCTGAGGCGCGATGTGGGGGGCAGGTAGCCCCCCTGACCCGGTTCCGACTTATGACGGTGCCTTGGTCTTGCGCAGATAGGGGAAGATCGTCTCAAACTCGCCGAACTTCTCTTTCGCTTCTTCATTCGATACCGCAGGCGGGATGATCACATCCTCACCCGGCACCCAGTTGGCAGGTGTCGCCACACCTTTGGCCGACATCTGCAACCCGTCCAGCGCCCGCAGAATTTCGGCAAAATTCCGGCCCACGGTCATCGGATAGGTCATCGACAGTTTCAACTGCTTGTCCGGCCCAATGATAAAGACCGACCGCACCGTGGCACTGTCCGCGGGCGTACGGCCATCGGGCAGATAAGCCTCGGCGGGCAGCATATCGAAGGCTTTGGAAACGGCCAGACCATCGTCGGCGATGATCGGGAAGCCCGGATTGGCCTTACCGTATTCTTCGATGTCTTTTTTCCACTTCTTGTGGTCTTCGACCCCGTCTACCGACACACCGATCACCTTGGTGCCGCGCGCCGCCCATTCGTCGTTCAGTTGTGCCACGGCCGAGAATTCGGTGGTGCAGACCGGAGTGAAATCCTTGGGGTGCGAGAACAGGATGGCCCAGCTGTCGCCTATCCAGTCGTGGAACTGAATGGTGCCCTGATCCGTTTCTGCTGTGAAATTCGGAACTGTATCGTTGATACGCAAACCCATGGTAAATCTCCTCTCCTGTGAAAAATCCGAGTCGGTTGTCGTCAACCTAAACACTTTGCGCAATTGTTAAACCATTTTGGGCCATTAAATAATTTGATCAAATTACAGCTTGCCGCGCCCCAGCGCCAGTGCCAGAGTGGCCCCGACACACCGGGTTTAGACGGTTCGCACAGGAGGATGCACCATGATCGAAAAACGCGATTTCTACATCAACGGTCAGTGGGTCGCCCCGTCGGCGGCCAATGACTTCGAAGTGATCAACCCCTCAACCGAGGAGCCCTGCGCCGTGATCTCTCTGGGCGCACAGGCGGACACGGACGCCGCCGTCGCCGCTGCCAAGGCCGCACTGCCCGGCTGGATGGCCACTCCGGTCGCAGAGCGGATCGCGCTGGTCGAGAAGCTGGTCGAGATTTACCAGACACGATCCGAGGACCTGGCGCAGGCGATGTCGCTTGAGATGGGCGCGCCGCTGGACCTGTCGCGGACCGCACAGTCTGGCGCCGGGATGTATCACTTGAAGAACTTCATCCGCGCCGCCAAGGCCTTTCAATTCGATCGCCCTCTGGGTGACCACGCCCCCAATGACCGTATCATCTTTGAGGCCGTCGGCGTCGCTGCCCTGATCACGCCATGGAACTGGCCAATGAACCAGATCACGCTCAAGGTCGGCGCGGCAGCGATTGCGGGATGCACCATGGTACTCAAACCCTCGGAACAAAGCCCGCTGAACGCGATGATCTTTGCCGAGATGATGGATGAGGCCGGCTTTCCGCCAGGTGTATTCAATCTGGTGAACGGCGATGGGGTCGGCGTCGGATCGCACCTGTCGGCGCATCCTGATGTGGATATGGTCAGCTTTACCGGATCAACCCGCGCAGGCACTGCAATTTCCAAGAACGCAGCCGAGACACTGAAGAAAGTGCATCTGGAACTGGGTGGCAAGGGCGCAAATGTGATCTTTGCCGATGCCGATGAAAAGGCCGTCAAACGCGGCGTGCTGCACATGATGCAGAATACCGGCCAAAGCTGTAATGCCCCCAGCCGGATGCTGGTCCAACGCCCGATTTATGATCAGGCGGTTGAGACAGCAGCCGAGGTGGCAGACATGGTCAAGGTTGGACCAGCGCTAGAGGAAGGTCGCCATATCGGACCGGTGGTGAACGAGGTGCAGTGGACCAAGATTCAAGACCTGATCCAGAAAGGCATCGACGAAGGCGCCCGTCTGGTTGCGGGCGGCACCGGACGGCCCGAAGGTCTAAACAAGGGTTATTACGTGCGCCCCACGGTTTTTGCTGATGCCAACAACCAGATGACCATCGCCCGTGAGGAAATCTTTGGCCCGGTCCTGACCATGATCCCCTTCGACACCGAGGAAGAGGCCGTTGAGATCGCCAATGACACTCCCTATGGCCTAACCAACTATGTCCAGACGCAGGACGGCGCCCGTGCCAATCGAATGGCGCGGGTGTTGCGGTCCGGCATGGTTGAGATGAACGGACAGTCGCGCAGCGCAGGTTCTCCGTTCGGAGGGATGAAACAGTCCGGGAACGGGCGTGAAGGTGGCGTTTGGGGCTTGGAAGATTTTCTGGAAGTCAAAGCCGTCGGCGGCTGGGCCGCGGAATAACCTTATCCAGTTGTGAGGCACCTGACGGTGCCTCGCTCTATGTCTCAGGCATCCGCCTGAGCAGCTTCATAGGCCAGCATAGCGCGTTTGACAGGCAGGCCCCAGTGATACCCTCCTAAGCCGCCGGATTTGCGCAGCGCCCGGTGGCATGGGATCAGCCAACTGACCGGGTTGCGCCCGACCGCTGTCCCCACGGCACGCACCGCCTGCGGCGAACCCACCCGTTCCGCGATCTCGGAATAGGTCGTCACCTGACCGGATGGGATATGCATCAGCGCCTCCCATACTTTGATCTGCAAGGGTGAACCGATCAGGTACAGCGGCGTTGGTTCTAGCCGGTCGCTGACCGATCCGAAAGCGCTCAGCACCCAGGGGCGCAGGCGCATCGGGTCCTCGACGAATTCCGCCTGCGGCCAGCGCGAAAGCATATCCTCCATCGCCTCTTCTTCACCGGTTTCGGCACCGAAGGCCATGCCGCAGATACCTTTGTCGGTGCCCATAACCAGCGCCGGGCCAAAGGGGCTTTCGAACCAGCCCCAATAGATCGTCAGGTCTGCGCCTTTGCGGGCGTATTCGCCGGGGCTCATGGATTCCCATTTCAGGAACAGATCGTGCAGGCGGCCACTGCCGGACAAGCCGACGTTATGCGCCGTTTCTAGCGTGGTGAACCGTTCCCGCAGCAGCGCCTTGGCGTGGCCCAGCGTCAGGTATTGCTGATACCGTTTCGGTGACACACCGGTCCAGCGTGAGAACAGGCGCTGGAAATGGGCCGGGCTCATGTCCATCTGACGGGCCAGCTCCTCAAGGCTGAGGCTCTCGCCGCCCTGATCGATCAGCTCGATCGCGCGCCGCATGACGTTATAATGATAGCCACTTTCGGGGGTCTGGACGTTCATGTCTCTCACCTCTTTGTCTGGGATTAAACATAGCGCGCCGGTTACGTCCCCGCGACCCGGAACATGCGCAATGGCTTTGGGCTTGTGTCACGGCCTCACGGGCGGCATTAAGGCCCGGATGGCAAAACAACTTGGATATCACAAGATCCGCGAGATCTTTACCCGTTTTCACGAGGCCGACCCCGAACCAAAGGGCGAGTTGGACCATGTAAACGTCTATACTCTGGTCGTGGCTGTGGCACTTTCGGCGCAGGCGACCGATGCGGGCGTGAACAAAGCCACCAAAGAGCTGTTCAAGATCGCTGACACGCCCCAAAAGATGCTGGATTTGGGCGAAGAGGGCTTGATCGAACATATCAAGACCATCGGTCTGTTTCGGCAAAAGGCCAAGAACGTCATCAAACTGAGCCGCATACTAGTCGAAGACTACGACGGCAAGGTTCCCAACTCCCGCGCCGCGCTGCAATCGCTGCCGGGGGTCGGGCGTAAGACGGCCAATGTAGTGCTGAACATGTGGTGGCACTATCCGGCGCAGGCAGTGGACACCCATATCTTTCGCGTGGGCAACCGCTCGGGCATTTGTCCAGGCAAAAACGTGGATGCGGTCGAACGCGCCATCGAGGACAATATTCCAACCGACTTCCAGCTCCATGCACATCACTGGCTGATCCTGCATGGCCGCTATCACTGCAAAGCCCGCAAACCCATGTGTGGCACCTGTATCATCCGCGATCTCTGCGAATTTGAGGACAAGAACTTATGAAAACCTACCAGCTTGTTGGCATCGGCAATGCCGTTGTGGACGTTATTTCTCAAGCCGATGACAGTTTCCTGGAACTGATGGGGATCGAAAAAGGCATCATGCAACTGATCGAGCAGGAACGCGGCGAAGTTCTGTATGCTTCGATGGAGGGCCGGGTGCAGACGCCGGGCGGGTCCGTGGCCAACACCATTGCCGGGGCCGGTGCGCTGGGTCTGGACGCGGCGTTCATCGGACGCGTGCATGACGACGCCCTGGGCCGGTTCTACGCGGATGCGATGAACGAGGATGGTGTTGATTTCGTGAACCCTCCGGTTCCAGGTGGGGAACTGCCAACCTCGCGTTCGATGATTTTTGTTTCGCCTGATGGCGAGCGGTCGATGAACACCTATCTGGGCATTTCGTCCGAGCTGTCCTCGGCCGATGTGTCCTCGGACGTGGCGGGCAACAGCCAGATCATGTTCCTTGAAGGCTATCTGTTCGACAAGGAAAAGGGCAAGGCTGCGTTCCTTGAGGCCGCGCGCAATTGCCATAAGGGCGGCGGCAAGGCCGGTATCGCCATTTCCGACCCGTTCTGCGTCGAACGTCACCGGGTCGATTTCCTGCTGCTGATCGAGAATGAGCTGGATTTTGTCATCGGAAACGAGGCCGAGATCAAGTCGCTGTTCGAAACCGACGATCTGGAAGAAGCACTGGTCAAAACCGCCGAGATTTGCCCCTTGGTCGTCTGCACCCGCTCGGGCGACGGTGTGACCGTTTTATATGAAGATCAGCGTATCGATGTGCCGGTGGAAAAGGTGGTGCCGGTGGACGCAACCGGTGCGGGCGATCAGTTCGCCGCCGGGTTTCTGTTTGGCATGGCGACGGGCCGCGATTACGAGACTTGCGCCAAGATCGGCAATGTCTGCGCCCGCGAGGTCATCAGCCATATCGGCCCGCGGCCCGAAGCGAACATGCAGGAATTGCTGCGCGACGCTGGACTGCTGTAAGTGAGTGGGCGCCCGGACCGAGCTTGGCAACTAATCCGCTGCGGTGGTCGTTTCATACGTGCCTAAAACTGGCTCAAAATCTCAGAGTAGATCACCCAATTCGGGTTGAAGCTTGAAAACCAAAGCGCAGCTTTTGGGTGAGCTCAATCGCCTCTGAAATCCCCTGTCCAAAAAAAAACAGCAGCTAACCACTTACGGTTAACTGCTGTACAACTTGTTCCAGGTGATTGACCCTATGCGGGCAATGCTGATTTCCTTTGGCGCAGTCGCAGCACACCCAAACCACCAATGCCGCCCAAAAGAAGCAGGAACGGTGCGGGCAGTGGAACCGGTGCGACATCCAGAGTCACATCGGCATAGATTGTGCGGGAGTTCCCCAAGATCAAATCGACACCTTGTTCAAGGGTGACGGTGTAGATACCACCGTTTCCAAAAGCAATGTTGAAGACGTTCTGCTGCCATTCCAAAGCACCAAGGGTAATGAACCCAAGGAAGTTCGCGAATCCACCATCTCCCTCACTAAATACTGATCCGCCAGGAGAGGTAAATTCCAGCGTCGTATCTACAGTGAATGCTCCGAATGCAAACCTCGAGTGTTCAAGGCCTAGCTCTACATCAAATAGTGCCAAACGCTCTGTCTCACCAACACCAAGCGAGAAAGCCGAACCAATCAGCCCACCATTCGGTGTAATGGTAATATCACAATTATAACAATTTGATGTTGAAGTTGTACCTGAACCCGCTCCGACCAAGAAGTTCACCGTCGACGCGTATGCGGATCCTGCTGTTAAGGTAACCGCTACAGCGGCAACTTTACAAATCCTCAGCAAACTCATTACTATCCTCTACTTTTTAACATGGTGCAAAGTTTAGCTAAGGTTGCCATATTTAGGCCGAGATTGCAGCAAAAAGTTTTCAACTCACATAAATCTTTTGTTATTTTCGTTTGAGGCGACTGGAAAGTACACAAAACCACCCGGTATTCCTTGTTTTGAGCGGACATATTGACCCATTTTACTGGCCAACACGCAGAGACTGCAGCAAGAATCGCCCTGAATACTGATCTCTAAGGTCGCGCATCGTTCAAGGCCCAGTTGTATCTATAGGCTTTTACGCGTTGGGCCTCTTTGAGTAGCGCGCGTAGTTCTGGGTCTGCTGACTTCTGGATACTGAGCAGAAGTGCCTTCTCGTTCGGGCCAAAGTCCTCACGGAACCAGATGTAGATTTTTGACAGAATTAACCCGCCATTCTCATCGAACCGGACCCCGCGCGGGTCATTGACATAGGCGTGTTCAGCGGCCGTAAAGTCACGCTCCAAGGTTTCAGCCTGCCAGGCGCGATCCATCAGGTTCGGGCACCCCACGGCAGCACAGTTCAACGCATAGTGGATGCGCGGCTCATCGAACACAGGTCGGATAATGCGGTGTTCTAGGTCGTTCAGGCTCAACTTCTGACCCATAACCTCTACCAACGGACGGCTCCAAGGTCCGATGGACAGCGGGCCGTCCTTGATGTCACGGATCGAGTCGACGGGGTAGTTTTCAAGAACGACACTTACCGTCACGGCGTTGTAGAGGTTGATCCAGTACGCCAGCTGTTGATCACGGGTCAGCCGCATCGGGTCTACAGATTGCAGATCGGCCAGATACCTGTCCAGCCGCACCCGATCCGCCTGGGTCACCTCCCCATACGCCACTCGGTTTACACCTCGGGTATCCGGCGCGACATAGCGGGAGAGGAAGGCGCTCCACATCCGGTGATCGACCTGATGACCCGGCACAGACGCGAACTGGGTCAGAGTTTGTCCCGGCAACACTTCGGGTGCAGGCAAGGCCAGACGCTCGACGCTGGAGCAGGCAGCCAGCAAAGGCAACAACATCAGAATCAACAGCTTTTTCATGACGCGTCCTTCTCGTTCCGGCGCAGGACCCGCATCTGCCCCTTCAGCCGTTTGAGCGGCGCCAAGGCCGGGTCGTTTAGATCAGGCAGGTTCGCCTGCCGTGACAGACGCGGCACGGCTGCATTCCACCAGCTCGGCCCGGTGGGGTCATCAATCCGGTCCGGGCTAGTTAGGTGAAGATCACGCTGCGCGTTGTGCACGCACATCGATAAGGGGCCGTTCGCTGTGGCCACCATGAACACACACGACGCGCAACGGTCCTCCTCTAGATCATCGGCCGCCATAAAGTTGTGAATAAATACTGCTTGCCGCCGCACCGGGCCGCGCAACAGCCCCGGCCCCAGACGCGCCACGCTGAAAACCAGTTGTCCCAGCGCTCGTAACGCCAGCAAAGGGTAACGGCGGATCGCACGACGCAGCGTGGGGCGGATACGGATATAGGCGTCCTGCTTGTCGTCAACGTCTTCCAGAGCTGCGATCACTTTATTCACCAGTGGCTGGTTCGATAGCAGCGAAACTGCACGCCCTCCGGCCGTGACAACACTGGCGTAACGGTTGCATTTGGAATGCCCCACGGCGGCCGCGCTAAAATGCAGCGGCGTCTCATACCCCGCCTCGACCGCTCGGGCCACGCTGTCCTGCGTAATCGCATCCGGCCGCGCACGCAGGACGCCGCGCCCGGTATCGGCCTGCATCTGAAACGAGACAAAGGCGACCTCGGGACAATCCCGCAGGAATCTGGCAAGCGCCTTCAGGTCCTCGAAATTGCCTCCAAAAACCGTGGTGTTGAACAGAATGCGCAGCCCCAGCCCGCGGACCCGGCGGATATAGGCGCGACGGACAGTGTTCAGTTCAACCTCGCTGTGGAACCCTTTGCGTTCCTGCGTCATGTCGACGTGAAAGGCCACATCGTCCAGCCCCGCCGCCGCCAGTCGTGTCAGCATCGCCCGGCTGGCGCGGATGCCGTTGGTCATCAGGCAGGACCGCATCCCCAATCGGCGAATCTCGCGGCACAGCGCTACAAGGTTTTCAACCTTGCGCAAGGTCGGGTCTCCCCCGGTCAGTTGCACCGAAACCCCGGTGCCGTAGTGGCTGCGGATCGTCGCCAGCCGCGCAAACAGCACCGAGAGCGGCGGATCATAGGTCATCTCAGCCCGGTCCGAGAGGTAACAGAGCGTGCAGTCCAGATTACAGCGCTGGGTGACCTCAAGCGCGACGCAGGCGATGGGATAGAACCGCCCCGCCGTCTGGCCTGCGCCGTATTCACCACAGCTTTGCAGCCCATCACGCAACGGTGCGCGCTGGTCTTTGCCTTTGAACGAGCGTCCGGCGGGAACAATGGTGAATTGGGCGTGAGCAGAGTCTTTCATGCCCACCAAGCTAGAAGGCTACCAGACCCCAAACCACGCCCCCTCACGGCAAGTTGTCGTGGAGTGATTGGCGCGGCAGGGGTCAAAATTTCGCCTCAAAATGACACTAGGAAAATCGCATTGAACAAGGAGACATTTAACGAATGAAAAAACGGGTGGCCGAGTTGGTCGATGGAGACAATATCAGCGCAACCCATTGCGATGAAATTCTCAAGACCGGTCAGCAAAACGGGCGCGTTGACATTGCAAGGGTCTATATGAACGCGCAGCAAAATTCACTTTGGCATGATGCGAGCAGCTTTCACCTGATCCACAGCGGTACCGGCAAGAACGCCACCGACCTAATGCTGGCTATCGACGCGATCGAGTTGGCTTTGCGCCAGAACATCGACACCTTAATCATCGCAAGTTCGGACGGCGATTTCGTCCACCTGCATCGGCGGCTACGCGAGTACGGTGGCACGACCATTGGCGTGGGTGAGGCAAAAACTCCAGCGAACGTTCGATGCTCCTGTTCGCAGTTCTTTGAATTGAGTTCTTCAACAAAGTCAAAACCGGAGACGAACGAAAGCGTCAAAACAACCGAGATGGATCAACAAATTCAAAAGATTATTGCCGCCAACAGCAAAAACGGCGCAGGTATGCGTCTGACCATTTTGGGGGCAAAGATGCACCGGCAACATGGGGTCAAGATCAGCGAACAGAAAGATAAGACTTGGCGGCACTATCTGCAGTCCCAGCCGGAACTATACGACTTGGACAAAGCGGGACAGGACGCACATGTGCGGTTCAAACCAGATGGGTTCGCACGCAACCTTCAGCCTAAGTAATCAGCAAAAGCTTCGACCACCAGCTCATACACGTCGCGTTTGAACGGCACGATTTCTTCGATCAGTTTACCGGGTTCCTGCCATTTCCAGCGGGTGAACTCCGGGTGGGCGGTTTCGATATTGATCTGATCGTCGCGGCCGGTGAAGCGCAGCAGGAACCATTTCTGTTCCTGCCCACGATAGCGGCCTTTCCAGATTTTTGGGACGATGTCGTGGGGCAGATCATAGGGCAGCCAACCGTCGGTTTCTGCCACGACCTCGACCAGATCGGCGGTCACTCCGGTTTCTTCCCACAACTCACGCAGGGCCGCATCGCGAGGGGCTTCGCCCTTGTCCACGCCGCCCTGAGGCATCTGCCAGGCATCCGCGTGGCGATCATTGCGCTGGCCGACGAAAATCTTGCCCTCGGCGTTCATCAGCATCAACCCGACGCAGGGGCGATAGGGCAGTTTGGCGATTTCTTCGGGGGTCATGCGCGGCCTCGTACTTTGCTCTGGAAACTCTGTATCAAGCCGCTCAAGAACAGCAAAGGGTGTGACGTTAGGTTCCACGTGACAAAGATGACGCGAACGTCAATCTAGCACCTAAGAATCGGGAGGGAGAGTTCGCCATGACTGCGTACCCAAACATGCTGGCCCCGCTGGATCTGGGCTTTACCACGTTGAAAAACCGCGTCCTGATGGGCTCGATGCATACGGGGCTGGAAGAGACCGGCGACTGGAACCGCGTGGCCGAATTCTATGCGGCCCGGGCCCGTGGCGGTGTTGCGCTGATGGTAACGGGTGGGATTGGCCCGAACCTTGAAGGCTCGGTCCTGCCCGGCGCGTCGATGATGACCAATGACACAGAGGTCGCGAACCACTCGATCGTGACCCAGCGCGTGCATGAGGCGGGCGGCAAGATCGCCATGCAGATCCTACACGCGGGGCGTTATGCCTATGGTCCGAAATGCGTGGCGCCCAGCCCGGTGAAATCCCCGATCTCACCCTTTCCGCCGAATGAGCTGGATGAGGACGGGATCGAGAAGCAGATCAGCGATATCGTCAACGCCGCCGTTCTGGCCCAGAAGGCAGGCTATGACGGGGTCGAGATCATGGGGTCCGAGGGGTATTTCCTGAACCAGTTCCTCGTAACCCATACCAACAAGCGTGAGGATCGCTGGGGCGGGTCCTATGAAAACCGGATGCGCCTGCCGATCGAAGTGGTACGCCGCACGCGTGAGGCCGTGGGCACCGATTTCATCATCATCTACCGCCTGTCGATGATCGATCTGATTCCCAATGGCTCGACCCATGAAGAGGTTGTGGAACTGGCCCAGCGGATCGAACAGGCCGGGGCCACGATTATCAACACCGGCATTGGTTGGCATGAAGCTCGGATTCCCACCATCGCCACCAGCGTGCCGCGCGCGGCCTTTGCCTGGGTGACGAAAAAGCTGATGGGCAAAGTTGGCATCCCGGTGATCACCTCGAACCGGATCAATACGCCCGAAGTCGCCGAAGAGGTTCTGTCCACCGGCTGCGCCGACATGGTGTCGCTGGCCCGTCCGATGCTGGCCGATGCTGATTTCGTGAACAAGGCGATTGCCGGTCAATCCGCGCAGATCGCGCCGTGTATCGCATGCAACCAGGCCTGTCTGGATCACACGTTCAGCGGCAAGCTGACCTCGTGCCTTGTAAACCCACGCGCCTGCCATGAGACCGAATTGGAAATCGGCAAAGCCGAGACGCCGAAGACGGTCGCCATTGTTGGCGCCGGTCCGGCTGGCCTGTCCACCGCGATGACCGCCGCCCAGCGCGGCCATGACGTGACCTTGTTCGACCGCGCCATTGAGATCGGCGGTCAGCTGAACATGGCCAAACAGGTGCCGGGCAAGGAAGAATTCTGGGGGCTGGTCGACTGGTACCGCACTATGATGGCCGATCTGGGCGTCAAGGTGGAGCTGAACCGCGAGGTCAGCGCTGACGACCTGATCGGTTTTGACGAGGTGATCATCGCCACCGGCGTCACCCCCCGCGATCCACAGATTCCAGGGCAGGACCGTGACAACGTCATCAACTATATCGACGTGCTACGCGACAAGGCCGAGGTCGGCAAGTCCGTCGCCGTTATCGGCGCGGGCGGCATTGGGTTCGACGTATCCGAATTCCTACTGGAGAACGGCCACAGCATCACCACCGACCTGCCCGCTTGGATGAAGGAATGGGGCGTGACCGATCCTGCACAGCACCGCTCGGGCCTTGCACCAGAAGGTCCGCAACCCGCAGCCCCCGCGCGAGACGTCACGTTGCTGCAACGTAAGAAACAGGCGCATGGCAAGGGGCTGGGCAAGACGACCGGCTGGATTCACCGTGCAACGCTGAAGATGAAGGACGTCAACTTCGTAGGCGGCGTAAATTACGAACGCATCGACGACGACGGCCTGCATATCAGCTTTGGTGAAGAGCGTGCCGATCCCACTGTAATCAATGCAGATACAATCGTTCTGTGTTCCGGTCAGGTTTCCGAGCGCAGCCTAGCAGATGCGCTGATCGAACGCGGGGTTACTCCGCATGTGATCGGCGGTGCGGATGTGGCGGCGGAACTGGACGCGAAACGGGCGATCAATCAGGGCACAAGGTTGGCGGCTTCCCTCTGATCACTCAGACAGCGCCAGCTTGACGCCCAACGCACCGAATGCTGTCGCGAAACATCGTTTGATCCAGGCCATCACGGATGGTCTGCGAAGGACGTAGTCCCGTGCAAGGGCTGCGCAGGCGCCGTATCCGACAAACACCACAAAGGTCATCGCCATGAAGGCGGCGGCCATCTTGGCCAGTTCCAAACCGGCATTTGCCGTGCCTGCAGGCAGAAACTGAGGCAGGAACGCCAGAAAAAACAAAGATAGTTTGGGGTTCAGAACATTGATCAATGTCCCGGTCGCCGCAATCTTGAGATGGCCTGCCGAGGATTTTTCGGCGTTGACCTCCATGGCTCCGCCTTCTTTGACGATCCCCCAGGCCATGTAGAACAGGTAGAGGACACCCAGATACTTGATGACCTGAAACGCCAGCGCACTGGTATGCAAAAGAGCTGCAAGCCCGATGATGCTGGCCAAAGCTGCCGGGATGATCCCCAGTGTGCATCCCGCCGAAGCAGCAAGACTGGCGCGAAACCCGCGCCCCAGGCCAACGGCCAATGTGTAGATGACCCCGGTTCCCGGCAAAAGCACGACAATCAAGGATGTAAGGAAAAACTCTGGCGTCATTCTGCCCCCCTTCGGTTGGGAGCAGAGTTTCCGACATTCAGATTATTGTAAACCGGCTTTTCGGGCGGTTTCGGTGGCTATTCCACCGTAATCGTAATCACCTCGGACACAATCGGCGTGGAATGCGGCACGTGGCCCGCATCACCCAGCACCAGTTGCAGCGTATGCTCACCGGGGGCCAGATCCAGCGTCACCTCGGTTTGACCCCCACCGAAATGCAGATGGTTGTCGTCCGAGGGGAGGCCGTTGGCCAGTTCATCCGCGCCATCTTCCCCTTCACCCAGTGGCGGCCGGTCGATCAGCAGGTGGTGATGACCGGTGTTTTCCTTCTCAGTCCCGGCGGGGGCTACGCCCATGTTGCTGAGGCCAAAGACCACTGTGACTGGGGATTGAACGGTGTCCCCTTCGGACAGGTTCACGAAATAAACCTTCGCATCAGGGTTGGACGGGGTTTCGCCTCCGGCCAGCGCAACGGTTGCGGACAGGCACAGCACAGCTAGGGCAAGTATGGCTTTCATGATCTCCTCCGTGGTCACAAATTTGCCATTCTCATCCTAGCACATTCGGGTGGGAACACCGAAACTCCTTGCCTTGCAGGCTCTGCGGTGGTGCGGGAAACCATTGTTTCCGCGTTTCCCATCTGCAAACGATCTGATTTAAATCCCTGATATTATCCCATGTCTGCCCAGTTTCCGCCCAGATTGGAAACCAAAGTGATGCAAAGAATAAGCACCCGGGGAACGAGTATGGATCGACTTACCGAAATGGAAGCCTTTGCCAATGTGGTAGACCAGGGTGGATTCACCGATGCAGCCAAAAAGATGGGCATCTCTAAGTCGGCCGTGTCAAAGCACGTGTCCAGCCTTGAAGCACGGCTGGGCGCACGGCTGCTGAACCGCACAACGCGCCGCGTTTCGCCCACCGAAATCGGGCTGGCCTACTACGACCGAGCGCGCCGCGTCTTGAATGATGCAGGTGAAGCTGACGCTTTGGTGACCTCTATGCAGTCCGCCCCCTCGGGACTGCTGCGGATCAGCGTGGCGACAGATTTCGGCGTGAATCATCTGTCTCCGGTTCTGTCGGATTTCTTGGCCGCCTATCCGGATATCACGGTCAACATGGTTCTGAACAATCGCTATGTGGAACTGATCTCTGAAGGGTTCGACGTGGCCGTGCGAATCGGCGAGCTGGAGGACAGTACTCTGCGCGCGCGCAAGCTGACCGAGACCGTGAAACGGATGGTCGCCGCGCCCAGCTATATCGAGAAATTCGGACGTCCGCAGAAGATCGACGACCTCAACGAACACAAGTTGCTGCATTACTCCAGCCAATCATCGGGCAATGTCTGGAAACTGACCGCGCCATCCGGCGAAAAGAGACAAGTTCGCACTGCTGGCTGGCTAAGCGTGAATGACGGGCAGTCCTTGTTGAATGCGGCCATCTCGGGGCTGGGGATCGCGTATCTGCCCAGCTACCTGTATGCAGACGCCCTGAAATCCGGCTTGGTTCTGGATGCAATGCCGTCGTTGCCGGATGAAGTTCAAGGCATCTATGCCGTCTACCCGCCCGGGCGCTTTACGCAGCCCAAGGTGCGGGCTTTCATTGATTTTCTTGTCGAGGCCCTCAACGAAAAAGGCCCGATGGAGTGGTAATATCTCCCCCAGTGAACCTCAACGGCCCGCGCATCTGTGCGGGTCTTTTTTTGTCCGCTCAGAACCGTTCGACCCACGGGCGCAGGGTCAGTTCATCGCTCCAGGCGGACCGATCCTGACGAATCAAATGCATGTATTCCCGCGCGATAGCGTCCGGGTCCAGCATGGCGTCGGGCGTGTCGGCACTCTCACCCCGGTTCGGGTTGCGGATACCGCCGTCGATGTTGACCCAAGCCACATGGATGCCTCTGGGGTGCAGTTCGCGGGCCATGGATTGCGCCAGACCGCGCTGAGCGAACTTGCCCATGGCAAACGGTGCTGACAGCGGGAAGCCCCTGACCCCGGCCGAGGCACCGGTGAACAGGATCGTACCCCGACGGTTGTCGCGCATCGGCTGTTCCAACATACGGCGGGCAGCGGCCTGGCCCAGCAGAAAGGCCCCGTGCGCGGTGACTTCTACCGCCTTGCGGACAGTTTCCGGATCAAGCTCGGTGATCGGGCCGCGTTGCCGGGCCGAGGGGTTATAGCACGCAACCCGCAATTCACCCGGCAAGTCGGCAACCAGCGCCGCCACGCCCTGCGCGTCGGTTCCATCCAACTCATGCAAGGTCGCGCCGGTCTCGGCGGCCAAAGTTTCCAGATCCGACACGTTGCGAGCCGTTAGATGCACAGCGTATCCACCCTGCGCCAATGCTCGCGCGAACGAGGCCGACAGTCCGGCCCCCGCGCCAATGATCAATGCCTGTGGCGTTGGTGTCTGCTCGGGCATGTGAACTCCTTTCGTATTCGATCGGTTCGCCTGCCTGACCTATTTCACTAGGGTCAATTGACCAGCAAAACCGCCTCGACCCGGCGATTCAGGTCGCGGCCTTCGGGCGTGGCGTTCGACGTCAGCGGGGCCAGATACCCAATGCCGCGCGCTTCGAGCCGGTCTGCGGCAACGCCATGCGCTTCGATCAGGCGGACCCGCACTGCTTGCGCCCGACCAGTGCTGACCGAGATATTGGCGTCCAACGCGCCGGTGTCGTCCGTATGGCCCACCAGCGCCATTCGAACGCCGGGGTTGTCGGCCAGATACCCTGCGATCACCTCAAGCGAGGCAAACGGGCCTTCACCCAATGTTATTTCACCGGTTCGGAAATGCAGGTCGTCAAGAATCACATGTCCGTTCTGCGTCAAGGCTGTAAGCAGGCCACCCGACTGGCTGACCGTTTCCTCGATTACCAGCGGAGGCGGGGCCTCTGCGTCAACCGGAGAGACCCGGATCAACTGAATGTACCCGCTGGGCGGGTTGCGGCTGACCAGCAGGCTTAGCACATCGTCACCGCGCGAGGCTGACAAAAAGCGATAGTCCTGTATCGCCACATACATGTCCGGGGTCGGGACAACTTCGGTGTCGAACCGGAAATCAAACCCACCGCACTTAGCGGCCTCACATTCGAACAACACCTCATAGCCCTGCGCAATGATCTGATCACGCAGTGGGGCCAGCAGTTGCAGTGTCGTACTGGACCCCGACTGCAAACGCCAGGTGATACGCTCGACCCGCCCCTCAACCTGTCGCACGGGCAGGGTGCCATCGGCAAACGGGCCAGTGGGCAGGTCATAGCTATCCAATGGGCTGACCCGTTCGCTTAGCTGACGGGCGCCCGAAGGCAGCGTCAGGTCCTGCGCAACCCCCTGCCCGGCCAACATCAACAGGATCAGTGAGGCAAAGCGGATCATCGGGCTTGCGCGTGGTATTGGTCGTTCGGAACCATCGCCGTGGCACTGGCAACCCGGTTCGACATGTTGAAAAAGCCGGTCACGTTGGCGATGTCCCAGATGTCACGATCGGTGAACCCTACATCCCGCAGGCGCTGACGGTCAGGTTCCTCAATCTGGGTGCTGGCGGTGGTCATCTTGGCGGCAAAGTCCAGCATCGCCCGCTGGCGCGTGTCCAGGGGCGCGACGCGGTAATTCATCACCAGCATCTCGCCTAGCTGCGGGTCACCCGACAATTGCCGCACTGCCGCGCCATGGGCCACCAGACAGTAAAAGCACTTGTTGATCGCCGATACTACCACCGCGATCATCTCACGTTCCAGCTTGCTGAGGCCGCTGTCGCCCAGCATCAGGTCGTTATACGTCGCGGTGAAGGCGTTCAGCTTGTCGATATCAAAGGCATAGGCCCGCAGGACGTTCGGTACAAAGCCCAGTTTCTCCACACAGATATCAAAGTATTTCTGCGTCTCGGGTGGCAGCGGGTCCACCATCGGCAGGTCCAGCGCAGTGGGGGCGGTTTGGTCAGTCACGTCGGGCTTTCTCCTTAAACAAGCTGACGGTAGTGATATTCGCCTACAATCTCCATCCCGAGCGTGCGATAAAGCCCGTTGGCTCCGGCGTTTTCCTTGGTGCAGATCACGCTGAGCGTGCCTGCCCCGTTGTCCCGCGCCCAGAAGGCTGCGGCGCGCATGGCCCAGCCACCCTGACCCTGACGGCGGTGATCGGGCAGGATTTCCAGTGCGTGCACCATCGCGACCCCATTATGCATTGCAACAAACCCGGTCCCGGCAGGCTGATCAGTGTGGCGTAGCAGCAGGCCGGTTTTGGGACCCTTTGCACGCTCCATCACCGCCACACGCTCTGGGCCTATGCCGCCTTTCGCCCAGATCTCGCGCATGATCGCAAGTGGCTCGGGCGTGAGGAACACTGTGACGCCGGGGATCGGAGTGTCCGTCAGATGACCAACAGGGCAGGCATAGATATTGACCGGGTCCAGAACCTGATAGCCGCGCGCGGCCAGTTGCGCGTCCAGCGCCTCGTCCCCCGGGCGCAGACAGAAGATGCGCTTTTGCCCCGTCGCCTGCATCGCACCCTCGGCGGCGTCGATATCTGCCTCGCTTGCTGGGCCCAGCGCATTGGTTGCAGATACACGAGACCCACCGCCCTGCCCCTGACGCAATTGAAACGGTCCCAGCCGCTCATACCGCGCGGCAGGCCATGTGCCGTCAACGATGTCGGCCCAGTTGACGCTCACAGTTCAAGCTCTTTCGCAAGCCGGGTGGTGGCGGCATCGATGCGCGCGCCATCGGTACCGCGCACCACGACGTTAGCGCCAAAGACCCCGTTGACCTGAAACGGATAACACCCGATGGACAGATCCGCGAAGTCATCCGCCAACGCGGACAGAGTGGCAGCAATATCGCCTTCACCCCGGTCCACCCGCAGAGTTTGCGACAGCAAAGGGCTGCCCCCGGTCAGGCCGGGCAATACACTTGCGACCATCGCCTGAAACACCGACGGCACCCCGGCCATCACATGCACATTCTCAATGGTGAACCCCGGCGCGGTCGAGACCGGATTGTCGATCAGCACCGCCCCGTCCGGAATGCGCGCCATGCGCAGGCGGGCCTCGTTCAACTCCAGCCCGGATTTGTCATAATGCGTTTGCAGCAGCGCACGGGCATCGTCGCGAATGTCGATCTGCGCCTCAAAGGCGCGCGCAATGCAGTCGGCAGTGATGTCGTCATGAGTCGGGCCGATGCCGCCGCTGGTAAACACATGGTCGTGGCCCTCGGACAGTGCCTTAACCGCCGCCTCAATCGCCAGGGCATCATCGCTAACGATCCGCACCTCTTTCAGGTCGATACCATGTTTGCTCAGTTCCCCGGCCAGATAGTGCATATTCGCGTCGCGGGTCCGGCCCGAGAGGATCTCATCCCCGATCACCAGCATTGCAGCGGTTGGATTTGCCATGGCGCGTGCCCCCTCTTGATCGACCGTTAGGGCAGGTATAGGCCCTGAGACATGCGATTTGAAACCCCCCTTGTCCCCGCCCGCCTGATCCGCCGCTACAAACGCTTTCTGGCCGATTGCACGCTGGAGGACGGGCGCAAGGTCACCGCCCATTGCGCCAATCCGGGTTCGATGATGGGACTGGCCGAACCGGGTGAGAAAATCTGGCTTGAACCCAATGACGACCCGAAGAAAAAGCTGAAATACGGCTGGCGGCTGGTTGATCATGAAAACGGGCATTTCACCGGGGTCGATACCTCGGTCCCGAACCGGGCGTTGCGCGCCGCGCTGGAGGCGCGTGAAATCCCCGAACTGGCCGCCTATGAAACCGTTCGCCCCGAGGTGAAATACGGTGAAAACAGCCGCATCGACTTTTTGCTGACCCAACCCAACCTGCCGGACGCCTATGTCGAGGTCAAAAGCGTCACCCTGTCCCGTCAACCCGGTCTGGCCGAATTCCCCGACAGCGTCACTGCCCGTGGCACCAAACATTTGGGCGAGCTGGCAACAATGGCAGCGCAAGGGCACCGGGCGATCATGCTGTATCTGGTACAGCGCACCGATTGCGACCGGTTTACGCTGGCCTTCGATATAGACCCGACTTATGCGGCAGCTTTCGATACCGCGCAGGCGAAAGGAGTGGAGCGGCTGGTTTATGGGACTCGGATATCGCCAGACGGTGTAACAGTTTCCGACAGACCAATTGCTTGAAGTCACATCTATGTCAGAGCATTACTTCTGCGATAGTGGAATGCAGCCTTGCCCGTTCGAGAAAACTTTTCCGCAAATCAAGCGTGCGGCAGCCTAATCGGGAAAAGTGCCCGGTGTTTCATTCTATGAATTTGTGCCAACCAATTCCGGCCACAGATCGGCATCCAACCCCTGCACAAATGGCTCTAACTGATCCGCCACAGCCTGCCAACCTCCGATCGAGGCTGTGTTCACCGGCTGTCGGGCCTGCAGATTACTGGCCGTTCTGATCGCATTCGCAGATTGGTCCGGGGTCAGCATGGTGTCCTCGAACGCTAGACCGCAAATCCGCGCCAGTTCTTCGGTCGTTTCCTGCAAATTGCCCACCAGAGCCTCATATCGGATATCGTGAATGCGCCCTGGCAAAACCTTGTGCCAGTGGCGCATATAGCGCTGATACCGGTTGGCCTCAGCCGCCATCCATCTCAGGTCATGGGTATAGTACAGCCCGCCCGCTCCGAAATTCGAGCGCCACATGGACAGGGCAACATCGCGCGGGTCGCGCAGCACATTAAGGATCACCGCATCGGGGAAAGCCTGCGCAATCTCACCCAGAAAGGCATAGTTTCCGGGCGCTTTGTCGACAAAAGCCTCGGCGTCCCCGGCAAGTTTGGGCAGCTTTGCGACGTAATAGTCAGCCAGCTTGTTTGCAGCGCGCCATTCCACCGGTTGCGCTTCGGCTTGTCGAGCCCATTGGTTGACAGACGCAAGTTCACCCAGCCCCTGTGCGGTGGAATGACGGGCCAGAATACGCTCTACCAATGTTGTACCGGACCGGGGTAGACCCACCACGAAAATCGGCCGAGGACGACCTGCGGCTTCCCCAGAATTCGCAGCAGGCAAAGGGGCCGCCAACCGTCTGACGCAATCTTTCGCGCTGCGTTCCTCCCACGCCTCGAACCGACTGCGCTGCAGCTTATGGGCTTCGGCCAGATGCTGCATTTCCTGTTTCGTATTCTTTTGCCGGCGCGCCAGATTTGCCGCAGCAAACCGCAGTTTCACTTCATCCTCCGGGTTGGCCGCAGGGCCACGTTCAAGCGATCCGGAAATCTGGACCTGCAACGTGGCGATATCGTCAAAAGTGAGGTTCGGCAGCCCGGCCATAATTTCGAGCGCTTCAGGATGCCCCGGTGCCAACACAAGAGCGGCGCGCACGTTTTTCAGAACGTCGCCCAATTGCCCCAGCCCCAGTTGCGATCTGGTCAGCCGCAAAAGGCCGGGCAGGGATTTCGGCTGTTTCTTGACCAGCGCCGTCAGCACGTCAACGGCGTCTTCCCACCGGTGCATCGAATCCAAAATATCCGCCTTCAGAATCTGTGCATTCGGATTGACAGGTTCGCGACTCAAAACCTGCTCGACATCGGCCAGCGCCTGTTCCGGTTGCTGCTCTTGCAACAGGGCCAGCGCTCGGATGAACTGCAGGGCGGGGCTGAACGGGCCACGCGCAGCGATCTTGTCCAGAAACGCCAGTGCATCGGCGGGATCGCCACCCTGCACCAAGCTGAGCGCATAATTCTGCGTCAACTCGGCATTTCCGGGGTCCAGCCGCCAGGCCTGTTCGAAATGCGTCTGGGCCAGCTTGGGCTTTTGCTGCTGCACTGCGCTGATGCCTGCAAGTCTTGGCAGGGCCGCGACTTTTGGCCATTTCTTGGCAGCTTTGGCGGCCCGTTTGAACGCACGATCCGGTCGCCCGGTTTTGAGAAGTTCGCTGATGCTGGCGATCTCGGCCCTCAACTGGTCAGCTTTTCTTTGCATCTGCCTGCCCTACTCTGTTTCTTGTCCTCGCCCGGACTTGCCTTGTGCTAGTTTATTATTAACTGAGGGTCTACATGCGATCGGACCTCGTACGGGGCCGTTCTGACCTTGCGACCCGACGCCCTCTGGTACTTTCTGCACAAGCAGCGTAAAAGGAATGCTGCGCGAAACATTTGGAGCCTCGCATCCATGAAGGAACATCGTGGCCGTCTGACCAAGGACGGTATCCGCATCTATGAACAGGGTGACTTTGCCGGTATGCACGCGGCAGGGGCCTTGGCCGCGCGGATTCTGGATGACATTGCCGATCACGTCTTTCCCGGCCAGACCACCGGCGCGATTGACGGGCTGATCACTCAGATGGTTGAAGACGCGGGCGCAACCTCGGCAACGATCGGGTACAAGGGCTATCAGCATGCCAGCTGCATCAGCGTCAATCACGTGGTCTGCCACGGTATCCCCGGCGACAAGCGGCTGAAGGATGGCGATATCCTGAATATCGACGTCACCGTCATCGTTGACGGCTGGTTCGGCGACACGTCGCGGATGTATGTGGCAGGCAAACTGCCCCGCAAGGCCGAGCGTCTGATCCAGGTGACTCACGACGCCCTTTTCAAGGGTATCGAGATGGTCAAGCCGGGTAACACCTTCGGCGATATCGGCCATGCCATTCAGGCCTATGTCGAGGCGCACCGGATGAGCGTTGTTCGCGACTTCTGCGGCCACGGTCTGGGCCGGGTGTTCCACGCGCCGCCGAACGTTCTGCACTATGGCCGTCCGGGCACCGGCGCGGTTCTGGAAGAGGGCATGTTCTTTACCATCGAACCGATGGTGAATCTGGGCCGCCCCGAGACAAAAACGCTGGCCGATGACTGGACGGCCGTGACCCGCGACAAGTCGCTGTCGGCGCAGTTCGAACATTCGGTCGGTGTGACGGCAGATGGGGTCGAGATTTTTACCCTGTCACCAGGTGACAAGTTTCACCCGACCTACTCCTCCTGATCAGCTGCCTGATCACGCATCAGTTTCAGCAGCAGAGTTTCCTGCCCCCATGGCGTCACAGCGTCTTGGATGAATACCGGCGCGCGTGTGGGTTTCCGCTTGGGTCCCGTTGTTGCGTCGGTTTCCTGCGGAACAGTCCAAAAAGGGTGTGTCAGGGCGCGGTCCATACCCCGAAGACTATCACGTCCTGACTAAATCCTCAAAAGCCCCGGAACCTGAGCCATATCGGTAAACACTTCGGCCCCAAGATCGGCCAGCTGTTCGCCACCCCCATGCGGCGCATAGGCCAGGCAGCGCATATTGGCGCGGATTGCGGCAGTTACCCCGCTGGCGCTGTCTTCGATGACCACCGGCCGCGAGGCGCCGAAGTGTTTCGCCGCCGTCAGAAACATTGTCGGGTCGGGCTTGCCAACACCTAATGTGTAGGCCGAGAACATCACGTCCTTGAATCGATCCCAAAGGCCGTTCTGCCCCAGCGTGACCCGCATTTTGTCAGGCCCGCCATTGGAGGCAACGCAGAAAGGCACACCGCGTTCGTCCAGGAGGTTCAGCAGTTCCAATACTCCGGGAACCAAAGGCACACCCTGGCGAAGATGGGCATCGGTTTCGGCATCAAATTCCGCGATCCAGTTCGCGGGCAGATCAGCCCCCAGATCGCGAGCGATATCCTGAACTTCCGGCATGGTTTTGCCGGTAAAAATTCTGTGGCACTCGTCCGCCGTCAGAGACAAGCCGTGCCGGGCCAGATTGGCGACCATCACCTGATTGGACAGCGGCTCACTGTCGACCAGAACGCCATCGCAATCAAAGATGACCAGATCATGCATCCCGGACGCTGCTCCACATCAGGGTGATATGCGTGTCTCCGTATTTACGGCTGTCTTGCAGAGTGAACCCCTCGGGCGGTTGCATCGGGGCGTTTTCTTCCCACACAAGCAGGGCATCGTCGGCAATCCAGCCCTGCGACAGTGCCGCAATAGCCTTTTGCCCCATAGACTTGCCGTAAGGCGGGTCCAGAAAGATCAGATCATAGGGCGCGCCCGAGTTTTCACCCAGCCGCGTGGCATCGCGGCGGATCAGGTCGGTGCGGTCGGCACTGCGAGTCAGGTCGATATTCTTGCGGATCAGGCCTTGTGCCACACGGCCGTCATCCACAAAGGTCGCATGCGCCGCGCCGCGCGACAGCGCCTCAAGCCCCAGCGCGCCAGTGCCCGCAAACAGGTCCAGCACGCGCAGCCCGTCAAAGTCGATCTGATGGCTGAGCACGTTGAACAGGCTTTCGCGTATACGATCGGTGGTGGGGCGCAAATGTGCGCCCGCATCCCCCTTACCGACCGGGGCCAAGGCGCGGCCTCGGAACTCTCCGGCGATGATCCTCACGCTTTGAGCAGCGGCTTCAGGTCCGCGCTCGCGTCGGCCACGATGGCAGGATCGGCGGTTTTACCGGATTCGATCAGGCGTTTGCCGACCATATAGGCGCGCGGGTCATTCATCGCGTCTACTGCAATCAGCTGATCACCCCTGTAATACCAGAAAGAAACGGTCTGCCCTTCGCCCTGACGGGTCACCACGCGGTCATATCCGGTGTTCAGACCCGCAATCTGCAGTTTGACGTCATACTGATCCGACCAGAACCACGGCGTCGCCACATAATCCTTGGCCGCGCCCAGCATGTTCTGGGCCACGATCTCGGCCTGATCGATCGCGTTCGGCACGCTTTCCAAACGGATGCGCCCTTCGCCATGCGGGAAAGAGGCGCAATCGCCTGCGGCCCAGATCGACGGGTCAGATGTACGGCCATGGGCGTCGGTCTTGATGCCGTTGTCCAGCTCAAGCCCCGCCATCTCGGCCAGTTGAGTCGCGGGGGCGATACCGACGCCAACCACAACGAAATCGACCTGCAACTCGGTTCCATCGGTCAAAACCGCTCCAACGACCTTGCCGTTTTCACCGACCAATCGATCCAGCCCGACGCCTTCGCGGATATCGGCGCCGTATTCGGTATGCAGCGCGCGGAAGTAGTCACTGGTCTCGGGGGCAGCGACCCTTTGCAGGATACGGTCGGCCATCTCGGCCAAGGTCACATTGACCCCACGCTTGGCACAAACCGCTGCGGCCTCAAGCCCGATATAGCCGCCACCGACGATCAGCGCGCGCGCGCCGTCTGTCACGCGGGGCTCCATCTCGTCGATATGGGCCAGATCGCGCACCACGTGCACGCCTTCCAAATCACCACCAATGGCCGCAGGCAGATAACGCGGGTCAGACCCAGTGGTCAGCGCCAGTTCGTCGTAAGAAATAACATCATCCCCTACGGTCACGGTCTTGGCCTGAGGGTCAATCGCCGTCACTCGCTGCCCTAGACGCAGGGCAATGTTGTTCTCGGCATAGAAACTCTCGGGCCGCAGGAACAGGCGCTCCAGTTCCATCTCGCCCAGCAGATAGGCCTTGGACAGCGGCGGGCGCTGATAAGGCAAATGCGGCTCGGCCCCGATCAGGGTGATATCCCCGTCAAACCCGTCCTTGCGTAGCCTGGCGACAAGCGAAGACCCCGCCTGTCCCGCACCGATCACGACAATATGGCTCATGTTCCTCCCACCGTGTCGAATTCCCGTGGTCTCATCCACACGACCACCTATATTGCGGCTAAGCCCGACTCTGCAAATCCAAACGACAGGAGCTAAAAATGATTTCAACAGGTGATATGCTGCCCGATGCCACACTGACCCAAATGGGTGCGGACGGCCCGGAAGAGGTGCGGATTTCAGACAAGACCAAAGGGCGCAAAGTGGTGATTTTTGCAGTGCCTGGTGCTTTCACCCCAACATGCCATTCGGCCCATGTGCCCAGCTTCATGCGCACCAAGGACCAGTTCGCCGCCAAAGGCGTTGATGAGATCATCTGCGTCTCGGTTAACGACCCCTTTGTGATGCAGGCGTGGGGCGAGGCCACCGGCGCCGCCGAGGCCGGCCTGACCATGCTGGGCGACCCTGCATCCGAGTTCACCAAGGCCATCGGTATGGATTTCGACGCTCCGCCCGTTGGGTTGATCGCACGATCCAAACGCTATGCCATGCTGGTTGAGGACGGCAAAGTCACCGCCTTAAATCTGGAAGAAAACCCCGGTGCCTGCGAGATTTCGGCAGGTGAGGGCCTGCTGGACGTGATCTGATAACGCTTGGCCCCGGGTGACCTCGGGGCCATGACGCCCATTTAACTTGATGCAACGCCCTGATTTGCCAATATTTGAATAATACAATCAGGGAGTTTGTTTGATGAAACTGAAGATCATTACACTCTTGCTCGGTTCTGCGGGGGCATTGGCCGCCTGCGGCCCGGCCCCCACCCCGCAACAACAGGCGGCACGCCAGCATGAGATTGCCTGCCTCAGCGGGTCTTTAGGTGGCGCGCTGATCGGCGGGGCTATCGGCAACCAGTTCGGTGGCGGGTCAGGCCAGTCTATCCTGACAGCGGCAGGTGCAGCCGCTGGTGCCATTGAAGGCAACAGATTTGCATGCTGAGGAGAATCGGAATGACACGTGGACTTATTATCGCTGCGGCTGTTTTGCTGGCCGGTGCCGCCTCGGCTGAAACTGTTGCTGAGCTGCATGAAAACGAGTTGAAGGCCATCGACGCAAATAATGACGGTTTCCTGTCAAAAGACGAGTTCGACGCCTTTTCCGACTATGCGTTTCAGGAGATGGACGACGACAAGAACGGTACGCTGGGATTGGACGAGGCCAAACCGTTTCTGGACATTAAGCAGTTTCAAGACGTTGACCGTAACAACGATAGCTTTATCTCCCGTGCAGAATACGACGCGCAGATGAATGAAGACTTCTCATCTGCCGACAAGGATGGGAACGGTCAGTTGGATTAAGTGCCTGCAGCCCCGCAAGCGGCGGGGCTGACCCGCATAGACAGGAGCATGCGATGAACAGATGGGTTTGTGTTGGCCTTATAGGCCTGCTTGCGGCCTGTGACGTACCTCAGGCCCCGGTGGTTACCGGGCCAGATGGGCAGCCGCGCATTCAAATCAGTACATCGGGGCTGACCTGTTATAACAATCGTTGTCTGGACATTAACCCGGCCGCGCGCAGTGTGCGTCAGATCGGGAACCGGACAACGCGCATTCCCCGTGACATCGACGTCAGTGACGGTACCGTTACCCCCGCTGAATTCGAGCAAATGGGCGTAACCGCCGCATTGGCAGGTGGTGTCGGTGAGGGCAACCGCTAGCAGAGACTGTCCATCTTTCGTGCCAGCTTGGCGTCCAGCGCCGACAGGCCGCCCACGTCATGGGTGGCCAGCGTCACCTCGACCGTGCGGTAAACATTCGACCATTCGGGGTGGTGGTTCCATTTCTCGGCAAATATCGCCACCTGCGTCATCCAGCCAAAAGCGTGGACGAAATCCTCGAAAATAAAGGTCTTGGTGATCGCATCCCGGCCTTCAACCATGGTCCAGCCATTTTCGAACAGCGGGTCCAGCAGCGGGCCGCGGGTCTCGGGCGACAAGAGTTCGGTCATTGCTGTTCCTCCGGGTTCAATTTCCTGAACGGACCGTATTCCGTCAGAATCTCGATCTCTTCTCCCACTGCGGCGGCCTCGGCGTCCAGATATTTTCGAATCGCATCGGCAAAACCGGGGTCACCGACCCAATGCAAGCTATGCGTGCGCGTAGGCAAATAGCCTCGTGCCAGCTTGTGTTCACCTTGCGCGCCCGCTTCAACCCGGGTCAGGCCTTGGGCAATGGCAAAATCAATCGCCCTATAGTAGCACAATTCGAAATGCAGGCAGGGGTGATGTTCAACACAGCCCCAATAGCGGCCAAACAGAGTTTCGCGCCCGATGAAATTCAGCGCCCCGGCAATCGGATAGCCGTCGCGTTCCGCCAGCACCAAGGCCATGTCATCCGCCATGGTTTCCTGAGAGATATCAAAGAACTGACGGGTCAGGTACGGCATACCCCATTTGCGCGACCCGGTGTCCTGATAGAACCGCCAGAAGGCATCCCAATGCTCCGGCCGCAACTGGTCTCCGGTCAACGTGCGAATCTCACCGCCGAACCCGCAGGCCTGCGCCCGTTCCTTGCGGATATTCTTGCGTTTGCGCGACGAAAGCGCGGTCAGAAACCCGTTAAAGTCCGAGTAGGCGTCATTGAGCCAGTGAAACTGCTGCGAGGTGCGCAGCATCAGGCCCATCTGTTCACCGGCGATGGCCTCACCCTCGGTACAGAAGGTGGCGTGCAGCGACGACACACGGTTGTCTGCGGCCAGTTGCACCGCGCCTTGCACCAGCGCCGACATACCCACCGCCTCGTATCCCGGCCGCACCAGAAAGCGCCGCCCTGTTGCGGGAGTGAAGGGTACGGCGATCTGCAGCTTGGGATAGTACCGCCCCCCTGCGTTTTCGTAGGCATGGGCCCAGTTGTGGTCGAAGATATATTCGCCCTGACTGTGCGACTTGGCATACATCGGGGCCGCGCCGATCAGCATCCCGTCCAGATAGGCGGTCAGGTATTGCGGTTGCCAGCCGGTGCCACGCCCGACCGAGCCGCTGTTTTCCAGCGCCGACAGGAACCGATGGGTGGTGAACGGGTCCAGCGGCCGGCCGCCATCGGAGGCCTCGGGGCAGGCGCAACTGTCCCAATCCTCGGCAGAAATCTGCGACAGCGATCCCAGAACCTGAACTTCGATTTGCGCCTGATCCATGTGCCCTCCGCGTCTGGTCTTTATCTGTGACGGTGGGGGAAGGGTTCAACCCGCACGCCGGGCCAAATACCCCTCGAAGGTCACATTGTCGGCAACCTCGCGGGCCTGTGCCTCTTGTTCGGGCGACCGCACCGTCCAGCACAGGACCGGCACACCACGCGCTTTCAGTTCAGCCACGCGGGGGCGGGACAGATCGGCAACCTCATGGCTGATGAAACTGGCGCCGACCCGGTCGAAATCCGGGATGTCGCGCAGGTGATCGCATACCTTTTTCGGCAACAGTTCGACCTTGGGCTGATACGAGCAGGTCACGATGCCGCGCGGCAGGTGCGGCGCAAGGCGTGCCAACTCGGCCACGGAATTGGGGTTGAACGACATCAGCGCCACTGGCCCGTCATAGCCCTGCAATGCCCGCACCGCGTCCGCCTCAAGCGGGCCGACATCGGTTCCCATCGCGCCATCCTGATCCTTGAATTCGATCAGCAGTGGCACCTTGCCGCCGACCATCTCCAACACCTCGTCCAGCGTCGGAATGCCGTCATCTGCGTGTAGCAATTGGGTGGCCTTCGCCTGCGCCGCCGTGACCTGCTGAATTGGGCCGGACTGCCCGGTCAGGCGCGTCATGTCATAGTCATGAAACACCATCGCCCGGTAGTCCGAGCTCCGTTGCAGATCAATCTCGATCCCGTACCCGGCCTCGACCGCAGCCCGAATGGCCGCCCGGCTGTTTTCCGGGCGGCTGTCCGATTTGTCATGCAACGCCCGATGCGCAAGCGGGGTCTGCAGGAACACGGAAGGCAAGGACGGTGTCATTGGACCTCGAAAATACCTTCGATTTCGACGGCCACGCCCAGAGGCAGTGCTGCGGCGCTTACGGCGGAACGGGAATGGCGACCGGCATCACCCAGAGCTTCGACCAGGAAATCGGACGCGCCATTGATCACCTGCGGTTGCGCGGTGAAATCGGCGGTCGAGTTCACGAAACCGGTCAGCTTGATCACCCGCACCAGTTTTTCGATATCACCGTCGCAAGCCGCCTTGACCTGGGCCAGCAGGTTGATGGCGCAGACCTTAGCCGCTGCTGCGCCAGCCTCAACCTCCATGTTGTCGCCCAGCTTGCCGGTGATCAGATTTTCGTCTTTGGAAATCTGGCCCGACACATAAACGATGTTGCCGACCCGTACGAAAGGCACGTAGTTGGCCGCCGGTGCGGGCGCATCCGGCAGGGTGACGCCGAGGCTTTCCAGTTTCGCTGCGATGCTCATGAGGGTTCCTCCAAATCTTGAGTCGCGGCGAAGCTAACCGGGAAGGTCAGGTTCGGAAAGCCTGAAAACGGGGATGGACGTGCCCGAAAGGTGGGCGTAACTCTTCTTATTCCGAACAGTTGAAGCGGTGCCGCTTTACCTCAGCCCGTCGGGCGGGTTAAACGCTATCTGTTTCATACGTGTTTTGGAACGTATATGTGACGTCGGATTGGGCCGCTCTATGTGGCCATAGGCAGTATTGATTGATAGTTCGGGCAAACGAACCCGAAAGGTTTGGAGTGGCAAAGACCGTGTTGAGCAGACCCCGCCTGAAATACCTGATCGTTCTGCCCCTGATGGCAGTTCTAAGCGCCTGCGCTACGCGGCCACCAGAAGGCACCCCACCAAGCGAAGTTTTCGATCCCTATGAAAGAAACAACCGGGGCATTCACAAATTCAACCTCGGTGTTGACCGCTTTCTTTTCCGCCCGGCCTCGAAAGGGTACGTAAAGATCGTTCCGGATCCGATGGTGACCAGTTTCAGTAACTTCGCTGAAAACCTGACGCTGCCCGGACAGGCGCTGGACTATCTGCTTCAGGGTAACCCCAAGCAATCCGGTAACGCTCTGCTGCGGTTCGTCATCAACATGACAGTGGGCGGCGTGGGCCTGTCATCCCCCGCCGATGAATTGAACCTGCCGCCGGTGGATACCGATTTTGGCGAAACCCTTCACGTCTGGGGCGTTGGCGAAGGTGCTTATGTCGAACTGCCGTTCTATGGTCCGTCGACGCAGCGGGATGCGATCGGCGTTGTGGTTAACCTGTTTTCTAACCCGATCAACTTCAGCCCCACCCGCCCGGTCGATAACATCGGTGTCTATGCCGAAGTTGTGCGCCGAATGGGTGATCGGGGCCGGTTTTCGGATACGGTCGACTCGATTCTTTACGAAAGCGCCGATAGCTATGCGCAGGCACGGACAATTTTCATCCAGAACCGCCGCTTCGAACTGGCACGGGACGATGAGGAAGCCTATCTGGGTCTTTATGACGACCCCTATGCTGAAACCGGGACCGACCCAGTCAGGGACCCCTACCTAGACCCCTACGAGGACCCCTATGCCGAGTAATCATCTGAACAGACGCAATTTTATCGCCACTGGCCTGGCCGGTGTGATGCTGACCGCCCTTCCCGCCTTTGCCCAGACTGAAGCCAGCGCAAAGGCACTGGTTGTTAGTGTCGTTGACGAGATCAACCGCGTGATCGCCTCGGGCAAGTCCGAAAAAGCGATGATCCGCGATTTCGAAAAGATCTTCGTGCAATACGCCGATGTGCCGATCATGGCGCGCTATGTGCTGGGGGCCGATGGCCGCTCGGCCAACCCGTCGCAAATCAAGCAGTTCACCAAGGCGTTTCAGGACTATATCTCGAACAAATATGGCCGTCGCTTCCGTGAATTCATCGGCGGCCAGGTTACCGTGCGCAATGCCCGCAAGATCAAGGCAGGCTACGAAGTACGCACCTCGGTCAAGCTGCAGGGTTCGTCTCCGTTCGAGGTGACATTCCTTGTTTCGGACAAGTCGGGCCGCGACAAGTTCTTCAACATGTTCATCGAGGGGGTGAATATGCTGCTGACCGAAAGGACCGAGATCGGCGCGATGCTGGACGCGCGAGGCGGCGATCTGAATCGTCTGATCAAGGACATGAAGCAGAACAGGGTCAGCTGACCCTGTTCGCAAGTTAAAAAAGCGCCGCGCGATTGGGTTCGCGCGGCGTTTTTTCGTTTAGTTCAGCCGCTCACCGGTTTCCTTGGCAAAGTAGGACACTTTACTCATGTCGAAAGCGAGGTTTAGCATCCTGCCGGCCTGCGCGCTGGTTTCCGCGTGCAGACGCGCAGTGACCTGCTTGCCGCCCAGTTCTGACACCACATAGGTGTCGGCCCCGGCGGGTTCGACCATATCCACCAGACATTCGGCCTCTTGCACGCCCGCACCGGCGCGGAAGCCGGCCTCGGCGATATCTTCGGGACGCAGACCAAGGATCACGTCCTTGGGCAGCGACAGATCACGGGAATCTTTCAGCACCAGCGTATCACCGGTTTCACGCGCGATGGCGATCTCTGTGCCCGAGCCATTCTTGGTCGCCTGCGCCGGGATCAGGTTCATCGCGGGCGAGCCCATGAAGTCTGCCACAAACAGGTTGGCCGGATTGTTATAGATCTCGGCCGGGGTGCCGATCTGCTGTACGATGCCGCCTTTCAGAACCACAATTTTGGTCGCCAACGTCATCGCCTCGATCTGGTCATGGGTCACATAGACGATTGAAGCATCCAGCGTCTGGTGCAGTTTCTTGATCTCAGTCCGCATCTCGACCCGCAGCTTGGCGTCGAGGTTCGACAGCGGCTCGTCAAACAGGAACAGCTTGGGATCACGCACCAGCGCCCGGCCCATCGCCACACGCTGACGCTGACCACCCGACAATTGGCTGGGGCGGCGGTTCAGCAGCGGCTCGATCTGCAGCAGTTGGGCAACCTCTTTCAACTTGGCGTCCTGCGTCGCCTGATCAACCCCGCGCACCTTCATCCCGAAGGTGATGTTCTTGGCCACGGTCATGGTCGGGTACAGGGCGTAGGATTGGAACACCATCGCGATGTCGCGGTCCTTGGGGCTGACATGGGTCATGTCGTTGCCACCGATGGACAGGGTGCCGCCGGTGATTTCCTCTAGCCCTGCAATACAGTTCAGCAGGGTGGACTTGCCACAGCCCGAGGGGCCGACCAGCACCAGGAAATCGCCCGGTTCGATCGAGATGTTGATGTCCTTCAGAATCTCGGTCGCGCCGTAGTTCTTGTAGAGTTTGTTGATATCAAGGATGGGAGCCATGGGTCTTATCCCTTCACTGAGCCAGCGGTCAGACCGCGGATGAAATACTTACCGGCGACGACATAGACGAGCAGTGTCGGCAGCCCCGCGATGATCGCGGCGGCCATGTCGACGTTGTACTCTTTGACGCCGGTGGTGGAGTTTACGATGTTGTTGAGCGCCACGGTCACGGGCTGCGTGCCCGCCTGGCTGAACGACACGCCGAACAGGAAGTCGTTCCAGATCTGCGTGAACTGCCAGATGACGGTCACCACGATGATGGGTAGCGACAACGGCAGGAAGATCGACCAGAAAATCCGCATGAAACCCGCACCATCAACCCGGGCGGCCTTGGTCAGCTCAGCCGGAATGGTGACATAGTAGTTGCGGAAAAACAGCGTGGTGAAGCCCAGCCCGTAGATCACGTGGACAAAGATCAGACCCGGAATGGTACCTGCAATGCCCATGATACCCAGCAAACGCGCCATCGGCAGCAGAACAACCTGGAACGGGATGAAGCAACCAAACAGCATCAGCGAGAAGATGATGTTGGCGCCTTTGAACCGCCATTGCGCCACAACATAGCCATTCAGCGCGCCCAGCAGGGTCGAGATGGCCACCGCAGGCACTGCGATCAGGACCGAGTTCCAGAAGTAAGGCCGCAGTCCTTCGCACTGGATACCGGTACAGGCACCGGACCAAGCGGTTTTCCAGGCGTCGAAGCTCACCTCACGAGGCAGCGAGATCAGGGACCCGGTGCGGATTTCCTCAAGGCTTTTCAGCGATGTGGTCAACATCACGAACAGCGGCATCAGGTAATACAGCGCGAACAGGCCCAGCAGGACATACAGCAACCAGCGCAGGGCAATCTTGCCAGCGGCACTTTGGGTGCGGGTTTGAGTTTGGGATTGGGGCATCGAAATATCAGTCATTTTTAGCCCTCAGCTCTGAGTAAAGGTAAGGAACCACGATGGCAAAGACGACCAGCATCATGATCATCGCGGAAGACGCCGCCTGACCAATATCGCCACGCGAAAAGGCCATTGCGTACATGTAGGTTGCCGGCAGGTCGGTCGCGTAACCCGGACCGCCACCTGTCAGGGCGATGACAAGGTCAAAGCTCTTGATCGCAAGGTGCGCCAGCACGATGAAGGCGGACAGGAAGATCGGGGCCATCGAGGGGATGATAATCGCCGTGTAGATGCGCCATGTGGGGATGCCATCGACCTGGGCTGCCTTGATGATCTCACCATCCACCGACCGCAAACCGGCCAGAAACAGCGCCATGACGAAGCCCGAGCTTTGCCAGATGGCGGCCATCACGATGGTGTAGATGGCGTAATCGGGGTTCACCAGCCAGTCGAATTCGAAGTTTGTGAATCCCCAGCCCTGCACCATGGATTCGATGCCCAGACCCGGGTTTAGGATCCACTTCCACGCGGTACCGGTCACGATCATCGACAATGCCATCGGGTACAGATAGATCGTCCGAATGGCCCCTTCGACGCGGATTTTCTGGTCCAGCAGGATCGCCAGCAACAGGCCCAGCACCATTGCGATCACGATGAACAGCGCGCCAAAGATATACAGGTTGTTAATTGCCGTATCCCAGCGGGGCGAGTCGAACAGGCGTTCATACTGGATGAATCCCTTGATCTCGTATTTCGGCAACAGTTTCGATCGGGTCAGTGACACCCAGGCCGTCCATCCGATAAAGCCGTAGACAAAGATCAATACGGCAATGAACGACGGTGCCAGCACCACCTTGGGCAGGTGGTTTTCCAGCCATTCGGACATTTTTTCCTCCGGGAGAAAAGAGGTTCTGCCCCTCAGTATAGGGGCAGAACCGGTTCGGATCAGTAGCTGTTGGCCACCGCGTCCGCCAGTTGCTGAACCGCGTCAGCCGAGGACATTTCCGAGTTGAAGTGAGCGGTCACAACGTCAGTGATTGCACCGGACTGCGATCCGCGCAAAGCCATACCGTGCGCATAAGACGGCAGCAGCGAACCGGCCGCCGAGGTCGAGCCCATATCTTCGGCCGACAGGTTGGCGCAGATGTCAAAGTCATCCAGCGCCACGTCGGTGCGTGCGGGGATCGAGCCCTTGTTCAGGTTGAACACTTTCTGGAAGTTCGGTGCCACGATCAGCTTGGCCAGCAGGTCCTGACCGGCTTTCTTGTCATCACCGTCCACGTCGAACATGGCAAAACTGTCGACATTATACAGATAGCCGTCGCCGGGGGTCGAGGCACACAGGAAGTCTTCGCCGGGTTTCTTGCCCGCAGCCAGGAACTCACCCTTGGCCCAGTCGCCCATGATCTGGAAGGCAGCTTCGCCGTTCATGACCATCGCAGTGGCCAGGTTCCAATCACGGCCCGAGAAGTTTTCATCCACGTAACCGCGCATCATACGCATTTGGTCAAACACCTGAACCATCGTGTCCGAGGTCAGCGCCTCGGGGTCCAGGTCAACCAGCGCCTTCTGGTAGAATTCAGGTCCACCGATGCCCAGCACAACGGCTTCGAATACGGTGGCGTCCTGCCACGCCTGACCGCCATGGGCCAGCGGGATCACACCGGCATCCATCAGCTTGGTTGCAGCAGCGTTGAACTCATCCCAAGTTGTCGGCATCTCTATACCGTTTGCCGCCAGCACGTCGGCATTGGCCCAGATCCAGTCGACGCGGTGTACGTTCACCGGCGCGGCGCACCATGCGCCTTCGCACATCATGTGTCCCGCGATCGAGGCAGGCAGTACGTCGGCCCAGCCTTCGGCCTCGGCCACGCTCGAGATATCGGCCAGCACGCCCTCTTCATACCATTCCTGAATGGCGGGACCTTTCAGCTGAACAGCAGTCGGCGCGTTGCCCGAAAGAACACGCGCCCGCAGCGCGGTCATCGCCGCATCACCACCGCCACCGGCAACCGGCATATCGGTCCAGCTGCCACCGTTGGCCGCGAACTCTTCCTGCAATACAGCGACCGACTTGGCCTCACCACCCGACGTCCACCAATGCAGAACTTCGGCCTGCGGTTCGGCCACAACCGACGTCCCGGCCATCACGGCCAGAGTCGATGCAGTGGCAAATACAAAACGCTTCATTACGTGTCTCCTCCCTGAGAACTTTGTGACTGCAAACGCAGCGATGCCCGACATACTGCGCCCGGAATGCCATCTGGCAACGCTTAATCCCGTGCGAAATCCTGTCGCCGCCCAAATATTCACCGCTTTTGTTACAGCGTGTTACGTTGACATTGAATCTGTTTCCGTTCGTTACAATGCACGATACCGGAGGAGCAGAAATTGGGAGGACAAGCCGCGTGAGCATTCCGCGACTACTGGTGGTGGATGACGACCCCGAGATGCGGTCGATGATGACCCAGTTCCTGCAGCAGAACGGGTTCATCGCGCTGCCCGCCAGTTCGGAAAACGAAATCCGGTCGCACCTGACTGCAGGCCGGATCGACCTGATCCTGCTGGACGTGATGCTGGGGGATGAGAACGGGGTCGAGATCTGCGCCCGCCTGCGGGCCGAGCAGGATGTGCCGATTATCCTGGTCTCGGCGCTGTCTGCCGATCATCAGCGCATGGCGGGGTATGAGGTCGGTGCCGATGACTATATCGCCAAACCGTTTAACCCACAGTTGTTGCTGGCCCGTGTCCGCGCGGTGATGCAGCGTGCCCGGCGCACGCCGTCACTGGCTTATCGCCGCCGCACGCGCAACTTTCGGTTCAACGATTGGACCTATGACGGCAAGCGGGACGAGGTGCACTCGCCCGAGGGCTATCTGGTTTCTCTGTCTCAACGGGAAACCGCACTGCTGAAGGTTCTGCTGGCTAATCCGCATATCCCCTTGACCCGGGATGAGATCGCTGCCGCACTGGACGTCACCGGCAGCGCCGACAAGCCCGAAGCGCAGGGCCGCGCCATCGACATGTTGGTCGGGCGGCTACGATCCAAGATCGAGGCGAACCCTAAAGATCCACAAATGCTGCGCACTGAACGCGGTGTCGGATATGTCTTTGCCGCCGAGGTGTTCGTGGACGAGGGCGCATGACAACGCGCGCTCCGCGCCTGCGCAGCCTGGGCTGGATCTGGACCGGGGCGGCCTTTGCCTCGGGTCTTTTGTCCGCCGGGCTGTGGTTTTCATCGGCCCGCGCCTGGGACGAATTTCTCACCCGCGCCTATGTCGCTGGCTTTGCTGTCTACGAGGAGCTGCGGGTCGGAATAACCCCTCCGCCGGGTGTCACGGTCAATGCCTTGTCGCCCGAGGCGGCGAAACTGGCCGATGCGGGCCAGTTCGAACAATTGCCTGGCCTGTCGGACCGCAGTTTTGTCACTAACCTGTCGATCCTGACCGACAACACCGCCCCTCTGACCGGGCGAGAGTTGACGCTGGCGGTGATGTCCGAACGGCTGGTCTATCCGGTGTCCGATATCCTGTCGCGCATCGATCAGACCGGGGCCGAGAAGATGGGCAACCTGACCCGCCTGCTGGCTACCTATTGCAGCGAACCCATCCTGATCGCCCGGTTCGGGCGCAATGACTGGCGGCAAGTGGATGGCACAGATGTCTGGGGCTGCAAGGCCGCCCCCGCCGATCTTCGCCTTCCCGCCATTCTGGCCGCGATCGTGGCACTGGCGGTCATCCTGACCTCAGTTGGCAATGTTTCGGATACCTTCACCCGGTTCGCTGGCGCGCTGCGCGATCGCAAGCGCCGGGGCGGGCCGAACAACTATGAAGCCGATGGCCCGGCGGAACTGCGCGAGATTGTATCTGCTGTGAACGACCATCTGGATGCCGAGCGGGCGCAGCTTGAAAAACGCGCCACCGTTCTGTCCGGGGTCAGTCACGATCTGGGCACACCCGCCACCCGGGTCCGCCTGCGCGCCGCCCTAATCCCCGATGACGAATTGCGCGAAAAGCTTGAGGCGGATGTGGATCAGATGACCGGCATGATCGAAAGCGTCCTGACCTACACGCGATCCGAGTTGAGCGTCGAAGAACCCCGTCAGATTTCATTGACCGCGCTGGTCGAGTCTCTGGTCGCCGATTACCAGGATATGGACCTGCCAGTGACGCTGAGGAAAATTACTCCCGTCGCAGTCGAGGGCGCGCCGTCGCTTTTCATGTCGCGACGTGGGTATGGATCGCTGCCGGAAACACGGCGCATGCTGGTAATGGCGCGGCCAATCTCGTTGAAACGCGCGCTGACCAACCTCATCGACAATGCCTTGAAGTATGGCCGCCATGCCGAGGTTCAGCTGGAAACCGATGCCCGCACGGCCACCATCACCGTTGAGGATAAGGGGGCCGATCTGTCCGTTTCAGATATCGAAGTGCTGATGGCCCCGTTTCGCCGCGGGTCCAATATCGGGTCCTCGGATGGGTTCGGCCTTGGCCTGACCATCGTGGCCACGATTGCCGAACAACATGGCGGTTCCCTCAGTTTCGAGGCCGGGGATCAGGGCTTGCGGGCTCGGCTGCAGATCACCCGGCAGTAAGGGGTCAGGTCATGTAACTGCGCACCAATGCGCCTGCGATCATCGACCACCCGTCGGCGATGACGAAAAATGCCAGTTTGAACGGCAGCGAGACGGTTGCCGGCGGCACCATCATCATCCCCATCGACATCAACACCGCCGCCACCACCAGGTCGATGATCAGAAACGGCAGGAAGATCAGAAAGCCGATCTGAAAGGCGCGGGCTATCTCGGATAGCATGAAGGACGGCATCAGGATCGACAGCGGTGCCTCGGGTGACAACGCGATAGCGTCGCCGTCGGGGCGCAGGGCGGCCATGGAATGGAACGTATCGGGGTCCAGCCGCGCGGCCATGAAGGCGCGGAACGGTTGGATCGCGATTTCCAGTGCCGGCTCAACCTCCATCGTTTCTTCGACCATGGGTTTGATGCCGGTGGTCCAGGCCTGGGAAAAGACCGGTTCCATGATGAAATAGGTCAGGAACATCGCCAGACTAACGATCAGCATGTTGGGCGGAGATTGCTGCAACCCGATGCCTTGCCGCAGGATGGCCAGGACGGTGATCAAAAACGGAAAACAAGTAATCATGATCGCCAACCCCGGCGCGAGGCTGAGCACCGTGATCAACAGAATCAACTGGATGGTCCGCGCCGAGATCGAGCCCCCCTCACTCAGTGACAGCGACAATTCCTGCGCCGCAGCCAGCGAGGGGGACAGGGTTGCAAGCGCGATAACCAGCCAAAGCAAAACGCGCATCAACCTATCCCGTTCTGCAAATCCGCGATCTCGGTCAGGCGCACGGCCAGTTGCCCGGCCTGATCGCCCTCCATCTCTTCCAGCAGGCCACGGGCGACCAGCTGATCACCGACATACAAATCAACCGGGTCCTCGATCCGCTTGTCCAGCGTCAGCACTGCGTTTTCACCCATGTTCAGCAAATCGCGGATCAAAGGCCGCGCACGACCGACCGAGACTGTGACTTCGATCGGGACGGCTTCGAACGGGTTGGATTTCTCCGGTTTCGGGGTCTGGGGATCACTCATGGTTCACTGCCTCTTTAGCCTCAAATACATATGCGTCAAATGCCCCGGCGACCGAGGTGAGCAGGCCGCTGCAATCCACCTCGCGCTGCGAGATTCCGACCTGCAACCTTGCCTGTCCGGGCTCCAACGACGGGTCCTCGATCACGCGGGTGGGTGAGGACAAATCCTGCGGCAACAGGGCTTCGATCTCGTCCGTGCGACCTGCGGGTACGAATATCTGCATCGGCTGGCCGATCTGTTCGAGCGCCATGTCGGCCAGTTGTTCCACCAGCCGAGCGGCAAATCCTCGATCCAGCGTCTCGGGCAGGACAACCTGCACCAGACTTTGAAACATCGGTTCCAGCGACAGGGTCATCCGGGTGACGGCCTCGTGATAGGTAAAGGACATATCCTCAAGTGATTTGGCCAGTTCAGCCGAAACCTGCCCCCGGCTTTGTTCCTGCACCTGAATCGCGTCTTCCCACCCGGCGCTGTAGCCTTGCTCAAAGGCGGCCAGACGTTGCTCCTCCAGCGCATCTTCGTCCAGAAGGTGCAGTTTGCCGCCCCCGGCTTGCAGGGTGAAATCCTCAAGAAGATGAGCAATCGGCATCAGACACGCTCCTCCCCTTCTTCAAGCCAGCTGCGCAGGATCTCGACGGTTTCCTCCTGCTTTTCGCCGATCATCGCACGTAGCCGATCCACCGGATCAGCCCCTTGCTGCGTGGCCAGCGCCGGTACGTCACCAGCAGGTGCTTGCCCCGGCAGCGAAGTGAATTGTCCGTTCTCATCGGTTGCAATTTCACCGGTCAGATAGGCCTCAGGCTCAGGGGCAGTCCCGGCAGGCAGCAACGCGGGCGCCATCGCCGGTTTCGTCAGGATCGGGCGGATCACGAACAGCCCGAGCACCAGCGAGACAATCGCCAGAACCGCCATCTGGATCAGCGACATCGCGTCGAAATGCACCTTTTGCCAGATCGAGGCCGAGGCCATCGTGCCCTGTGGCTCAACTACCGGCAAGTTCAGCGATTTCAGGGTAATGACGTCCCCGCGCGCCTCGTCAAACCCAACGGCCGAAGCCACCAGCTCTTTCAGCGCGTCCATCTCGGCCTCGGGCATGGGTTCAAAGCTCTCGACCCCGGCCGCGTCCACCGTGCGGGTTCCATTGACCAGAACCGCAACGGTCAGGCGTTTGATTGCACCGGGTGCATTGTGAACCTCAAGCTCAGTCTCCGAGACTTCATAGTTCACCCGCTCGCGCGTCTGCGTCGCGTTGGAGTTCGATTCGTCGCCGCCAGCGCCATCGCCATCGGGCAGATTCGACGCCACGGTGACATCGGCGGATTGATTACGGGCGCTGTCCGAGCGTTCTTCGATATCGGTGCTGATGGCGACGCGCCCATTGGGATCAAAGCGGCGCTCGCGGATGGATTCGGTCTTGGTCACCGTATCGACGCTGACCTCAACCACCGCATTCCCGGTGCCGACGCGCGCCTCGACCAGTCGCATCACCCGTTCGCGCAGTTCGCGCGCCTTGTCATCGGCCGTATCCGCAGCCACGGCTGTTTCCTGCGCCCCGATCACCGCCCCGTTTGAATCAACGACGGTGACATTTTCGGGCGCCAGACCACTGACGGCCGAGGCCACCAGAAACCGGATCGCCTTGGCCTGATCGGACGTGACCTGCGCCCCCGACGGCACCAGATAGACCGAGGCCGTCGGCGCCACGCTGCGCTGGAATGGATTGGTCGACCCGTTGGCGATATGCACCCGCGCCTGGCTGACATGCGGGCTGCCGACGATGGTTCGGGCCAACTCACCCTCTTTCGCGCGCCAATAGGCGGCATCGAACATCTGCGACGTTGTACCGAACCCGCTGAGCGAATCCAGCAGCTCATAGCCCTGATTGCCGTTGGCGGGCAGGCCCTCGCTGGCCAGGGTCATGCGCAGCTCATCCCGCTGCGACCCGGGCACATAGATCGAGCCACCGCGAATCTCATACGTGACCCCGCGCTGTTCCAGCGAGCGGACAATATCCCCCGCGGCACCGCTTTCCAGCCCCGCATAAAGAAGGGTCATCGACGGCGCCGTCACCAGACGTGACATCGCAAGGACCCCAAGAAACACCAGCACGACCGCACCGGCAACGATGATTTGTTTACGCCTGTCCAAACTTGCCCAGACAGTTCCGATCTGCTGCACGCTCACCTCCGACTCGCCGACATTCTGCCCGGCGCATCCCCTGTTTGGACGATTGCCCTTAACAATCGGTTAGTCCCTGCCGGGTTATGACGATTGCAGAACGGACAAGTGAGGACGTCATGACTGACGCGACCGCAGAACAGGCAGAAGCCCCAGAAAAGTCGGGGAAAAAAGGGCTGATCATCGGGGTGATTCTGGCCGTCACCGGGGCGGCAGGCGGGTATTTTCTGACCACGTCCGGACTGTTGCCTTTCGGCGGCAAAGCGACTGTGGAAGAGGCCAAGGAAAAGGATAAGGGCAAGCCGGTCAAGGCGTTGCCGCAGGTCGGTTTCGTCGATCTTCCGCCGGTGATCCTGTCGGTAAACGCGGGCGATTCGCGGCACCTGAAATTTCACGCTCAGCTTGAGGTGAACAGCGAATACGCCGCCGATGTCGAGAAGATGAAACCGCGAATTATGGACATCCTGAACGGCTATCTGCGCGCGGTCGAAGTGTCGGATCTTGAGGATTCTCTGGCCCTGATGCGCATCCGCGGACATCTGCTACGGCGCATTGAAATTGTCGTCGGCGAGGGGCGTGTACGCGATGTCCTCGTGATGGAATTCGTATTGAACTAGGAGGCGAAGTTGGAGCTGATTGCAGATATTTTGCTGGTCGCCGGCGCGCTGGGTGCGGGTCTGTATTGTTTCGTGCTGTCCCGGCGGCTCAAGCGGTTCACCGATCTGGAAAGGGGCGTTGGCGGCGCGGTTGCTGTGCTGTCGACTCAGGCCGAAGAGCTGAAAAAGTCGCTCGGTGCGGCGCGAGAGGCATCGGATCAGTCCGGTGAGGTTCTGAAAGGGTTGACGCAACGCGCCGAAGCGGTCGCCCAACGCCTTGAGCTGATGATGGCCTCGATGCACGACGTCATTCCGCCCGAAGACAAGCCTGCGAAACCGGCCGAATCGGAACCTGCCAAACCCGCTAGAGAGACAAGCGCACAGCCTGAGGCGGATGGGGAAACAACCGCAACAGAGTCGGAAGACACGCCTGAGTCGAGCGAAAAACCTGCAGAGACGGAAGACAGTGTTGAAGCGGCCGACAAACCGGAACAGCCGGAAGACACCGCTGAAACAACCGAAAAGCCTGTAGAGCCGGACTGCGAGACACCTGCCGCAGCCCCGGCCAAGCGGCCCGACGGCCTGATGTTCTTCCGGCACAACCGGTCTCAGGGGAAGACCGCGACATGACCCGCAAGCCAACCAAAAAGCGCCCCAAAAGCGGCGTGCTGGCGGTCATCTCGTTACTGATGATCGGATCCGCCGCGATTCGCATCGGGCTGGAGGCCGGCCCTGCACTGGCAAAAGGTGCCGAGCCGTCAATGCCCGAAGCCCAACACGCGCGGGCCGAATTGCCCGGGGCTAAGGTTTTGTTGACCGAGTTGTTGCGACGGGAAGAGGCGCTGAAACAGCGCGAGGCGGCCGTTCTGGACAAGGAAAAGGTGCTGGCTATTGCCGATCAGGCGATCGAAAGCCGCCTGATTGCGCTGCAAGAGGCCGAAGAAGCCCTGCGCGAAACGCTGGCCATTGCCGATAAGGCCGCCGAGACCGACCTGACGCGCCTGACGGACGTCTATCAAAGCATGAAGCCCAAAGACGCGGCCGCGTTGTTTGAGACGATGGACCCCAGCTTTGCCGCTGGCTTCCTGTCGCGGATGCCGCCGGATGCGGCTGCAGGCGTTCTGGCCGGGCTGAGCCCCGAGGCCGCCTATACGATCAGCGTTATCATGGCGGGCCGCAACGCCGCGGCACCGCAGGAATAACATTTAAACCCGCACAGGAATTTGCTGGAGACCACCCATGATCGGAATAATCGGAATTGTCGTCATTTTCGCCATGGTGTTCGGCGGCTATCTGGCTGCGGGCGGCAAGATGGCCATCATTATGAAGTCGCTGCCGTTTGAGATGATGATGATCGGCGGCGCCGCGGTGGGTGCCTTCCTGATCAGCAACGACATGAGCGCCGTAAAACACACCGCCAAAGACATGGGCAAAGTGTTCAAGGGCCCCAAATGGAAGCCAGAAGATTACCGCGACCTGCTGTGCCTGCTGTTTTCGTTGATCCGCATCGCCAAGGCCAACCCGGTCGAGGTTGAACAACATATCGAAGACCCGGATAGCTCGTCTCTGTTCTCGGCTTACCCGAAGATTCAGGCCGATAGAGAAGCCGTTGACCTGATCTGTGACACGATGCGGTCTGCCTCGATGAACTACGACGATCCGCATCAGGTGGAAGAGGTGCTGGAAAAGCGGATGGAGGCGAATTTCCACCACGCCATGCATTCCAGCCACGCGTTGCAAACGGTTGCCGATGGCCTGCCCGCTCTGGGCATCGTGGCGGCGGTTCTGGGGGTGATCAAGACAATGGGCTCGATCGATCAGCCGCCCGAAGTGCTGGGTAAACTGATTGGCGGTGCGCTGGTGGGAACCTTTCTGGGCGTGTTTCTGGCCTACGGTCTGGTCGGTCCCTTTGCCGGCAAGCTGAAGGCGGTGGTCGAAGAGGACAACCATTTCTACCAACTGATCAAAGAGGTTCTGGTCGCCAACCTGCACAACCACAACGCTGCCATGTGTATCGAGGTCGGGCGCCAGAACACGCCGACCCATAACCGCCCGGACTTCACCGAGCTTGAAGAGGCGTTGAAAGAACTCAAACAGGCGGCGGCATGACCCGGTTTACGCTGATTTTATCTGCCCTGCTTGCAGTGGCCACCGGCGCCGTTGCGCGGGATGTAACCGTACGCTCGGGCGAGCATGACGGCTACACAAGGTTGGTTGTTCAGGTCCCACCAGACACCGGCTGGGTATTGAAACAGACAAAGAACGGCGCCCGCTTGAACGTCGCGCTGGAGGATGTGGCGTTTCAAACAGGAGCGGTTTTTCAGCGCCTGACCCGGAACCGCTTGGCCGCCATTTCACAGGCGGAACCCGGTGCGCCCCTCGAACTGGAGTTTGGCTGCGACTGCGTCGCCACGGCCTTTCTGTTCAAGAACACAATGATCGTGGTGGATATCGCGCCCGGCACCTTTCAGCCGCCGCTCACCAGCGACATTCCGGGCTTGGCTCTGCCCAAAGCACCCAGGAAAAACACGCCGCCCGGGCTGGATCACAGTACCTTTGCACTGGAACTGCCTTTGCTGAACCTGAACGCGAGCGGGTTCGAAGACCAGCTTGCAACGCGCCTGCTACAGGATGCGGACCGGGGAATCGTGGATCTGAAAATTGCACCGGGCGGGCCTCGTGCCTCCACGGGAAATCAGAGTCTATTCAATCCATCAGGCCTTGAACTGAACATTCAGGTCACCTCGATACTGGACGACCTGAACGGGCTTCTTGGTCCGAGTATACCTCTGCTGGAAAGGCGGCCGCCATGTGTGTCGAGCGCCGAACTAGCCTTTGACGACTGGTCCGACAAGTACCCATTTGCAGAACAGGCCGCACGGCTGCGAGCTGGGCTGTATCAGGAATTTGATACCATCGATAAGTCGCGCGCGCTGCAACTGGCAAAGCTTTACGCCTATTTCGGGTATGGTGCCGAAGCCATCCGCGTGTTGGAACTGCTGGACGACAACACGCCAGAAACTGATCGTATCGAGGCTATTGCCCGTGTGCTGGACGGAGGTCCGCTGAGCGATTCAAATGTGTTCGCAGGTCTTCAGCGTTGCGAAAGTGATGCCGCTTTTTGGGCCGCCCTGTCCCAAGGCAGGTTGTGGGATGACGCCAATCTGACGGCAATTGAACAGACTTTTGTACGTTTGCCCAACCACCTGCGGCGACACACCGGACCGATGCTATCGAACATTCTGTTAGAAGCGCAGGAGTTGGAGGCCGCTCGACGTGTCTTGCGTTCGGTGGGTCGGGTTGAACACCTTGCCAGTGCGAGTACGACCCAAGCCAAGGCAAAAGTTGCAGCCGCCGAACGTGACGATCCTTTGGCAGAAACGCTGTTGACCGAGGCGATTGAAGCCCCGGACGCGACCTTGGAAGCGCCGTTGGCATTGGCCCGGCTGGTTGACAAACGTTGGGTGGAACGGGGCTCAATCTCTCCACATCAGCTGGATCTGGCAGAGTCTTACACGGTTGAATTTCGTCGGTCAGACATTGGCTCCCTAATGCGCCAGACACATGCGGTTGCCCTGAGCCTGGGGCACGAATTCGACGCGGCGCTAGATGTCGTAGCTGATCTACAGACAGGCGACACCGCCGAGACGCTCAACCGTGTGGTGCTTGTTTTGACCGAGCGGGCCGATGATGCGACCTTTCTGCGGCGAGTTCTGACCTTGTCGCACGACCAGTCACAGGAGTTGACGACCGACACCGCAGTCATTGTTGCGGACAGGTTGGCAAGGCTGGGTTTTTTCACACAGGCGCGGGCTCTGGCAAAACGTCCACAAGACAGTCTGAAACGTAGGGAGCGTGCCCGCTTGCGCGCCAGGGCCGCTCTACACGACCAACGCCCGCATCAGGCAATTTTGGAACTGGCCGACGATTCCAGTGAAGAAGCCTCACCCATAAGGGCTGAAGCCTTTCAAAAAGCAGGGGATTTCGCGGCAGCAGGTGATCTTTTGCGCGTCTCAGGACGCTTGGAAGAGGCAAATCGATTGTTCTGGCTGGCAGATCTGACGGAAAAAGCCGTGCTGGAAGAGGGTGAAAAGTACAGCCGGATCACTGAAACGACCCAAGATTTAGTAACGTCGCCGTCCCGCTTGCCTGAAAAACCCTTGGCCGACGCCAGGGCTCTTTTGCAGGACAGTGAAGCAACCCGGAAGAGGATCAGTGAGCTGTTCGCGACTTTGCGAATAAAGAAGTAGCGGCTCCAACAAAAGAGTTCTACGTCGAATTCCACGAAAATAAGACCAACTTTCGCTCAGGCCAAAGATCCAGTTCTCAAGGATAATAAATCAGCTGTGAAAGATCGGAATACAGCGAGTTTGGATCGACCCAACCGAGTATGGCTTTGCGGATCGCGTCGGCCCGCGATTTTCCGATCACCGGGGTCGCGAACTCTGCATACTTGGCTAGCACCTCGTCCCAACTGATCGGCGCTTCGGGACCGCCGCGCGCATGGGTGTCTCCGGACTCAAACACCCGCCCGTCGCTGGTTGATATAATGACATCGGCCCAACGTCCTTGCGGGAAACGGCTGCTGTGTCGGTTGGATTCTGCCACCTCGATCCGCGTCATAAACTCTGCCACGACCGGATCACACAATCCGGCCCCGGATATATGCTCCACACCAATCCGGCCGTAAATGGCCTGAACAGCGACGGCAAAGGGCAGAGAGTACTGAGCCTGGGATGTCGTGCCGGGCATCCCGTCGTAAAGGCAAGCTGCCTGATGGAAACTGTTTATCCGGATGTTCTGTATCTGTGCGTGGGTCAGGTTATTGACTGACATGACTGCTCGTACAGCATCAATCGCCGCATGCGCCCAGCGACAAATTGGATAGGGTTTCACGTATTGATGTTCGACTTGCCAGAACTGCCCCAGATCAACCCAATAAGGGGCGGCAGCCTCTGCTTCGATGGTGATAGCGGGCGCGCCGGTAAACCCGCGCTCGGCCAGAACGGCGGCAGAGATGCCAACCATCGCGCCCCAGCCTGAACCATCATGCAGCATTGTTGGGTTGGCAATCTCGCGCATCATCTGACTGCGGGGTCCGTGATATTCGGCGATCCCCATCGCCTGCCGGGTCTGTTCGGGTGTGAATCCCCGCAAACGCGCCGCCATGGCCACTACGCCCAGCGCATTCCAGGCGCCCGAGGTATGGTAATCACTGACCGACGCATGCAGTGACAGCCCAGCGCGCCCCGCGATTTCGTATCCTGTGATCACCGCAGCCAGAGCTTCGGGTCCGGTCAGGTCAGGGCGATGTTCCGCCAAGGCCGCCAATGCGGGTAAAACCACTACCCCGATATGGCCCTTGGTTGGATTGTATCCGTCGTGCCCGTCCAGATTATCGGTCTGGGTGGCTGCTGCATAGGCCGCACCCGCTATACTGACCGGGCGGCCGTCGAACAACATGCGCGCGCTGTAAGCCGGATCAGAGCTGGCATAGAGCAGCGCCGCCGTATCGCGCGCGATCACCCCGGCCTCCATCGGGCCGGATGCGATCAGGATGCCTATTGTGTCCAGCATCATCAGCGCCGCGGCCTCTTTTGCACTGTCCGGCATTTCTTCGACAGAGCGGTTCAGGGTGAAATCGGCGACACGCGCGAAGGTTTCTGTCACGTGGCCCCCTCCAATACCGGTTGGACATCACGTAGCCGGAGACCTTCGGGATCAAACGGTGGTTTGGCCAGAATTGTGGCACGGTGCGGTTTGCCAAGGATGAAGATTTCAACCTTATCACCCGGACCCGCCACCTTGGGGTCGGCAAATCCGATGGAGAGAGATTTGCCCACCGAGTACCCATATGCGCCCGAGGTCACGCGACCAACAGGGGTGCCATCCGGGGTGAAGATCGGTTCTCCACCTGTGGCATCGGCCACATCGGCGTCGACCTCAAAGATCGACAGAACCTCACGCGCCGGGTTGTCCTTGACGGCAAGGTAAGCGTCTTTGTGCAGGAACTCCTTGTCGAGCTTGATCAGGCCCGCCAGGCCAACCTCTTGCGGCCAATATTCTTGAGAATACTCGCGGCCCCAGGAGCCATAGCCCTTTTCGATACGCAAAGACCCGAGCGCACGGCCACCGACCGGGCCGCCGTTTAATGCCTTTGCGGCCTCCAAAAGTGCGGAATAGAGCCTGATTTGATCCTCTTCTGCACAGTGCAGTTCCCACCCCAAATCGCCAGTAAAGCTGACGCGGATGGCCAGACAGGTGATCCCAGCGACTTCAATCGTGCGGGATCGCATGAAGCGGAAGGCCTCATTGCTCAGGTCCGCATTCGTCAGCCGCTGCAACAGATCGCGGGACTTTGGCCCAGCCACGTTGAAGCCCGCGATGCGGTTGGTGGCGACCTCGAAGGTCGTGCCCTCGGGCAGATCGACCATGTTGAAGAACCGTTGTTGATAGCGTTCGGCCATGCCGGAACCGATCATCATGTATTCGTCGTCTGCGACCTTGGTGATGGTGAAATCCCCCGCCACGCCACCACGGACCGAAATCAGCGGAGTCAGACAGGACCGTCCAACCTCGGTCGGCACCCGGTTGGCGACCAGACGGTCAAGCCAATCGTACGCCCCTGGCCCCTTTATCACGTAATTGGCAAAGTTCGAGATATCGATGACACCCACATGATCACGCAGCATCTGCACCTCGCGGCCCACCGGTTCCCACCAGTTCTGACGGGTGAAGCCGTTTGTCTCGACCGCGCCGGGCTGATCGGCGAACCACAGCGGGTGTTCCCAGCCGCAATTCAGGCCAAAGACGCAGCCCATGTCCTTTTGCATTTGATAGGCCGGGCGCAGGCGGGCGGGACGCCCTGCGCTGCGTTCTTCGTTCGGGAAATGAATGGCGAAGCGGTGGGTATAGACGTCCTCGACCCGTGCCTTTGTGAAGGCCTTGTCTGCCCAGTCACCGAACCGAGTCAAATCCCAGGCGAACATGTCGTATTGCGGTTCGCCCTCAATCATCCACTGCGCCGACAACAGACCAAGACCGCCCGATTGTGAGAATCCGGGGATGATCCCTGTACAGCAGAAGTAGTTTTTCAACTCCGGCACCGGCCCCCAAAGCGCGTTGGAATCCGGAGACCAGATCATCGGCCCGTTGATCACTCGTTTCACACCCGCAGTCGCGGCGACCGGCACACGTTCGGTGGCGCGGATCACATTCTCCATGATGCGGTCCAGATCGTCGGGGAACAGATCATGGGCAAAATCCAGCGGCGTGCCGTTTTCGGCCCAGAATCGCATGTCTTTCTCATAGGCGCCGATCAGCAGACCGTTGCCTTCCTGCCGGAAGTAGTACTCTCCATCCCGGTCGGCGATTGATGGCAGGCGACGACCAAGGGCGGCCACCTCATCAATCGCATCGGTGACGAAATACTGGTGTTCGGTTGGTTGCAGGGGCAGTTCGATCCCGGCCATCGCGGCCACCTCACGCCCCCAAAGGCCAGCCGCATTCACCACCCATTGCGTGTGAATATCACCCTTTTCGGTGCGCACGATCCACGATCCATCAGATTGCTGTTCAGTCCCTATTACAGGGCAAAACCGCTCAATCGTGGCCCCCATCGCCCGCGCACCGGCGGCATAGGCATAGGTCACGCCCGAGGGATCAACATTGCCGCCTTCGGGTTCGAACATGATACAGCGGATATCATTGAACTGCGCCAACGGGTGCAGTTCCATCGCCTGTTCGCGGCTGATCTCATAGAAGTTCAGGCCATAGAATTTCGCCTTGGCCTCTTGCAGGCGCAACTGATGTTCCCGGTCCTCGGTCTGCGCCAGATACAGCGAGCCGGGCTGGAACACGCCACACCCCTGCCCTGTCTGTTCCTCCAGCTCTTTATACAGGTTCATCGTATAGTGCTGGATACGGGTGATGTTGTTGTTGTCGTGCAGCCCGTGAATCCCGGCCGCTGCGTGCCAGGTCGAGCCCGAGGTCAGTTCATCCCGTTCCAGCAGGACAACGTCGGTCCAGCCGAGCTTGGCCAGATGGTAGAGGATCGAGCAACCGACAAGGCCACCTCCGATCACAACGGCCTGAGCGTGGGTTTTCATGGGCGGATCTCCTGCTTGCGTACAAAGCGCTTGCAGGAAATTCAGCCACAGGTCTGGGGCAGCTTATGCTCTGTTCCCGACGCGAAATGTCGGGAACAGAGCTCTCGTACCTCGAATAATTTTCAACCAGACTTGAATCAGTACGGTGCCTCGACATCGTTCATCGACACGTAGACCGTCTTCATCTCGCTGAAATGGTTGATCGCAAGCTTCGAGTTCTCGCGCCCAACACCCGACATCTTGGACCCGCCGAACGGCGCCTCAACCGGAGCGAGGTTGTAGGTGTTGATATAGCAGGTGCCCGCCTCGAACCCGGCCACAATACGATGAGCGCGCATGACGTCCTTGGTGAACACACCCGCAGCCAGACCGAATTCTGTGTCATTGGCACGGGCCATGACCTCTTCCTCGGTGTCGAAATCCAGCACCGACATGACCGGGCCAAAAATCTCTTCCCGCGCGATGGTCATATCGTCGGTCACGTCGGCAAAGACGGTCGGCTGCATGTAGAAACCGTCGCCATCAATGCGCTCTCCCCCGCAAAACAGACGCGCACCCTCGGCTTTACCCTTTTCGATATAGCCCAGCGCGATATTCATCTGGTTTTCGCTGACCATCGGCCCGAAATTGACCTCTTCATCCAGCGGATCGCCGATTTTTGCGGTCGCCAGGCGTTCGGACAGGCGGGCGAGGAACTGTTCCTTGATACCCTTTTGCACGAACACACGAGTACCGTTCGAACACACCTGACCCGAGGAATAGAAGTTCCCCAGAATCGCGCCCGAGACGGCGTTTTCGATATCAGCGTCGTCGAACACAATCATCGGGGACTTGCCGCCCAATTCCATGGTGACGTGCTTCATGTCCGCAGCAGCGGCAGCATAGACCTTGCGGCCCGTCGGCACCGAACCCGTCAGCGAGACTTTGGCCACGCGCGGGTCGGTCACCAGCGACGCGCCGACGTCGCCATAACCCTGAACCACGTTGTAGACGCCTTTGGGCGCTCCGGCCTCGATCAGGATTTCCGCCACTTTCAGCGCAGACAAGGGCGTGGTTTCGGACGGTTTGAAGATCATCGTGTTGCCACAAGCCAGCGCGGGTGCGCCTTTCCAGCAGGCGATCTGGGTCGGATAGTTCCATGCGCCGATGCCAACACAGACACCCAGCGCCTCGCGGATCGTATAGACGAAATCGCCACCACCCAGCGGGATATGCTCTCCGGTCAACGAGGCCGCCAGACCGCCGAAATACTCCAGCGCATCGGCGCCGCTGGTCGCATCGGCCACCAGCGTTTCCTGCAGCGGTTTGCCGGTGTCATGGGTTTCCAGAACCGAAAGGTCGTAGTTTCGTTCACGCATGATGTCAGCGGCACGGCGCAGAACGCGGCCGCGCTCAGTTCCTGACATCGCAGCCCACTCCGCTTGAGCGGCTTTTGCGCTATTTAGAGCCTGATTCACGATCTCGGGCGTCGCGGAATGCAGCTGTGCGATGACCTCGCCGGTGGCCGGATAGATGACGTCGATCGGGGCGCCATTGGTGTCTTCGACATATTCACCATTGATGAAATGGCTGGCCTTGGGCTGAAACTTCATGCCGCGTCCTTTTCTGTTCGGATGTCCCTTTGATGCAAGGGAGTTGGGTGCGTTACGCAGGGATTTAGCTTTTATTGATTTGTCAGTCAATAAAAGCCATTTCAGGCGGCTTATTGCCGAGTCGAAACAGCCAAACCTTGAAATGAAAGGTTTATGTTCTATTTATGTTCTATACAGTCAGAGGATCACCCGATGACCCGGAACATGCGAAATTCCGCCCTGAGCGGCCCGTCGAACGACTATCACCTGCTGCCTGTTACCGACCGGCAAATGCGGTATGCCCGCGCCATCGCGGAGCAGTCGGCGCTGGACATTCCGGTGGAGGCGCAACGCGACCGCAGATCGATGTCAGACTGGATTTCGGCCCACAAGCCGCACGACCCGTCACCGTTTGCCAATTATCCCACCGGCAAACAGGTCGCCTTTGCCGAGCGCATCTCGCGCAGCAAACGCAGGCCGATCCCGTCCGAGTGCTTTCGCGACAAACAGATGATGTCGCGCTGGATCGATCAGAACAAATAGGCCGGCGCAGTTCAATGCGGTTGGTGGTTACGGGAATAGATGCTGACCGCCGCCGCGACAAACATCCCCAACAGCACATAGCCCATCACGGCTTCGGCTGCGGCAAGCGCACGACACAACCCAACAGGAGCCATGTCGCCATACCCAACCGTGGTGAAGGTGACGTAAGAGAAATACAGCACGTCCGCTGGCCCTTTGGCGCCAAGCACACAGATGTCGTAGTACCCAAAAGCCCCATAGGCAGCCGCGAACAGGAACGGCACCACCTGTATGAAGGACACGCCCATCAGGAACACCAACCGGCGTGGGGATTTGACCTGCGTCACGTAATACCAAGACTGTGACGCGATCCAGATCACCAACCCGACGGAAGTGATCGTGCCGATCGTATCCCCCGCCGCCGCCTCGCTGAGACGGGACAACCCATACCAAGCCATGAAACTGGCCACGATCAGCCCCAGGGCTGCAACTAGGGTCGACTTCCACTCTGCCAGGGTTGTTGGTTCACGACGCATGACACCTCCGATACCGTGTGCGCGGAAGGATGATCCGCTTTCCGGTGCATGGCTGCAATAAGATTTATCAGTGCGTTAGTCGGTGCCCAGATGTTCCTGCCCGCGTTGCCGCGCCAGTAGGATCTGCTTTTGCCGTTCGCGGAACCGCGTCTTGTCGGCCTCGGAAGTCTCGTTGATGCACTGATGGCAAGACACGCCGTGTTCGTATTCGGGGCGCTTCATGTCCTCGGGCAGGATCGGACGGCGGCAGCCGTGGCACAGGTTGTGCGGCCCCTCGACAAGCCCGTGACCGACGGAGACACGGTTGTCGAACACGAAACACTCACCCTGCCAGGTGCTATCTTCGGAGGGCATCTCTTCAAGATAGCGCAGGATGCCACCCTTCAGGTGATACACATCCTCGACCCCCTGCCCCAGCAGGAAGTTGGTGGATTTCTCACAACGGATACCGCCAGTACAGAACATCGCGACGCGCTTGTTGTGAAAGCGATCCTTGTTCTTGTCCCACCAAGCCGGGAATTCACGGAAACTGGCTGTTTCAGGGTCTATTGCGCCCTCGAATGTACCAATCGCCACCTCGTAGTCGTTGCGGGTATCGATCACCACAACGTCGTCCGAACGGATCAGGTCGTTCCAATCCTCGGGCTCAACATAATTGCCGACGCGGGCGCGCGGATCGATGTCCGGCTGGCCCATGGTGACGATCTCTTTCTTCAGGCGCACTTTCATTTTGCCAAAGGGAGGATGATTGGCGCTGGCCTCCTTCCAGTCCAAATCAGCGCAACCGGGTAGTGCGCGGATGTGCGCCAGAACGGCGTCGATCCCCGCTCGGGGGCCCGCGATGGTTCCGTTAATCCCCTCTTGCGCCAGTAACAGGGTGCCTTTGACAGCCTGCTCGCGACACAGCGTAAGCAACGGCTCGCGCAGTGCGGCGGGATCGGTGAAACGGGTGAAGTGATAGAGAGCGGCAATTGTGTACATGCCGCGATCTAAACGCACTGGCGCAAAGTCGCAAGGGATTGGATTGACGGCCCCTGCGCAGCCCCGTACCGATAATGCAGCCCGAGGAGATCGCGATGACCCATGCTTTGCTTGTAATCGACGTCCAGAACGATTTCTGCCCCGGCGGTGCGCTGGCCGTGCCCGGAGGGGATGAGATCGTCGCCCATATCAACGCCATGATGGGTGAATTCGACGCCGTGATCCTGACGCAAGACTGGCATCCGGCGGGCCATTCCTCATTCGCCACCTCACATCCGGGTAAAAACCCCTACGACATGACCGAAATGCCCTATGGCCCACAGGTGCTGTGGCCAGATCACTGCGTGCAGGGCACACTGGGCGCGGCGTTTCACCCAGAATTGCGCACCGATGGTGATCTGATCATCCGCAAAGGGTTCCGCAGTGCCATTGACAGCTACTCGGCGTTCTTTGAGAACGACCAATCCACGCCGACGGGTCTTGAAGGCTATCTGAGAACGCGCGGCATCGACAAACTGACACTGGTTGGTCTCGCGACGGATTTTTGCGTCCATTTCTCGGCCGTTGATGCGGCGCGTTTGGGGTTTGATGTAACCGTGCGGATGGAGGCCTGCCGCGCCATTGATCTGGACGGTTCACTGGCTGCGGCTGAAACCGCGATGCAAAAGGACGGCGTCACGATGACCTAGGGCGTTGCGCCTGCCGCCGCCAGATATCTGAGTACCGCAATCACAACCACCGCCAACCCAAGTGCAAACCCGATTCGCCCCTGAATCGAGCGCCTTTTTGCTTTGGGTTTAGGAGGTTGTTGCGGTCTTGACGTCCGGACCTGTGCTTGGCCGGGTGTTTCAGGTTGCGGTCGGGCTGTTTTCACATCCTCAAGGAACTGCCAGAAATCAAAATCTCCACGAAGCTCACCCTTGACACCAACCGCCCTGATATTGGCGAACAGCGCACGCAGGACAAGTTCACGCTCAACGTTCTCTTCCGGCCGATAGAACCCGTGTGGAAGGTCGCTTTCTGTTGGTTCCAAAGCAAACCCGGCATCTTCGAATATAAAACGGATTTTAGGTGAGCTATGACGCAAAGCTTCGGCCGTTTGTGCACTACGAAACATGGCACACACCGCCCCATCCGCAGATGTTGCGATCTTCGCTGATCCTGACTTCGTTCCGTCGTCGTCAATCGTTACAATATCAAAGTCGTACTCGAGAACCATTCACCGACTTAACCTTTAACTTCCATCCCCTACTTCTCACTAACCCATGAAAAGACAACACAATATGCTCGCTTTGTGTCCTGACCTTGTCATTGTCATCAAACGAGCGACTCTTGCCAATTAACGCACCTATTGATCTAACAACGGAAATCGCAGGAGTTCCCCATGGTCGATATTGCGACGCGTGTGTACAACCATAAATGGAAGATCGACCCGATTGTTCGGTCTTTGATCGATACGGATTTCTACAAACTTCTGATGTGTCAGTCAGTGTTTCGAAATAAGCCCCAAACAGATGTGGTTTTTTCACTGATCAACCGTTCGAATCACATTCCGCTAGCTGAATTGATCGACGAAGGGGAACTGCGCGAACAACTGGATCATATCAGGTCGCTCAGCCTCAGCCGGGGTGAAAGCACATGGCTGCGGGGCAATACATTCTACGGCAAACGGCAGATGTTCCGCTCGGATTTCATGGAGTGGTTCGAGAATTTGCGCCTGCCGCCCTATCATCTGGAGCGCAAAGGGGATCAGTACGAACTGACCTTCGAGGGCAAGTGGCACGAAGTCATGCTGTGGGAAATCCCGGCTCTGGCGGTGTTGATGGAACTGCGATCCCGCGCGGTACTGAACGACATGCGCCGGTTCGAGCTGCAGGTTCTGTATGCCCGCGCGATGACTCGCGTCTGGGAAAAGATCGAGCAGCTTCGGGAAATCGACGGGCTGGGTATCGCCGATTTCGGCACCCGCCGCCGCCATTCCTTCCTGTGGCAAGACTGGTGCGTGCAGGCGATGATCGAGGGTCTGGGTCCTGCGTTTTCCGGCACCTCAAACTGTCTAATCGCAATGCGGCGCGAGGTTGAGGCGATCGGCACCAACGCCCACGAACTGCCCATGGTCTATTCCGCACTGGCCGAAACCGACGAGGCGCTGGCACAAGCCCCATATGATGTTCTCAGCGATTGGCATGACGAACACGACGGCAACCTGCGCATCATCCTGCCCGACACCTATGGCACGCAGGGGTTTCTGGACCGTGCCCCCGACTGGCTGGCGGGCTGGACCGGCATCCGCGTCGATAGCGGCGATCCGGCGACCGGGGCCGAGATTGCCATCAACTGGTGGAAGTCGCGCGGCGAGGATCCGACGCAGAAACGGGTGATATTCTCAGACGGGCTGGACGTGGACAAGATCCGCGAGTTGCACGGCCAGTTTGCCCACCGCACCAAGGTCTCGTTCGGTTGGGGTACTCTGCTGACCAACGATTTCCGCGGGTTGGTACCAGATGACGCGCTGGCGCCATTCTCACTGGTCTGCAAGGCGGTGTCGGCCAATGGCCGCCCGACGGTGAAACTGTCGGACAACCCGGAAAAGGCGATGGGACCACAGGACGAAATCAAACGCTATAAACGCGTGTTCGGCGTCGGTGCTCAGCAATCGATCGAGGTGATTGTTTAGACCCTACCCATGGAAAGCCGCCACGGTTTTCAGCTGTGAAAACCCGTAAAGCGCCTCGAATCCCTTTTCGCGGCCATGGCCTGACTTGCCGATCCCGCCAAAGGGCAGTTCCACCCCGCCGCCGGCGCCGTAATTGTTGATGAACACCTGACCCGAGCGCAGTTGTTTCGCCAACCGCATCTGCCGCGCGCCATCGCGGGTCCAGATACTGGCGACCAGTCCGTAATCGGTGCTGTTGGCGATTTGAACGGCCTCTTCCTCGGTTTCGAAGGGAATCAGAACCTGAACGGGGCCGAAAATCTCGTCGCGGGCCAGCACGTGATCCGGGGGGACATCGGCAAACAAGGTGGGCCGGACATAGGCCCCCTGCTCCGGCGCGTTGTCAACGACCCGCCCCTGCCCTGCGATGCTCAGATCAGAGCCCTTGGCCAGAAACCCGGTCACAATCTCTTTCTGCCGGGCCGAGATCAGGGGGCCGACCCGCAAATCCTCCTGCGCCGGACCAACGGTCAGATCGGCATAGGCCGCTGCCATGCGGGTTTTGACCTGCTCATACACCCCGCGCTGCACCAGAATGCGGGACGAGGCCGAGCAAGTCTGCCCCGCGTTCTGAATGCCCGCATTCACCAGAAACGGCAGCGCGGCGTCCAGATCGGCATCATCAAACACCAGTTGCGGGGATTTGCCGCCCAACTCCAGTGTCACCGGCACCACATTACGCCCCGCCGCCTGCTGTACCAGCGCGCCGGTGGCAACCGACCCCGTGAACGAGATATGGTCAACACTCGGATGTCCGGACAGCGCCACCCCGGCCTCGGCCCCCAGACCCGGCACCACATTCAACGCGCCCGCAGGCAAACCAGCCTCCTGCGCCAAGTGGGCGAATGCGAGCGCGGTCAGGCAGGCTTCTTCGGCAGGTTTCAAAACGCAGGCATTGCCCATCGCCAGCGCCGCCCCGACCGAGCGCCCGATGATCTGCATCGGGTAGTTCCACGGTACGATATGGCCGGTTACCCCGTGCGGCTCGCGCAGAGTATAGACGGTGTAACCGTCCAGATAGGGGATGGTCTCGCCCATCACCTTGTCGGCAGCACCGCCGTAGAACTCGCAATACCGTGCAAGGGCCACTGCGTCGGCGCGCGCCTGTGTCAGCGGTTTGCCCACGTCAATCGCTTCGATATGCGCCAGATCTTCCACCTTTTCCAGCACCAACTGGCCCAGTCGGGTCAGGATACGGCCCCGTTCCAGCGCGGTCTTGCGCCCCCAGTCGCCCTGCAGCGCGGCCTGAGCGGCCTGCACGGCAGCGTCGATATCCACCACGCCCCCGCGCGCAATCCGGCAAATCTCGGACCCGTCCGACGGGTTGATCAATGGAATATCCGCCTGTGAGGTGGGGCTAACCCATTTGTCGCCAATCAGACACAAGCCGGGATTGAACCAGAGGGGGTTGGGCATTTGGGCCTCCTTTCAGGCTCTAAAAAAGGAATTTAGGCGACGCTCATGCCAATATCCGGCAAGACGGGCGCAGCTTCGATCAGGGTTTGGGTGTAGGGATGTTGCGGATTTGCAAAGACCTGTTCAGTTTCACCCTGTTCAACAATCCTGCCCGCCTGCATCACCATTACCCGGTCGGTGATGGTGCGCACTACGCTCAGGTCGTGGCTGATGAACAGATAGGTCAGATCATAGGCTTCACAAAGCTCGGCCAGCAAATCCAGTATCTGCGCCCGGACCGAGACGTCCAGCGCCGAGACAGCCTCATCAAACAGGATCAGTTCCGGTCGTATAATCAACGCACGGGCAATGGCGATGCGTTGTCGCTGCCCACCCGAGAATTCATGGATGTATTTGCCCGCGTCGTCGGGGCCAAGGCCCACAGCGGTCAGCATCTCGGCAATGCGGTCCTGACGCTCGACCCCCGTGGGCGGCGTCTCCAACAGGTGAAAAGGTTCAGTGACCAGGCGGGCCACACGGTGACGCGGGTTGAAGCTGCCATAGGGGTCCTGAAACACAACCTGCATCTTGCGGCGCACCACCGGGTTAGGCCTGTGGCCCGAGAAAACCGGTTGGCCGTCCAGACGGATGTCGCCGCTTTGGACCTCTTCTAGCCCTAAAATTGCCCGTGTTAGGGTCGATTTTCCGCATCCGGATTCACCTACCAGCCCCAAACGCTCCCCCTTATTGAGGGTAAAGCTAACCTCGTCCACCGCGCGGTGATGCCCCGGCGTGCCAAACAGGCCCTTGCGGGGCAGATGGTAATCGCGGGTGACCTGTGTCACCTCCAGCAGAGGGCGAGGATCGGTGGCCCGGGGCAGCGAAACCTGATGGCCAGACGCCTCGAACAGCATCCGTGTATAGGGGTGCTGCATGTTGCGCAGCAGGTGGGCGGTTGCACCGTTTTCGACCACCTCTCCGTGACGCATCACCACGATCTGATCAGCCATATCAGCCACCACTGCCAGATCATGGGTGATCATCAGCAGGCCCATGCCGTATTCCCACACCAGCCCTTTGAGCAGGTCGAGGATCTGCGCCTGAGTGGTCACGTCCAGCGCGGTTGTCGGCTCGTCAGCGATCAACAGCTTTGGGCGCAGGGCGATGGCCATGGCGATTACGACGCGCTGGCGCTGGCCTCCGGACAGCTCATGCGGATAGCGGGACAGGGGAAAGCGGTCAGGCGGCAGGCCAACGCGGGTCAGAACTTCCTGCGCGCGCTCACGGGCCTGCGGGAGCGGCAGGGCTTTGTGGATCAGGATCGTCTCCATCACCTGATCGCCGATGGTCTTGACCGGGTTCAGGGCGGTCATCGGCTCCTGAAACACCATCCCGATCGAGGCCCCGCGCAAGGCACACATCTCGGCCTCGGGGCGGTTCAACAGGTCTTGCCCCTCAAGCCGGACCGCGCCCTGTGCCTGCGCCCCGTTCGGCAGCAACTGCATCACGGCCAACGCGGTCATCGACTTGCCCGAGCCGCTCTCTCCGGTCACAGCCACGATCTCACCTGGGGTGATGGACAGGCTGACCTGTTTCAGAATCTCCGCACCGTGGATCGACAACGACAGGTTTTCAATCTGCAACAAACTCATGCCCGCGCCACCCTGATCCTTGGGTCCAGCCAGTCGCGCAATCCGTCGCCCAGCAGGTTCAAGCCCAAGACGGTGACAATGATCGCCAACCCCGGAATCAGAGCCAAATGCGGGGCAAAACTGACCATTGTTTGCGCATCGGCCAGCATCCGACCCCAGCTGGGTGTGGGCGGCTGCGCGCCAAGGCCGACATAGGACAGCCCGGCCTCGGCCAGAATGCCCAAGGAGAACTGAATGGTCCCCTGCACGATCAGCAAGTTGGCCACATTGGGCAGGATATGTTCGGCCGATATCCGCGCGGCCCCCTTGCCCGAAACGCGGGCGGCGAGGATGAACTCCCGCTCCCACAGCGACAGGGCCGCCCCACGGGTGATGCGGGCAAAAACAGGAATGTTGAAGATGCCAATGGCAATGATGGCGTTGATCGCCCCGGCCCCGAACACGGCGGTGATCAGGATCGCAATGACCAGCGAGGGGAAGGCAAAGACCAGATCATTGCCACGCATGATCACCTCATCCAGCCAGGACCCTTTGCGGGCCGCCGCCGCCAGACCCAGAGGCACGCCCAGCGCCATACCGATGCCCACCGCCACCAGCGCCACTGCAATCGACGTGCGCGCGCCAACCATGATCATCGAAAACATGTCGCGGCCGAAGTGATCCCTCCCGAACCAATGCTGCGCATTTGGTGGCTGCAATTTGTTGGGGATATCCAACGCCGCATAGTCATAAGGCGTCCAGACAAAGGACACCAAAGCCGCCAGCAGAACCAGCGAGGACAGCGCCGCGCCAAGGATCAGGTTGCGGCTCATGTCCGGCTCCTCAACCTTGGGTCAACGGCAGCATAAGCCAGGTCGACAAGGAAATTCACCGTGATGACGGCAAAGACCAGCAACATCACGACAGATTCCACCACGATCAGGTCGCGGGCGGAAATGGCCTGAAACACCAGCCGCCCGAGGCCGGGCAAGTAGAAGACCTGCTCGATGATGATCGACCCCGCCAGCAGGAAGGAAAACTGCAGCCCGATGATGGTCAGCACCGGGATCAGCGCGTTGCGCACCCCGTGCCGCCACAGCGCCTGACGGCGGGACAGGCCCTTGGCGCGGGCGGTGCGCATGAAATCCTCGCCCAGTATGTCCAGCAGCGATGACCGCATGACCCGTGCCAGAATCGCCGCTTGCGGCAAGGCCAGCGCGATTGCGGGCAAAGTCAGGGAATGCACTCCAGTCCAGAACCCCTTGTCCCAGCCCGCGAACCCGCCCGCGTTGAACCAGCGCAGGTTGATGGCGAAGATCAACACCAGCATCATTGCAAACCAAAAATTCGGCACGGCGATGCCCAACTGCGTCGCGCCCATCACCGTCAGGTCACCGGGTTTGCCACGACGTGCTGCCGCGTAAATCCCGGCGGGAAAGGCAATCAGGGTGGACAATGTCAGCGCGTACAAAGCCAGCGGCAGGGATACCCACATCCGGTCTGTAATCATCTGCGATACCGGCGTGCGATAGGTGTAAGAGGTGCCGAAATCCCCTACCAACATCCCGCCGACCCAGTTGAAATACCGCTGTGCCTTGGAAACATCCAACCCAAGCTCGGCCCGCAACGCGGCCAGAGTGTCTTCCTGCGCATTTACGCCCAGCATGAATGAGGCCGGATCACCGGGCGCAACCTCAATCACCGCAAAGATGACGACCGAGGCGACGGCGAGGCTGATCAGCAGTGAAATCAGTCGTTTGAGGGCATAGCGCAGCATTGGGGCCACGTTAGGCACACATCCCGCGCGGGTCCAGCGCCTATGGCACCAGAAGATAGATGAAAACCGCGTAGACGACGATGGCGCCGTACCCCAAAGGGTAAATCCATTTGATCGCGTAATTGTCCAGCTTTCTGGCCCCGTCTTCGCGCCCAATCACTTTCATTTTGCGCAAGGCGACGTTGAAGACGATCAATGCTCCGGTCATCAGGAACATGCATTGAAGGATGAAATCCAGAAAGGTCAGATAGCCCAGCTTGGGCAGATCTGCTGAGATGGCCCAGTTGAAGGCGACAAAGACCAGCAGATTGCCCCCGGCAATTTCGATCCGTCGGCGGTATTCGTCCAGAAAGAACAATGCCCAGCCGACACTCACCAGAACCAGCATCGGCAGAAACACTCGTATCACGTAATAGGTCAGATGCCGGTGACCTTCGAAGGCCAGCGCGATCTGATCGCTATCCCGACCGGACAACCCGATCACCGTCGAATGCTCGACCCGTGCGTTATCCAGTATCCACTCTTCTTCACCCAGCAGATCACCGAGGCCCGAATACTCCTCAAGCGGGTAATAAGACACGTAGTCGGACGGAAAAACCGAAACGACTTCGAAAAAGAACTCCTGCGTGTCGAACGGGTATTTGCGGAAATCGAAATGCGGGGCCTGCAAGGTCAGCGAGGATTTCTCGACATAGACCACATGCCCGTCATAGCGCAGCGAGGCGGCAGACTCGTGGATCCATTTGTTGGATTGCTGGTTGTGGATGACGAACGCGGGCACAACCGCGCCCAGACCCCGCGCATGATCGGCCAGGGCCGGAGGGTTGAAGACCTGAATTTCGCGCCCGACCTCATCGCGATCAAAGGCCAATGCCGGGTCTGTCCATTCGACCCGCAGAACGACGACTGCACCATAATTCTCGGCCTTCTGATCCACACTGGTGACCTGATCAATGTGAATGCCGACACCCACCTGCAGCGGGTTTTCAGGCGTACCGACCAGCGGACCCACCCCGCCTTCCAGCCCGTTTTGCGCCTGCGCCTTTCCGCCCACGAAAGAAAGGCAGGCGGTAACTATGACAAGGCACAAAAAACGGACCAGATTCATTGTCAGGCTCACTCTGGAACGGAACACTGGGGCCAGCTTCAGCCCCAGGATTGGTTATTCGGACCAGCTGATCTGGGTCAGGTCAATCGCGGCGGTGGGCGCGTTTTTCCAAAGACCTTGAACACCGGCCTTGGCGATCACCAACTTGGGCAGTTGGAACAAATACCCGTTGACGAAGTCATTTGCGATCAGGCGCTGCATTTCACCCAGCAGTTTCTTGCGTTCGTCCGGGTCAGTGGTCGCGTTCAGCGTCTCAATCAGCGTCTGTGCATCCAGACTGTCATACTGGAAATAGTAGTCCGGGCGCGCGTAGATGCCGATATCCATCGGTTCGGTATGGCTGATGATGGTCAGGCCGTAGTCCTTCCCCTTGAACACCGATTCCAGCCACTGCGCCCATTCCACGTTGATGATCTCGGCGGTGATGCCGACTTCGGCAAGTTGGGCGGCGATGATCTCACCCCCGCGACGGGCGTATGAGGGCGGTGGCAGGTGCAGCGTGGTCTCGAACCCCTCTTCATACCCTGCGTCGGCCAACAGCTTGGCGGCCTTTTCCGGGTCATGGGTCGAGAGCCCGGTCAGATCGACATAGGCAGGGTTATGCGGCGCGAAATGAGTGCCGATTGGCGTGCCATACCCGAACATCGCCCCGTCGATAATCGCCTGACGGTCGATGGCATGGGCCAGCGCCTGCCGCACCCGGATATCATCGAACGGAGGCTTCTTGTTGTTGGTTGACAGGATCGTTTCCCCCTCGGTCGAGCCCACCAGCACCTGAAAGCGCGGATCGGCCTCGAACTGAGGCAGGTTTTCCGGCGCGGGGAAGTTGTCGAACACGTCTATATCCTCGGCCATCATGGCGGCAAACGCGGCGGTCGGGTCCGAGATGAATTTGAACGTTGCAGTCTCTAACGCGGGCTGATCGCCCCAATAATCCGGGTTCTGGTTCAGCGTGATACTGTCGCCCTGCACCCAGTTGCCAAAGGTAAAGGCCCCGGTGCCCACGGGATTAGTTGTGACGTTTTCGATGCTATCAGGGGACACGATCACCGCATCGCCCCAAGCCATGTTGAACAGAAAATTGCCGTTAGGTTCAGACAGGGTGACCTTGACGGTCAGAGGATCGACCACCTCAACGCTTTCGATCCCGGCAAATAACGCCTTTTGTGCGTTGGCGCTGTCGTCGGCGCTGGCGCGGTCGAGGCTGAACTTGACGTCCTCGGCATCCATCACGGTGCCGTCATGGAAGGTCACGCCATCGCGCAGCTTGAAGGTATAGACGGTGCCGTCCTCGGAAATCTCCCAGCTTTCGGCCAGCCCGGGCACAACCGAACCATCGCCCATGAACCGGGTCAGCCCTTCGAAGATATTGGTGTAAACAACCGAGTCAATCGCCTGTGCCGCGGCACTTGTGGGGTCCAGATGCGGTGGCTCAAGCTGCATCGCAATGGTGATATCGGATTTGGCCAATGCCCCGGTGGCAAAGACACTGGCCCCCAGCACCAACGCCGATGCAAAGGATTTCAACATCTGATTTGTCATAAAAATCTCCCACCGTTTTTATGGCTGAACCCGCTGTTTTGCGGACCTTTCTGCAGTTAATGTCCCTTTAAACCTCGGGTCATTCAAGGAAATGTTCGCGCAACCGGGGTTTCTTTGGACCGTTCCGATCTGCTATGCCGCGCTGCAACATGAACACCGGAGGAGCGATCATGAGCGCCACCGCCCATAAAAAAGCGCCCAATGCCGAGGACATCCGCGCCCGCAAAGGGGGCACGCCGCTGGTCTCTCTGACCGCTTACACGACCCCGATGGCGCGGCTGATGGATGCCCATTGCGACTTTGTTCTGGTGGGCGACAGCGTGGGCATGGTGCTGCACGGTCTGGAATCGACGCTGGGCGTGACGATGGAGATGATGGTCCTGCACGGACAAGCCGTTTCGCGCGGGCTGGACAAGGCGATGATGGTCATCGACATGCCGTTTGGCAGCTACGAACACTCTCCGGCAGACGCGTTCCGCAACTCCGCCCGCCTGATGGCGGAAACCGGGGCCGGCGCGGTCAAGCTGGAGGGCGGCGTCGAGATGGCCGAGACCATCCGCTTTCTGGTCAAGCGCGGCATCCCGGTGATGGCCCATATCGGCCTGACGCCGCAGTCGATCAACACGCTGGGTGGCTACAAAGTTCAAGGCCGGGACGCACAGGCCGAGGCGGTGCTAGCCGACGCCCGCGCGGTGGCCGATGCAGGCGCGTTTTCCGTGGTGCTTGAGAAAGTGCCACAGGGTCTGGCTGACCAGATCACGGCTGAGATTGCGATTCCCACCATCGGCATCGGGGCCTCTGCCGGGTGCGACGGGCAAATCCTTGTAGTCGACGACATGGTCGGCTTTTTCACCGCCTTCAAACCGAAATTCGTCAAACGCTATGCCGAGCTTGGCCCGCAGGCCGAGGCCGCCATTGCCGAATACGCCGCCGACGTGCGCGCCCGCGCCTTTCCGGCCGACGAACATGTGTTCGCCGATCAGGCGCCCTCCAAAGGACCCAAGACATGACCGCCCCTATCCTGCGCCGCTTGGCCGACCTGCGCGCGCTGACGACCGAATGGCACCGCGACGGTGAAACCATCGGCGTTGTCCCAACCATGGGCGCGCTGCATCAGGGGCATCTGTCACTGGTCGAGGCAGCAAAGGCCGGTACCGACCGGGTGATCGTGACGATCTTTGTGAACCCCAAACAGTTCAACAACCCCGAGGATCTGGCCAAATACCCGCGCACCGAACACGAGGATGCGCAGAAACTGGCCCCCTTCGGCATCGACGCGATCTACGTGCCCGAGCCCGAAGAAATCTATCCGCAGGGCTTTGCCACTAACGTCTCTGTTGCGGGCCTGACCGATGTGATGGAGGGCGAGTTCCGCCCCGGCCATTTCGACGGCGTTGCCACCGTGGTCGCCAAACTGTTCCTACAGACTCAGGCGGATCGGGCTTATTTCGGGGAAAAAGACTTCCAGCAACTGATGGTGGTGCGCCGCATGGCGCGCGATCTGGATATTCCAATCGAGGTAATCGGCTGCCCAACGGTGCGCGAACCCTCAGGCCTGGCGATGTCATCGCGCAACCTGCGCCTGTCGCCCGACGGGCTGGCAATTGCCGCCAACAAGCACCGGATCATGCAGGGCCTGGCCCAGTCGTTGCAGGCCGGGGCTGCGTTTGATGCGCTGACCGTAAAGGCCGAGACCGATCTGCTGGCCGCAGGGTTCACGCAGGTCGAATACATCCACCTGCGATGCGCCGAAACGCTAGAGCCTTTGACCCATGCCAACCGCCCTGCGCGGCTGTTTGCGGCTGCCTGGGCGGATGGGGTTCGGCTGATCGACAATATTCCTGTCTGAGCCTCTGGCCCGAGTGTCATTGTTTGCGCTAAAGTCTCGCAAAACCAAACGGGAGGGGCGCGGGGAATGACCTATATTCTGGCCATTGATCAGGGCACCACATCATCGCGGGCCATTTTGTTCGACGCGGATATGCAGCGCGCTGGTACGGCGCAGCATGAATTCACCCAGCATTTCCCGCAGGAAGGTTGGGTCGAACACGATGCCGAGGAAATCTGGGAAAGTGTGTTGCGCGTCTGCCGCGAGGTGATGGAAACCACCGGCGTCACTCCTGACCAGATCGCGGGCATTGGTATCACCAACCAGCGCGAAACCACCGTGGTTTGGAACCGCAACACCGGCAAGCCGATCTACAACGCCATTGTCTGGCAGGATCGCCGCACCGCCGAAATCTGCGCCCGCTACAAACAGGCCGGATGTGAGGATGATGTGACCGCCCAAACCGGTCTGCTGCTGGACCCCTATTTCTCGGGCACCAAGGTGAAATGGCTGCTGGACAACGTGCCGGGTGCCCGCAACCGGGCCGAGGCCGGAGAGCTGATGTTCGGCACCATCGACTGTTTCCTGATCTGGCGCCTGACCGAGGGGCGCAGCCACGCCACCGACGCCACCAACGCCGCCCGTACGTTGCTGTTCGACATCCACAAGGGCGAATGGAGCGCCGAAATCTGCGACTTGCTGGACGTGCCGATGAACATACTGCCCGAGGTGCATGATTGTGCGTCGGATTTCGGAAATACGAGCCTAATTGGGGGAAATATCCCGATTTTGGGCGTGGCCGGGGATCAGCAGGCCGCCACCATCGGACAGGCCTGCTTCCAACCCGGCATGATGAAATCCACCTATGGCACCGGCTGCTTTGCGCTGCTGAACACCGGGGACCGACCGGTTGAATCGAAAAATCGCCTGCTGACGACCATTGCCTATCAATTGGACGGCAAGCGGACCTATGCGCTGGAAGGCTCGATCTTTGTCGCCGGGGCCGCGGTGCAATGGTTGCGCGATGCGTTGCAGATCATCGAAACCGCCCCCGAAAGCGGAGAGCTGGCGCAGCAGGCTGACCCGAACCAGCATGTGGTGCTGGTACCTGCCTTTACAGGCCTCGGCGCGCCTTATTGGAAGCCTGACTGCCGCGGCGCGGTGTTTGGCTTGACCCGCAACTCGGGCCGGGCGGAATTTGCCAAGGCGACGCTGGAAAGCATCGCCTACCAGACCCGCGACCTGTGGCACGCCATGCAGGGCGACTGGGGCGCCGAGACCGATGTGACCCTGCGGGTTGACGGTGGCGCCAGCGCCTCGGACTGGGCGATGCAGGGCCTGTCAGACTATCTGGGGGCCGAAGTTGACCGCCCTGTCATGCAGGAAACCACCGCATTGGGTGCGGCCTGGCTGGCGGGGATGCGGGCAGGTGTTTACTCGGATCAACAGGGATTTGCGGAGACCTGGGCGCTGGACCGCCGTTTCAAACCGGAATTGTCTGCCGAAGAACGCGACGCCGCCTATGATCGTTGGAAACGTGCCGTTTCCGCAGCGATGGCGTTCTGAAACTGCCGAAGGATCAGCTGTGATCCTTCATCAACCGCTGCTTCTGACGTGACCAGTCGCGCTTGGCCTGCGTCTCACGCTTGTCGTGCAGTTTCTTACCCTTGGCGATGCCGATCTTCAGCTTCGCCCGGCCCTTGTGGTTGAAATACAGAACCAGCGGCACCAGCGTCATGCCCTTGCGCTGGGTCGCGTTCCACAGGGCGGCCAGTTCCTTGCGGGACACCAGCAACTTGCGGCGGCGGCGTTCTTCGTGCTTGAATACCTTCGCCTGCTCATACGGCGCGATGTAGCTGTTGATCAGCCACAACTCGCCATCATCAACCGAGGCATAGCTTTCGGCGATGTTCGACCCGCCCGCGCGCAGGGATTTGACCTCGGACCCCTCCAGCACGATGCCGCACTCGATATCGTCCTCGATCGCGTAATCGAAGCGCGCACGCCGGTTTTCGGCGATGACTTTGTAATTCGGGTCTGAGTTCTGCTTTTGCTTGGCCATGACGCGTTGATTTAGGCGGCTTGGGCGGCCCTTGCAAGCCGTAGCCGTCAGGTCTTGGCCGAGATGATCAGATCGGGGCCAAAAATCGTGTCGGCATGGTTGTGCAAATAGATCTTCAGCCACGGCGTAAACCGCGCCGGATGGCGCTGCACTTCGGCCAGCAAATCGTGGTAATCGATCCAGCGGATATCCATCACTTCGTCCGGGTTAGGCTCAATCTTCAGCGGGCCGCGCACATGGGCAAGGAAGACGTCGACCACCTCATGCTCGACCATGTTGTTGCCGACATCGGCGTGATATTCCAGCCGGTGGCGGTATTCGGGGTACAGCCCGGTGATCCCCAGCTCTTCACGCAGACGGCGCACGGCGCATTCCGAGGGCGTTTCACCCCAATCCGGATGGGTGCAGCAGGTATTCGCCCACAGGCCCGGCGTATGGTATTTGCCCATCGCCCGGCGCTGCAGCAGAATCTCGGTGCCACGGACAACAAAGACGGACACAGCCTTGTGTTTGAGGCCTTTTTCATGCGCCTCGAGCTTGTCCACGGGGGTCAATTCGCCATCAACCCAGGCCGGGATCATGATTCCCATCTGTCGTCTCCTGCTGCCGATCTGTCTGAAGGGCCAAAGATATGAAAGTGACTTAGGCCGGATCGGCTTGGCTTTGCGCAAACATGCGGGCAAGGCATGACAGATCGCGCATACCCAAGGTGGCGCTGATCTTTCCTGTTATCAAGCGCACGAAAGGCCGCAGGGGCTGCGGCCTTTTGTAACTGTAGATGTTGTCAGGTTCGGACGTTATTCGCCTGAAACACTGACGATATAGGCATAGACGTCTTCGGCGCCCTTCTTCAGCTTGAAGGTCATCTTGGATTTGGCGGCGGTGTCATCCAGATAGGTTTTCAGGAACGTCTTGGGATCCTGGGCATATTCAACGAAAGTGGTTTCATCCCAGACCAGACCGTTTTCACCAGCGGCGACGATGCTGTCCCCATATTTGAACCCTTCGACAGTGCCTGCCGTGCGGCCTGCAATGCCGTAGAGGTTCGGACCGGTCTTGCCGCCTTTGACGATTGCCTCGCCGTCGGGGCCAGCAATCTGATGACAGGATTTGCATTTGTTGAAGGTTTTCTTGCCAGCTTCGGCATCGCCTTCGGCGTAAACGGGTGCGGCCAGAAGGCCTAGAATTGCGGTAGCAAGGATGCGATTCATAGCTTTAGCTCCGATACAAATTGGCTGCACCGAATGGACCGCCGGCGCAGTTGAGAGTCAACGCGCGGATTGCCGCGCGCGGGCACTGTGCCACTGCGGCATATTGGTCGTCCTTAACTTAAGTCATGTGACGCGGACCAACAGGGCAAAAGATCGCCCTTGGCCGGGGTCGCCAGATAGATCGCCCGCGCGATGGCCCGCGCAAGGCAGACCGAGGCCGCGTGTCCAATCAGCCCCAATTCCGCTTCAGCCGCGACCGGACGCACGTCTGTGCTGATCCCGAACACCAGATCGCCGTCGCCCGGCGTGTGGGCGGGTAGGATCGCCCGGGCAATGCCATCATGTGCCGCCACCGCCAGCCGCTGGCATTGCGGTTTCGTCAGCGCGGCATCGGTGGCGACGATGGCGATGGTGGTATTGCCCTTTTCCGGTTCAGCCAGGCGCATGGCCTGAGCCTTGAGGCTGGGCGCGGGCTGACCCATACCGGCGCCAGAATCAGACCCTAATCCGCCGAATTCACCGTCAAATTCGAAGGGCGCGGCCCAGAAATGACGATCTCCGGGCGTGGTGACACTGCCCAGCGGGTTGGCCGCGACCAGTGCGCCCAGGGTGATCCCGTTGTCCAGCACCAGCGAGGCAGATCCCAGCCCACCCTTGTGCCTTGCAGTCAAAGCTCCTGTGCCCGCCCCTGCCGTGCCCAGCGCGAAATCTTCGACGGCAGCTTCGAAAGCGGCCCGGCCCAAGGCACGATAGGGGTTTTCGCTCCAACCCTTGTCGCCGCCATTCAGCAGATCGAACAGGATTGCTCCGGGCACGATCGGCACCACTGTATCGCCGACCGGATAGCCCCGGCCCTGTGCCCGCAACGCATCCGACACGCCGGAACAGGCATCGAGCCCAAAGGCCGACCCGCCGGACAAGGTTATCGCGTCCACCCGTGCGACCGATTTATCCGGTGCCAGCAGATCGGTTTCCCGCGTTCCCGGTGCGCCGCCCATGACGTGAACTGAGGCGGTGAAAGCCTGATCTGCTGTCAGGACGGTTGAGCCGGATTTAAGGACTGTATCCTGCGCGTTCCCGACCAACAGGCCGGGAACATCAGTGATCAGGTTTCTGAGCCCGGGGGTCATAAGCGCACCTCAGATACAGCGGCCACCGTCGACCTCCAACGCTGCGCCGGTGATCATGCTGGCCTCGTCCGAACACAGGAAACAGGCGGCGTTGGCCATGTCTTCGGGGGTCGAGAACCGGCCCAGAGGGATGGTCGCCAGAAATTTGGCGCGCATTTCGGGGGTGTCTTGGCCCATGAATGATTTCAGCAGAGGCGTTTCCCCTGCCACAGGGCAGATCGCGTTCACCCGCACGCCGGACTGGGCCAGCTCTACCGCCATGGTCTTGGTTGCGGTGATCATCCAACCCTTTGAGGCGTTGTACCAGTTCAGGTTGGGGCGCGGCGACAGACCCGCGGTCGAGGCCACGTTCAGGATCGCCCCCGTCCCGCGCGCCTTCATCGCCGGCACCAGCGCCCGTGCGGTCAGGTAGACGGATTTCATGTTCACGTTGAAGACGCGGTCGAAATCGTCCTCGGTGACCTCTTCCAGCGGCATTGGCATATGGGTGATGCCGGCATTGTTCACCAGAATGTCCAGATGCCCGAACCGATCCCGCACGATGTCGGCCATTGCCTGCACCGAGGCGGCATCCGCCACGTCCACCAGTTGTGCAATTGCGTTGGGGCCGAGTTGCTTTGCCTGAACCTCGGCCGCGTCACCATTGACGTCGGCAATCATGACCCGTGCACCTTCGGACAGGAATTTCTGCGCGATCCCGGCACCAAAGCCCGACGCGCCACCGGTGACGATTGCGGTTTTTCCCTCTAACCTCATGATCTTGCTCTCCCTTGCGGGGCCAGAGTAACAAGGCGCGGCGAAACTACCAGATCAATCTTCCGAGACTTTGCCGCGCAGCGCCTTCACATCGCCGCGCGCCTTTTTCGCCGCCAGCCGCCGTTTGACTGACCCATAGGTGGGTTTCGTCGCAATCCGTCGCTTGGGTTTGACTAGCGCGCGGGTGATCAGCTCGGCCAGTCGCGCGCGGGCAATCTCGCGGTTGCGGGCTTGGCTGCGGGTTTCCTCGCACTGGATGATGATCGCACCATCCTTGGTCCAGCGCCGCCCCGCCAGCCGTTTCAGCCTGTTTTTCACAGGATCGGGCAACGAAGGTGAGCGCGCGGCTTCGAACCGCAGTTCAACAGCGGTCGAGACTTTGTTCACGTTCTGCCCACCGGGACCGGACGAGCGGACAAAGCTCTCGGTCATTTCCCAGTCTTGCAGGGTGATATCGTCGGTGATGCGCAACATGGGGTGGACCTTATCCGGCACGGGCAGAAACAAAAAGGGCCGCCCCGGCGGGACGGCCCTTCGAAAGTATAAGGAGGTCGGGTCGGTTAGATCAATCGACCAGCCGGAGCAAGCGCTCCGCCAAGGGCTGCCCTAGTAGGCGATCCCCCCGGTTGTTCCGACACCTCTCTCCAATCTCTTTCTCGACACTGGATCACCTCCTTTTCTATCTGTTGCGGTTAACTTTGAGCCTGACACAAGATGCGCCAATCTCAAAGCACTTTTTTACGCAGGCTGCGCGGTCAGGCGCGCCACGATCACTTTGAACGGGACCAAAGCGATCAGCGCCAGTGACAGTTTCACCAGCCAATCCGCAAAGGCCAACGTCACCCACAGAGGCGCCATCGGGCCGGACAGCATGAAGGGCACAGGCTCCCACGCCCAGTTGATCGCGGCATCCGCATTGGCGCCGAAGAAAGTGACTGAGGCCGAAAACGCGATGGTGAAGAACAGTGCGGTATCCAGTGCCGAACCAACCAGCGTAGAGACCAGCGGTGCGCGCCACCAGCGGCCACCGCGCATCGCGTTGAACACTGTGACGTCGGTCAGTTGCGCAATCAGGAAGGCAGTGCCCGAGGCCACGGCGATCCGCAGCGGCACTGCCGCATAGGTGAATCCATCGCCCTGCAGCATAATCTGGCTGCCGATCAGCGAGCAGATGATACCGGTAATAAAACCAGCAAACACGACCTTGCGGGCGGTGGCCACGCCGTAGACGCGGTTCATGATGTCGGTGACCAGAAAGGCCAACGGATAGGTAAAGGCACCCCATGTCAGCAGCCCGTCAAAGATCAGGAACTGGACCAGGATGTTCGAGGCCACAACGATGGCGGCCATGGCAAGAATGCCGGGAATATAAGCGCGTTGCATGTTTTGATGCCCGTTTTGACAAGGTAGCGGCGACTTGGCCAAGGGACCGTCCCAAGGCAAGCCGTGCGTTTAGACCTTCGGCGACTGCGAGTCAATCCGGCAGCAAAAATTCCACCAACTCGGTGCGTTGCAGGGCCAGAAAGTTGTCGTCCGAGATCATGGTGGCCCGCAGACGCCCCTGATCGTCGCGCCAAACTGACAGTCCTTCCAGGTTGTCATGTGCGCCAGTTCCGGTCTCGAACAATGTCTCTTCTGCCACTGGCGTGTCGCCGTCAATCTGCCACCGGCGCAGACGCGAGCGAAAACCGATGAGGGAAGCCGCGCGTTCCAAAACATACAATCGCCCGTCCGGCCCAAAATCGGCGGCAACGGGCAGAAACTTGCCTCGGGGTGGCAGAACAAAGGGCAAAGACCACCGTTGGCCATCCCACCGATAAACGGGGATTTGACCATTACGGGTGCGGCTTTCCTCTGTCAGAGTATACAGCCGTCCGGCTTTATCAATCGCCAGCCCCTCAAACGAACCGTTGCTTGCAAGTGCCTTGAAGTCCCGGGGTATTGGCAAGACCTGTGCCTTTGTTCCCGGCGCAGGGTAATAAGCAACCCGGTGAACGCCTTCGAACGAGATAAAAAAGCTGCCATCCGGCGCAACGGCGATTCCCTCGGAATCTCCGGCTCTGCCCGACATAAGGCGACCCTTGCTGGATAGAACCGGCCAATGGCCTGAAATCTCTACACCCTCGATGTGATCTCCGTTGCGGTCGATCTGTGCGGACACAAGAGTAGCCCGGTCACTAAGGGCTATCATGCGGCGCCCGCCATCAAAGATGTGAACCGCCGAAAACCCACCGAACCACTCGGCCTTGTGCCGCCAGGCAAAGCTGCTCAGTTGGGTGGCCGTCTTGAACTCGACCGCCCAAACCGACCCGGCCAGCAAGATAGCAATCAGTTGGATTGCAAAACGGCTGCGCATTGCTGAGGCAAATCAGTTAGAACATATTCTCGGCGTTTCTTGGGCGGCGGGGCGTTGGGATCGGGCGGCGGCGGGTTGAGGATATTGCGCACCCATTGCTGCGCCTCGGCACAGCCATCCCCTTTGGGCGGCGGATCCTGATTGACGCATCCGCGCGATCCTCTGGGGCATTTCAGGCGCACGTGGAAGTGATAGTGATGCCCCCACCAGGGTCGGATCTTGCGCAGATAGGCGCGGTTGCCCTTCTCATCCTTGCACATCTGGGCCTTGGCACCGGGAAAGACGAAAATCCGCGCCACGCGCTTGTCCTTGGCTGCCTCGCGCAGCACTGCGTGGTGCTGTTTCGTCCAATTGCCGTTCACATAGGCCCCGTTTGCGCGACGCAGGGAAATCGACGAGATATTCTCGCGCGCCTTACGGCTAAGGCGCATATTGTCACCGGGCAGCATCCAGATATCGATATCCAGACCGAGTTGATGCGAGCGATGGCCCGAGGTCATCGGCCCGCCCCGCGGCTGGCTGATATCCCCGACATAGAGACCATTCCATCCCGGCTGCTTGGCCGCAAACCGGCTGAGGTCCTGCACATAGTCGATCGCCACCGGGTGCCCCCAGTTGCGATTGCGCGACAGGCGCATAGCCTGCCATGTCGGCCCGGTCTCGGGCAGTTGCACCGACCCGGCGGCGCATCCGCGCGAATAACTGCCGAACGCCGCCGGCTTTTGCTGTGAACTTTGCTTTTGCGCCCCGAACAATTGCTTGGCCAGCGGTTGTGCGCCCGCTGTGCCAGCCCATGTGATCGTGGCGAGTATTGCCAAAAAACGTAGTAAATTCATCTGCTCTGATCCCCTTCCGGCTTGACCCAGCGCATCAGGAATAGGCCCAGAATAAACAACAGAATGATTGGTGACACCCCCAGCCGCGCACTGCCGGTGGCGGTTGTGGCAATCCCGATCAGCAAGGGCGCGGCAAAAGCGGTGGCACGCCCCGACAGACCATAAAGACCAAAGCTTTCAACAGGGGCTTCGGGATCAGTGTGGCGCACCATCAACGAGCGGCTGGCCGATTGCAGAATGCCGCCCATGCCACCGATCAGAACACCGCAGCCAAAGAACACCATATCCGGAAGGCCCGACCCTTCGGGCAACGGAATGCCGTAAATCTGCGTCCGATCCATCGACACCACGGTGATGCAGACGAAGATCAGAACCCAGATCGCGACCAGAATGACCGGTTTAGGGCCGTATTTCTTGTCCATCTTGCCGCCGATCCAGGCAAAGATGGCCGAGGCCAGAACGCTGACAATCCCGAACACGCCGATCTTGATCAGCCCCCATTCCAGCACCAGCCGCGCGTAGACGCCGCCAAAGCTGTAAAGCCCGTTCAGCGCGTCGCGGTAGAACATGGAAGAACCCAGATAGGTCGCCAGACTGACCCGATGGCGCAGATCCGATACCGCCTTTGCCAGAACACCCAGCGCTTCGCGCAGACTGCCGTGTTTACCGCTATCGGGATCATCGCGGACCCACAGGAAATAAGGCACCATGAATAGGATGAACCACCCGGCAGTGAACGGACCCACAAACCGCGTGCCCTGCTGCGTGGCGGCATCCAAGCCAAAAATCGGGTCGATACCAATCAGCGTTTTGCCATTAGGTTGTTCGACAAACATCGTCAGCATGATCGCCAGAGAGATCAGCCCGCCGAAATAGCCAAACGCAAAGCCCGAGCCCGAAATCTCTCCGACCTCATTGTCATCCCCCAGATCAGGCAGCTGCGAGTTGATAAAGATCAGCGCGTATTCCGCACCCACAAAGCCCAGCCCAAAGGCCGACAGCATCAGCCACATGTTTGAGCCATCGGGCATCGTAAACCACAGCGCCGCCGAGCCCACCGCATACATCACCGAAAAGGCGAATATCCACGGAATGCGCCGCCCTGTCACATCCGCCATTGCGCCCAAAAGCGGCGCACCAAAGGCGATGATCAGCCCGGTGATGGTCAGGCAATTGGCCCAGACCGTCTGCGCCTGAGCGGCAGCGGCCTCGGAGTCCAGCCCAGTGTTAGAGTAGTATCCCGCAGCGACCCCGGCGAAATAGGGGCCGAACACAAAAGTGACCAGAAGGGTATGATAGGGCTGGCTGGCCCAGTCGAAAAACCACCAGCCCCAAATGCGCTTGCGCTTGGAAATCTCTGCCATGACCGCCCCTGATTATCGTTGCGTTCATAAGACGGGCCTTTGTCCTGTTTCGCAAGCGTTCTGTTGGCGCGGGCTTGCTCTTTGCTGCAGGGGCGCTTAGGTCTCGGCAGACGAATACTCCGGAGGCCCCATGCTGTCGCTGATCCAAATTCTGCTGCTGATCCTGGACATTGTCTGGTTCATCATTCTGGCCCATGTGATCATGAGCTGGCTGATCAACTTTCAGGTGCTCAACCTGCATCAACAGTTGGTCGCGCAAATCTGGTACGGCCTGAACCGCATATTAGAGCCTATCTATGGCCCTATCCGCCGCTTTCTGCCCGCGATGGGCGGGCTGGACCTGACGCCTCTAGTCGTGCTGGTCGGCGTCTATGCACTGCGGATCATCCTGATCAACAATATGGTCTATTTCGTCTGACCTCTTGTTCACCGAATCTTAGTATGTGATTGTCCTGTCTTAAGAGCAGATAAACCTTAAAACAGGGCAACCCCGCACATGTTCGACGCCGCGCCTTTGCTGCGAGATGTCTTTGGATTCGACGACTTCCGCCCCGGTCAGGAAGAGATCGTCGATGCCGTGACCGCAGGCGAAAACGTGCTGGCGATCATGCCGACGGGCGGCGGTAAATCTCTGTGTTATCAGCTGCCTGCCCTGCTTCGCGACGGGGTGACGGTGGTGATTTCCCCGCTGATCGCCCTGATGCGCGATCAGGTGCGTGGGCTGCAAGAGGCGGGCGTTGAGGCGGGTGCGCTGACCTCGGGCAACACCCCCGAAGAAACCGACGCAGTGTGGGAGGCGTTGGAGGCCGGGCGGCTGAAACTGCTCTACATGGCCCCCGAACGTCTGGCCGCCGGGTCGGCGCTGGGCATGCTGCGGCGGATCAATGTCAGCCTGATCGCCGTGGACGAGGCCCACTGCGTCAGCCAATGGGGTCACGATTTCCGCCCCGATTACCTGCGGATCGGAGAGCTGCGGCGCACGCTGAACGTGCCGCTAGCTGCTTTCACCGCGACAGCCGACGCGGAAACGCAGGACGAAATTGTCGATAAGCTGTTTGACGGCACCGCACCCCGTAAGTTCCTACGCGGCTTCGACCGGCCCAACATCCATCTGGCCTTTGCCGCCAAGGACGGGCCGCGCAAGCAAATCCTCGACTTCGCCGCCGCTCGTAAAGGCCAGTCCGGCATCGTCTATTGCGGCACTCGCAACAAGACCGAAGTGCTGGCCCAAGCCCTGCGCGACGAAGGCCGCGTAGCCTGTTACTATCACGGCGGCATGGGCCCCGAAGATCGTCGTATCGTCGAAACCCGCTTTGCCCGCGAGGACGGGTTGATCGTTGTCGCCACCGTCGCTTTTGGCATGGGCATCGACAAACCCGATATCCGCTGGGTCGCCCATGCGGACCTACCCAAGTCCATCGAAGCCTACTATCAGGAAATCGGCCGCGCGGGACGTGATGGCGGCCCTGCCGAGACGTTGACCCTATTCGGCCCCGATGACATCCGCCTACGCCGCTCTCAAATCGACGAGGGTCTGGCGCCGCCCGAGCGCCGCATGGCCGACCACGCCCGCCTGAACGCTCTGCTTGGACTGGCCGAGGCGCTGGTCTGCCGCCGTCAAACCCTGTTGGGATATTTCGGCGAACAGGCTGCACCCTGCGGCAAATGCGATCTGTGCGATACGCCGCCCGAGGTGTTCGACGGCACCACGCCGGTCCGTATGGCACTGTCCGCCATTCTGCGTACCGAAGAATGGTTTGGCGCGGGCCATCTGATCGACATTCTGCTGGGCAATGAGACCGACAAGATCCGCGCGCGCCGCCATGACAATCTATCCACCTGGGCCATCGGCAAAGACTGGTCCCGCCCGCAATGGCAGGCCATCTTCCGGCAGATGATGGGCCATGACCTGGTCCGTCCAGACCCAGAACGTCACGGCGCACTGCGCATGACCGAGGCCGCCAAGCCGATTCTGAAGGGCGAGGCGCAAATCAACCTGCGCAAGGACACGCTGCGCAAAGCCGGACGTCGTCCCGCCGTCAAGATGATGGTGTCCGAGGAAGACGCGCCCTTGCTGAGCGCACTGAAAGCCAAACGCCGCGCTCTGGCGGAATCCGCACGCGTGCCTGCCTATGTCATCTTCCCCGACCGCACCCTGATCGAGATGGCCGAAAACCGCCCCGTAACGCTGGACGACATGGCACGCATCGGCGGCGTTGGCGCAAAAAAGCTGGAACGCTATGGCGATACCTTTCTTGAGGTGATCGCTGGCGCGGTCGAGGCCGTTCACCCCGCCCGCCGCAAACTGGCCGGGCGCGATCAGGGTGAGATTTACGACCGGCTGCTTGAGGTTCAATCGCGGCTATCGCGCGGTCCCGACGGGATCGACAAACCGCTGACCTGCTCGGCCTCGCAACTGGCCAAAGTTGCGCTGCTACGGCCCGACGATCCGCGCGGTTTGGAGCAAGTTCTGGGCGACCGCCGTCACGAAAGGTTTGGCGCCGCGTTTCTGGACGTGTTGCAACAGGCGGGCTAGTTCATTTCGCGTTTCAAAGGCGTCAAAAGACACCGTCTCTCCCAGTCGTCGACCGCGCCTTTCGACAAAAGCTCTTTTGGTAATACGCAAAACGACCTAGATACCGCAGGACAGGCAAGAAACGAGGGCGGATATGCTGGTAGTGATTTCCCCGGCCAAGCGGCTGGACTGGGCAGAACGGGACATTGAAGTTACACAGCCCGACTTTCAGGACGACGCGATCCGGCTTTCGAAAACCGCCCGCAATCTGACGCTGGGCGATCTGAAGAAACTGATGGACCTGAGCGACGATCTGGCGCGTCTGAACCGTGACCGGTATCGCGCCTTTTCCGACATCCCGGACGCCGACGTAACCCGCCCTGCCGCGCTGGCCTTTGCGGGCGACACGTATCAAGGATTGGAAGCGGCCTCGCTGGATGCCGAGGAAATGGCATGGGCGCAGGATCACCTTCGAATTCTGTCCGGCCTATACGGCGTACTGCGCCCTCTGGACGCGATTCAGGCTTATCGGCTTGAGATGGGCAGCAAGCTGAAAACCCGCCGCGGCAAGAACCTTTATGAATATTGGCGCGATCAGCTGAGCAAGGCTCTGAACACACAAGGGAATCAGATCGGCTCGGACGTGCTGGTGAACTGCGCCAGTCAGGAATATTTTGGCGCGGTCGATCCTAAGGCGCTGAAGCTGCGAGTAATCACGCCGGTCTTTATGGAGGACAAGGCGGGCACCCCCAAGATCGTTAGCTTCTTTGCCAAAAAGGCCCGCGGCGCAATGGCGCGTTATATCATCCAACATCGCCTGACTGATCCCAAATCCCTGTTGGATTTCGACACCGGCGGCTATGCATACCGCCCAGACCTGTCAGAGGACGACAAGCCCGTCTTTGTACGCCCCTATCAGGCCTGATCCAGCATCGACCGGTCATAGGCAACCAATTCAACCGTATTGCCCTCGGGGTCTTCGGTGAAAATACCGCGCCATCCGATCCAGCCGAACTGTTCGACGCGGTAGGGCTGGCCGATTTCGTCATACCAGCGCATCACGGCCTCTTGTTCTTCAAAGGGCAGAGACAGCGCGATATGATGCAGCGACGACCCGGCTCCGGTCGCAGGTTTGCCCTTGCCGCTCGGGTGCAGCCCGGGCCGTGGGGCAGCTGTGTGATGAAACAGGGCCAGCACCTGCGTGTGGCCGCCAAACCCTTCGGCAATGCGAAAAAAGGTGATTGTGCTGTTGTGATCTCCGGTTAGGCGTTCCAGCCCGATCACGTTCTCATAAAACGCAACCATCGCGCCCATATTGGCGCACCGAATAGCAATCTCACCTAATGCACGGGGCTGAAATCCACGGTTTGACATGGGGTCACGCTAGCTGGCAGTGACGCCTTCGGCAATGACGGGCAAGGTCTCCTCGGGCTGGTGATCCGCAATCATCTGGTGGATTTTGCGTTTCTGCAGCGGCTTGGTCAGATAGTGATCCAGCCCCGCCGACAGGATACCCTGATCATCCCCGGCCATGGCATGCGCGGTCAGGGCGACAATCGGCACGTGCCGCCCCGTTTCAATCTCGCGCCGTCGGATTTCCGCCGTCGCTTGTTTGCCATCCATTTTGGGCATCGAGATATCCATGAAAATCAGGTCTGGGTCGAAGTCCAGATGTTTATCCACCGCCTCGACCCCGTTGCCCGCAAATTGCAGGTCGATGTTCAGGTCCTTGACCATCTTTTGCAGGATCAGCTGATTGGTCCGGTTGTCCTCGGCCGCCAGCACACGCATCTGCCGTTGGCGTTCGTTGGTCTGCACGGGCGGGAATTCCGACGGCTCCAGCCCTAAGCCCGGAACGGCAGAGGCCCGCCCCAGCATGGTCAGGCGCGCATAAAGCTCGGCCCGGGGAATGGGCTTCTGCAACACCCCCTCGATCAAGTGACGGGCCGAGTTGGCATGGATCACGCCCGGATTGACCGACATCACCACAACCGGCAAGTCATCCCACCCCCTATCCTTGAGCGTGGTCGCCAGTTCCAACCCGTCCATGTCCGGCAGATCATGATCGCACAGCAGCAGGTCGACGCTGTCATCGACGGCCGCCAGCGCCTCACCCCTAGAGGCGCAGACGGTGACCCGAGACCCCAGTCGCCCCAACTGTTTCGAAAGGATGGCGCGGTTGACGGCCAGATCCTCGACCACGATCACATGGCGCAGGCGGCCCGCCAGATCGGGCGGTAAGGGTTGCGGACCTTCGACCGTGGGCAGTGAGATCCGGAACCCGAAACACGACCCCTGCCCCGGTTCGCTTTCGACCCAGACGGTTCCGCCCATCAACGTGACCAGCCGTTTGGTGATGGCCAGCCCCAGCCCGGTGCCTTCGAATTCGCGGTTCTTCTCGTCCTCAACCTGATTGAATTCACCAAAGATATGCCCGATCTTGTCGGCCTCGATCCCGATGCCAGTATCCTCGATCGCGACGTGGATATCGCACGTGTTAGTCTCTGAATTCGGCACCCCGGTCACGCGGATCAGCACATGCCCGTCCGAGGTGAACTTAACCGCGTTGCCCACCAGATTGGTCAGCACCTGCCGCACGCGGCCGGGGTCACCCACAAACAGGGTCGGCAGGAATAGGTCATAGTCGACCAGCAGCGACAGCCCCTTGTCGCGGACGCTGGGCTGCAGCAGCATCGCGACTTCAAGAATGCAGCGTTCGAAGTCGAACTGTTCGGGGTGCAGGATCAGCTTGTCGGCCTCGATCTTGGAATAGTCCAGCACGTCGTTGATGATCACCAGCAACGCCTCGCCCGAGTTGCGGATGGTGTTGAGATACAGGCGCTGCTCCTCGTCCAGCGGGGTTTCCGACAGCAATTCCGTCATCCCGACAATGCCGTTCATCGGCGTCCTGATCTCATGGCTCATATTGGCCAGAAAAGCGGACTTGGCCCGGTTCGCGGCCTCTGCCCGTTCGCGAGCGGCGTTCAGTTCGGCCTCATTGCGGACCGAAGCCGTGATGTTCAGACCCAGGCTGACCACGTCGCCGCCATTGCCGCGCTGGTCGATCATCTTGAAATACTCACCGTTCCACAGCTTGATCACCACCGGATCCGGATGCGGTTGCACCCAGCGCTCCTGCATTCTGGCCTGCCAGTCCGCCGCCTTTTCCGCCCCGGTATCGACGAGCCCCTCTTCGGTCAGAATCTCAAGGATACGCGCGTAGGTGATACCCGGCTCCACCTCATCCAGCCCGTCAAACAAGCTGAGGTAAGTCGCATTGGCCCCGATCAGGCGGTTTTGATGATCAAAGAAAGCAAAGCCGTCCTGAATGGTCTGCATCGAATGCCAAAGGCGGCGCTCGGCCACTTCGATCTTGGCGTTGGCCTCGGTCAGGTCGGATTTAACCTTTTCGTTTTCACCCCGAACGGTTTCAACCTCGGCCTGGGTTTCGCCGATGCGTTTGGTCAGCGCCATTGCGTGCAGGCCCAGCTTGCGATTGGCCGAGGAAAGCTCGGCCTGTTTCATCGCCAACAGACGCTCGGCCGCCAGCCGCGCGCGCCGCTCCTGTGCCAGTTTGTTTGCAAGACTCATCTTTGGTGATCCCGGACCGTTCCGCGACAAGCATCCGGGCAGAGCATGAAAAAGTGTTTAAGCCGTTGCTGGACCCGCGTGCCCCGTGTCAGAGTTTTCAAAACCGGAGGTCCGCCATGCGTTTTTTTCTCTCAACCGCAGCACTTTGTTTTCTTGCCTCAGTTGCATCGGCGCAGGCCGATTGCGCCACGGATGCGCAGGTGGATCAATATGTGCAGGACTATCTGACCAAGACGCCCACGCCCGCCCTGTCCGTTGGTGGCAGCATCGAGGACGCGTTGTGCACCCAAGCCAAGATTGTCTCTGCGTTAGAGCCACATATGGGTCCGGTGATCGGCTACAAGGCAGGCCTGACCAGCGCCCCTGCGCAGGAGCGTTTTGGCGCTTCTGAACCGGTTCAGGGCGTCCTGTTCCGCGACATGATGCTGGTGGACGGAACGACTGTGCCAATCAACTGGGGCGCCCGTCCGGTATTCGAGGCCGATTTGATTCTGGTCGTCGGCGACGCGGGCATCAATCAGGCCACAACTCCCGTCGAAGTCATGCAGAACATCCAGGCCATCCGCCCCTTCATCGAATTGCCCGACCTGACTCTGACTGAGGGCGAACCGATCACCCCGGTGACCCTGACCGCGATCGCGGTTGCGCCGAAACTGGGGGTGTTAGGTTCTGAAATTCAGGTATCTGATCCTGCGGCGATGACACAGGCGTTGGCAGATATGACCGTCACGCTCAGCGCCGCGGACGGGGAGGTTCTGGCAAAAGCCCCCGGCGCGGCGGTTCTGGGGCATCCGGCGAACGCGGCTCTATGGCTGATATCCAAAGGGATCGAGTTCCAGCCCGGCGACCTGATCTCAGTCGGGTCCTTCGGGCCGCTTGTGCCGCCTGCCAAAGGCAAGGGCGGCGCATCCGCCACCTATGTCGGGTTGCCCGGTGATCCGACGGTCAGCGTGGTGTTCGAATAATCAGCGCCGCCCCTCACGCAGCCAACCGGCCAGCAGGAATCCTCCGGCCAGCACCAGGACAAGCCACGGCGGCAGCAACCCGGCCTGCGTGACGTCGCGCGTCTCATAGGCGTTGCGCGGTGTCAGGCCGATCCAACCGCGACCCGAGGCCGGACGTCCGGCTCGGACATTTCGGATCGACGGCAAGCCGTCCTCCAACCGCATTGCACCGCCACGCAACTCATCCAGTACGGGTTGCAGAACCTCGTTGGTGGCAATGGTGCGCTCAAATTCCTTCGGTGCCGCAGGGCCAAGTCCGATCACCGCCATCTGTTCGCCCTCCTGCAGACGATAGAGCCCGATCTCTGGCCCAAAATACAGCGCCTCGAACCGCCCCGGAGACACCTCGTCCAGCGTGATCTCAAGCGTTTCGCCATTGGGGCGGGTAATGGTCACAGGCCCGGCCTGATCCTCAAGCGTCTGGCGGATGATACGCATGAGCTGACCGTTGGCCTCGGCCCACAGGGCTTCTTCCTCCAACTCGGGCTCCTTCATCATCCAATGGGCCAGGCGGCGCAGCAGCTCCAATTGCGGGCCGCCGCCATCGAACCCCCGGCTCCAAAGCCACGCGTGGTCCGAGGCCAGCAGCGCCACGCGCCCTTCGCCCACGCGGTCCAGTACCAACAAGGGGCGGTCATCCACGCCGGTCATCAGCAGCTCACCGGTGAGTTGATTCACGTCGATCTGACGCAGCCACGCACCCCAATCCTCGGAATCGCCCAGATTGGTCGTCACCGGGTGGCGATGGCCCAGATCGGTAACCATTGGCACAAAGCGTTCCTCGATCACGCGGGCGGTAGGTTGCGCCGGCAGAATCGACGCCAAGGGCGAGCGAAAGATACTGTCGGCACTGGCAAAATCCGGCCCGGCGGCAATCAGCACCGCTCCACCGTCGTTGATATAATTGGTGACGTTGTCCAGATAGATCGCAGGCAGGATGCCGCGCCGCTTGTAACGATCAAAGATGATCAAGTCGAAATCGTTGATCTTTTCCAGAAACAGCTCGCGCGTCGGAAAGGCGATCAGCGAGAGTTCGTCCACCGGCACGCCGTCTTGTTTCTCGGGCGGGCGCAGGATGGTGAAATGCACCAGATCGACCGAACTGTCGGATTTCAGCAGGTTGCGCCAAGTTCGTCCGCCCGGATGCGGCTCACCCGAAACCAGCAGCACCCGCAGACGGTCACGCACGCCGTTCATCTGGATCAGCGCGGTGTTGTTGCGGTCGGTCAGCTCACCCTCGGCCTGCGGTACAGTGAACTGGATGACGTTGCGGCCACCATGGGGCAGCGTGATGGGCAGTTCGACATCAATACCGATGGGGATGTTCAATTGCTCGGGCTCGGCCCCATCGACCGACAGCTCAAGCGGCGCGGTCACGGCCCCGGCGGGGGCGGCGCCGCTGTCCTCGATCCGCAGGGTCAGGGTCACGGGTTCACCGATGATGGCAAAGGCGGGGGCGTTGCGGACGATCAGACGGCGATCCCAGTCGCTGTCGCGCCCGGTTTGCAGCAGGTGTAGCGGCGCGGGCAGTTCGGGGGCCTGATCGACGTCATGCACGATGCCATCCGACACCACCAGAATACCCGCGATCCGGGCGCGCGGTTCCTCGGCCAGCGCTTCGTTCAGCGCGGCCATGACCTGAGTGCCTTCGTCACCGTTACCGTCACCCACCTTGATCCGGCGCAATTCGGTATTGTCGCGGGATTCGATCTCGGCGGCCAAGTCCTCGGCCGCCCGCGCGGTTTGCTCGGCCCGGTCCGAGAGGGTCTGGCTGGCGCTTTCATCCTCGATCATCAGCACGATGTCGGTCAGCGGCGCGCGGTCCTCGACCTGATAGACCGGACCCGCCAGCGCAGCGATCACCACCAAGGCCGCCAGCCCGCGCAAGGCCCAGCCGGACAGTCCGCGCCACAACGCCAATAGAACGCCAGCAATCGCAATCGCGGCAACAGCGGCCAGAACCGGCCACGGGATCAGTGGATCGAATATGACGGTTCCGGTCATTGTCCCAACCTGTCCAAAAGCGCAGGCACGTGGACCTGATCGGATTTATAGTTCCCGGTCAGCACATGCATCACCAGATTGACGCCAAAGCGATTGGCCAGCTCGCGCTGACGTTCGCCCGCATACCCGCGCCCCACCGGCAACAGCGCCTGCCCGTTGCGATCCACCGCCCAGGCCGAAGCCCAGTCATTGCCGCCGATCACCACCGGGGTCACGTTGTCATTGAGGTTGCGGAAGGGCATCCCTTCGATCTGTTCCGCATCCAGCGGCGCGGCCTCGACCCAGACCTCGGTGCCTGCGTAACGACCCGGAAAATCCTGCAGCAAATAAAACGCGCGCGTAAGCACATGGTCACGCGGAACAGGCTCTAGCGAAGGGATATTCAGCGGACCGGCCAGTTGTTGCAACTTGCGCCCATTGGGGCTGGCAGCACCAAACCGTGCCACATCCGCGTCCCGCGTGTCGAACAGGATCATCCCGCCCGAACGCAGATAGGCGTTCAGCTTGGCATATGCCTCTACAGAAGGCTGCGGCTGATCCGGTGTAATTGGCCAGTAGAGCAGCGGGAAGAATGCCAGCTCATCGCGTTCCAGATCCACACCGATGGGTTCCGCCGGTTCGACCGAGGTACGATAGAACAGCGTCTGCGCCAGTCCACGCATTCCCGCGCCTGCTACATCATCGACTTGCGCATTGCCGGTCAGCACATGGGCCAGCACCAGTTCCTGCGTGGCGTTCAGCGCAAAGTCGGTCTCTTCCGGCGTCTGCGCCTGCGCCTCAGGCACCAGCAACACCGCGCCCAGCGCAACTGCCGCTGCTTTGGCCAGACCAAGGCGACCAGACAAGGCCAGCGAGGCGATGACGTCCACGGTCAGCAACAGCAGCGCAATGCTGAGCAGGATGCCCCCAATGGGTGTCTCGTTGTTCACCTCTTGCCCTTTGATCGGCACCTCCGAGGGCCAGGCTATCGGGTTCAGCACCGCATCTTCTGACAAGACATTCAAAGCCAGCTTTTCCTTGCCGCTTTCATACAATCCGGGCTGCAAGTCCGGGCCGATTGTGCCCGAGATCAGGTCGGACCCCTCAACACCCGCCAGATTGCCCGCATCCGACAGAGTACCAAACCCGTCCATGACCTGTATCGGCTCCCACGTGGTCCCCTTTAACTGAGCCTCCTGACGGGATTTGGCGGCCGAGGCGACGGCAAGACGATCCAGCATTTCGACAAACAGGCCCGACAGCGGCAGGCTGGACCATTCCGCATCCGCGGTCACGTGAAACAGCACCACCTGCCCCAGCCCCAGCGCCTTGCGCGTGACCAAGGGCGTGCCGTCCGACAGGGATGCAATCACCCGATCCGCCAGATTAGGGTCTGGTTGTGCCATGACCTGCGTGGTGACGGTGACATCACCCGGCACCTGCAACCCGTAGAAAGGCGAATTTTCCGGGAACGCCGCCAACCCCTTGGCCTCACCCCAGCTCATCGCGCCACCAACTGAACGGCCACCGCTGCGCAGGCGGACCGGCAGCAGGTCATCTTCGGCATCGCGGCCCAAATCGCTGGCGGCCATGCGCGGACCGGCAAAGCGCAGCAGCAGCCCGCCCTGTTCCACCCATTCGACCAGCGCAGCCTGTTCGCCCTCGGACATTTTGGCCACATCGGCCAGAACAATCACATCCGGGTTGGCAGGTAGAACCTCAAGCAACCCGCCTTCGACGAACTCCGCCGTGGGTTTCAGAACCTGTGTCAGGTAATGCAGCGGCGAAAGCAGCTCCAGCCCCTCGCGGTTCAGGGTTCCGGCGATCAGGGCGACCTCGCGCCGACGCAGGCTGTCATCGGTCAGCGTCACCGCCCCGGCGGAACGCTGGCCCTGAATCTCGAACCGGGTGATCCGGGCGCGCAGTTCGGACGGCAGAGCTAGATCCACTTGCGCCAGGGTTTCTCCGCTGGGGAATTCCATTTCGACCGATTGCAAAACGCGCATTGCACCCGCCGGATCGCGGCCTTGCGCCAGCACAGTGACGCGGTCGGCGGGTCCCGGCACCGCGCGTTGGGCGGTCAGCTGGATCACACCGTCCTGATAGGCGGCAGGCAGGATCGCAACCACAGGCGCTGTGGATTGGTACACCGTTACCGCCCCCCGCGCCTGCAACGCCGCCAGAACTCGGTCATGGCCGTCATAGGCCAGACGGTCACTGAACCAATGGGTGTCGAACCCTCCATCCAATTGATCTAGCGCAGCCAGCGCCTGATCGATCTGTGTTTCAGTGGGCTGCCACGGGGTCGGCGTCAGACCCGGCAGGCGTCCACGCCATGCCTCCGCCGCCTGAAACACCGGCGCTTCGGGTTCGGTCAGGCGCAGGATGGCCACGGTGCGGCCCGCGCGCCCGGCCTCGGACAGTTGTACGTCGATCTGGTCCAGCGTTGAGGACAACCGCGTTGCCCCTGCCCAGCTGGCATCCAGTACCAGTAGCAGAGGCCCCGAACCAGTTTCATCCCGCGAAGGGTTCAGGACCGGACCGGCCAACCCGATAATGATCGCCGCCGCCGCCAGCATCCGCAACAGCATCAGCCACCACGGGGTGCGATCCGAGACGCTTTCGTCATCCTTCAACCCCAGCAGCAGGGTCACCGCCGGGAACAGGCGGCGGATCGGTGCGGGTGGCACCGCGCGCAGGATCAGCCACAGGATCGGCAGGGTCAACAGACCCAGCAGCACCCATGGGGCGGTAAAGCCGATGCCCGCCAGAACCGTCATCGCGTTCCCCCATCAAGCGCCCGATAGAGCCACAACAGAGCCGCTTGCGCGCTGTCACCGGTATGGTGCAGACCCAATTGCCAGCCCGTCGCGCGGCAGAGTTGCGTCAGCGCGTCCTTGCGTTTCGCAAGACGTTCCAGATAGCGGTCGCGCAGGTCCCCGGCCTTGAGGGTTTCATGCCGGACCGAGCCACCAACGCTTTCAAAAATGGTCCGACCGCGATAAGGAAAAGTCTCTTCACCCGGATCGAGAACCTGCAGCAAAACGCCCCGCACACCGCGATCGGCGGCTTTGGTCAGGGCCAGTTCGACCTCGTCCAGAGGCCCAAGGAAATCGGAAATGAACACGGCGCGGGCATGCGGGATCATCGCGCGATGTTCGGGTGGGGTATAGTCGGTGTCGGAATCCTCGGACCAGGCCTGCGCCAGACGGATGACCTGCGCATTTCCGCGCCGGGGCGGCAGAGTGGTGCCGGTCAGGCCAACACGTTCGCCGCCACGCACCAGCAGGATAGCCGTGGACAGGCCCAATAGACGCGCGCGGTCGGCCTTGGTGGGCAGAGACTTGTCAGACGCAAACCGCATCGACGCGCCTTGATCGACCCAAAGCATGACCGATTGCGCGATCTGCCATTCGCGTTCGCGCACAAACTGCTGATCCCCACGGGCCGAGCGCCTGTGGTCAATCATCCGGCGGCTGTCACCGATCTGCGCGGGGCGGTATTGCCAGAAGTCATCGCCAAGCCCGGAACGTCTGCGCCCGTGGTCGCCCAGTAAAACCGTTCCGGCCAGATGTTCGGCCCGCGCCAACAGGGGCGGCAGCCGGGACGCCTCGGCCTCAGATCTTTCGCGAAGGGTCAGCGCGGCATTCACGCCGCAGCCTCAGTGCGGATCAGACCGGCCGCGGTCGAGTCGATCAGATCGGCCAGACTGTCACCGCGCGCCCGTGCCGCAAAGTTCAGCGCCATCCGGTGGCTGAGGACCGGACGTGCCATGTCCAGCACATCCTCGGCATTGGGCGCCAGCCGTCCCTGCAGCATGGCCCGTGCACGCACCGTCATCATCAACGCCTGTGCCGCACGGGGGCCGGGGCCCCAGGCCACGGTTTCGGCGACGCGCTCGGACACGCCCGCCTCTTCAGGACGGAAAGCGCGGACCAGATCGAGGATCAGTTCAACCACCGACTCCCCTACCGGCATCCGGCGCAACAGGACCTGCGCGGCCAGCAATTCCTCTTTGGTGAAAATCTCGTGCGAGTCATCTTCTTCGACCCCCGTTGTCGCCAACAGGATATCGCGTTCGGTCTGACGATCCGGGTAGTCCACGTCGATCTGCACCAGAAAACGGTCCAACTGCGCCTCGGGCAGCGGATAGGTGCCCTCTTGCTCAATCGGGTTTTGCGTGGCCAGCACGTGGAAGGGTTCACCCAACGATCGATCTTCGCCCGCCACGGTCACGGTGCGTTCCTGCATCGCCTGCAGCAGCGCCGATTGCGTTCTCGGGCTGGCACGGTTGATCTCATCCGCCATCAACAGCTGACAGAAGATCGGGCCGGAAATGAACCGGAAATGGCGGCTGCCGTCATCGGCGGTGTCCAGAACCTCGGAACCCAGAATATCGGCAGGCATCAGGTCGGGCGTGAACTGAATACGGTTGCCATGCAAACCCATTACAGTCGACAAGGTTTCAACCAATCGCGTCTTACCCAGACCCGGCAAACCGATCAACAACGCGTGACCACCACACAGCAACGCGGTCAGGGTCAGATCCACGACCCTTTCCTGCCCGATAAAGCGGCGGGTGATCGAGGATTTGGCCTCTTGCAGCTTGTTTTCCAGCGCTTCGATCTCGGACACGAGGTCGACAGGTTCGGTCATGACTTTCCCTTCCGTGGACTATTATGATTGAAGTGTATCGCGCTGAGAGGAAATGGCAAAAGCAATGAGCGGACAAAAACCTGTGACACCTTCGCCTGATGGCCTGGCTGCATCAGTCAAAGCAGCCAAAACCAAGGGTTTGCCCCCCGTTCACCTTTGGAATCCTCCGTTTTGCGGCGATCTGGACATCCGGATCGCAAAAGATGGTACATGGAGTTACTTAGGGTCACCCATCAACAGGTTCGAGCTTGTGAAGCTATTTTCCTCAATTCTTAAGAAAGAAGACGGAAAATACTATCTGGTGACCCCGGTCGAAAAGGTGGGAATCATCGTCGAGGATGCGCCCTTTGTGGCCGTCGATTTCGACGTCGAAGGCGAAGGCAAGGCCCAAAACCTGAGCTTTACCACCCATGTCGGCGACACCGCGGTGGCAGGGCCGGACCATCCGATCCGCATTGTCATTGATCCCGAAACAGATGAGCCATCGCCCTACATATTGGTTCGCGCAAACCTTGAGGCGCGGATCGACCGCAAGAGCTTCTATCGCCTTGTGGACATCGCGGAACACAATGGCGATTGGTTCGGCGTCTGGTCCGGCGAGCAGTTTTTCCCCTTGATCAAGTCCGAAGACCTGCCGGATTAAGCGGGCTTTGCGACCTTCCGGTCCTGCGCCAGCACTACCGCCATTGCCACGATCCCCGCGCCCAGCGCGCGGGTCCAGTTCCACTCTTCCCCCAGCACCAGCATGATCAGCATCACGTAAAACGGCGCGATGTTGATGTGGAACGAGGCCAGCGCTACTCCCAGCCGTCCAACGGATGAGATGAACAACACCTGGCTCACTCCCATCGCCACCAGCGCGTAGATGCCCAGCATGCCGATCTGTTGAACATCGATAGGCGCGGAGGGCATGACTTCCATCCCCAGTTTCCCGGCCACGAAGAACAGCAGCAACGCCACAACCAACCCACCCGCAAAGGTAATGGTGCTGCGCCCGGTCTGGCTAAGCTCGGGAAAGTCCCGCGCGGTTGCCATACAGGCCCAGCAGAACAACCCCGTGGACACGATGGCACAGGCCGCCCCCATCCCCAATTGGGCCGGAGCCACGGCGCTGGTGGCAATCAGACCGCCAATGATCGACACGATCACGCCAAGGGCAAAGTTCCACCGCAACCGCCGCGTTCCCGTTGCCAGTTCGATCAGGGTCGCAAACAAAGGCGCGCAGGACGCGATGATCGCCACGGTCACTGGGTCAGTCATCTTTTGCGCCAGAATGATCAGGAACATCCCCGCACCCAGCATTCCGCCAACAAACAACGCATGTCCCCAGCGCGCCCGCAATACACGATTTGACCCGTCGATCAGCAGCCAGATCGGCAGCATGACTGCCACCGCAAGTGCCAGCCGTGCGGCAAACAACGCGACCGGAGGCCAACTCTGCAGCAGCACCTCAGCCGCCGGAAACCCTGCTGCCCATGTCAGCATCGAGGCTACGGCCAAGCCGTTGCCAGACAAGGCGGAATTTCCGCCACCAGACACAGAGAGAGTGTTCCCGCGCACGGGATCAGGGCTCATTGCCATGGGGTTCATACCTTCTGTTGGCACGGCGCCGATAAAATGATTCGCCGTATTCTTCGGAACGTCTCTGATTTGCGCGGGGCGTTCTGGCCGATTTTCGACAATCTGTCGTTTTCAGTCCCTTTCACCGAAAACTCGGCGCAGTTATGGTCCTGTGACCAACTGCACTGAGGCCATTCATGCCCAAATTCGCCGCCAACATTTCACTGCTTTTTGCAGAGCTTCCCTATCTGGAACGATTTCAGGCGGCGGCCGAGGCCGGCTTTCAAGCCGTCGAAATTCTGTTCCCCTATGAGTTGGCCGCCAAGGAGACCCACCGCGCCCTGCTGGCCAACGGGCTCGAACTGGTGCTGATCAACGCTCCACCGCCCAATTACACCGGGGGTGAGCCCGGTTATGCAGCCGTTCCGGGCGGTGAGGCGCGGTTCCAGTCCGATATCCGCCGCGTGATGCGCTATGCCTATATCCTTAGTCCGGGGCTGATCCACATCATGTCAGGCTATGCCTCCGGGCCGGATGCGTTAGAGAGTTTCGTGCGCAACCTGCAATGGGCCGCCGACTTTGCGCCGCAGCAGCAGTTCACAATCGAGCCGCTCAACCCGGTGTCACAACCCGGCTATTTCCTGAATGACTACGATCTGGCCGAGCAAGTGCTGGACCGGGTGGACCGCCCCAACATCGGCCTGCAATTTGACAGTTTCCACGCCCATATGATCCACGGCGATGCACAGGCAATTTGGGATCGCTTTCACCCTCGGGTCGTCCACGCCCAGATTGGGGCTGCCCCGGATCGCTGCGAACCGGGACTGGGGCCAACAGATTTCGGCCGGTTGTTCACCACCATGGACGCCGCAGGCTATGCCGGTTGGGTCAGCGCCGAATACACGCCCTCAACACCCCGAACTCCTGACAGTCTCGGCTGGATGCGGGTCTAGCTCTGGCCTTTTGACGGAAAATACAGCACATCAGAGGCATCTCGACCCTCAGGATGCCCACAATGATCCCTGCCCGCTATGCCCGCGCCTTATTCAGCCTGATCATGTCCGGCCTGATGTCCTGCATCGTGACCGGCATCGCAACGGTAAAGGCCATCGGCTTTGGCCCGAGCACCCTTGGTGACTGGATGGCCTCCTGGGCCTTTTGCTGGCCCATTGCCTTCACGGTAATCCTGCTTCTTGGCCCATCCGTGCAGCGGTTGGTGAACCGCATGGTCAGTCCACAGGACTGACCCGCTGCGAAGAGGGCCCGCCGGGCCTGATGAGCAGCGCGCGCCCAAATTGCCGGTCAGTGCGCCTCGGCCCAGTTCGCCCCTTGCCCGGCATCCACGCTCAACTTTACATCCAACTCCACGGCAGGATCGGACGCACCCTCCATGACGTCGCGCGCCACGCCGATTACCTGATCGACTGCGTCCTCGGCCACTTCGAACAGCAATTCGTCATGCACCTGCAGCAACATCTTGGCGGGCAGCCCGTTGATTGCATCCGGCATCCGCACCATAGCGCGCCGGATCACATCCGCCGCCGTGCCCTGAATCGGCGCGTTGATCGCCGCCCGGCGTGAAAAGCCCGCATGCGGGCCTTTGGCGTTGATCTCGGGCGTATGAATTTTGCGCCCGAACAGCGTCTGCACATAGCCATGCTCTTTGGCGAATGCGACGGTGTCATCCATGTACTTCCGAATACCGGGGAAGCGTTCGAAATAGCGGTCAATGAACCCCTGCGCCTCGGCCCGCGGAATGCGCAGGTTGCGCGCCAGACCAAAGCCCGAGATGCCATAAATCACACCAAAGTTGATCGCCTTGGCCTGACGGCGGATATCCGGCGTCATCTCGTCCAACGGCACATCGAACATCTCGGACGCGGTCATCGCGTGAATATCCAACCCATCGGCAAATGCCTGTTTCAAAGCGGGAATATCGGCGATGTGGGCCAGAATCCGCAGTTCGATCTGGCTATAGTCGAGGCTGACCATCACATTGCCCGGCTCGGCAATGAACGCCTCGCGAATGCGCCGCCCTTCCTCGGTTCGCACCGGAATGTTTTGCAGGTTTGGATCGGTCGAGGCCAGACGGCCCGTGTTCGCCCCGGTAATCGAATAAGACGTATGCACCCGTCCCGTATCCGGGTTGATATGGGTCTGCAGCGCATCTGTGTAGGTCGATTTCAGTTTGGACAGCTGCCGCCAGTCCAACACCCGGCGCGGCAGTTCATGCTCGGTCGAGAGGTCCTCAAGAATATCGGCCCCGGTAGAGTATTTCCCGGTCTTGCCCTTCTTGCCGCCCTCAAGCCCCATCTTGTCGAACAGGATCTCACCCAGTTGTGCAGGCGAGCCGACGTTGAAATTCTCACCCGCCAATTCGTGGATTTCAGCCTCTAATCCGGCCATTTTCTGCGCAAAGGCGTTCGACATGCGGCTCAGCACATCGCGGTCGACCTTGATGCCATGCATTTCCATCTCGGCCAGTACCGGCACCAGCGGACGTTCGAGCGTTTCATAGACCGTAGTCACCTGAACCTGATGCAGTTGCGGCTTGAACAGCTTCCACAGGCGCAAGGTGATATCCGCATCCTCAGCGGCATAGGCGGTGGCCTCGTCAATCGGCACCTTGTCAAAGGTGATCGCCGACTTGCCCGAGCCCAGCAGCGGTTTGATCGGGATCGGCGTGTGACTCAGATATCGTTCGGACAGCGTATCCATGCCATGCCCATGCTCACCGCCATGCATCGCGTAGGACATCAGCATCGTGTCGTCGATCGGGGCGACATCGACACCGTAGCGCTTAAAAATCTTGGCGTCGTATTTCATGTTCTGCCCGATTTTCAGGATCGACGGATCCTCGAGCATCGGTTTCAGCAGTGTCAGAGCCTCATCCAGCGGCATCTGCCCTTCGGCCAGCGCATCCGAGCCGAACAGGTCATCCGCCGCCCCATCGCGGTGAGTCAGCGGGACATAGCAAGCCTCGCCCGCCTCAACACACAGCGATATGCCCACCAAATCGGCGATCATTTCATTCAGGCCGGTGGTTTCGTTATCCACGGCCACCCAGCCCCGCTCGTAGGCCTGATCGATCCATTTCTGCAGCGCCTCGGCATCCCGGACGCAATCATATTTCGTCGCATCGAATGGCAGCGCTTCGGCTTCCTCGACCTCGGCAACCGGCGCGGGTGCATCAGCGATCACCGGGGCCTCGGCCCCCAGCTTGTCAGCGATGCGTTTTGTGAGAGTACGGAACTCCATCTCGGCCAGAAAACCCAGCAGGGTCTCGGCATCGGGGTCCTTCACCTCAAGATCATCCAGCGTGAAGTCCAGCGGCGTCTGCTCGTCCAGTTGCACCAGCTTCTTCGACAGTTCGATCTGGTCGCGTTTCTCGATCAGGGTCTGACGGCGTTTGGGTTGTTTGATCTCTTCCGCGCGGTCCAGCAGGGTTTCGAGGTCACCATATTCATTGATCAGCAGTGCCGCAGTCTTGATCCCGATACCCGGCGCCCCCGGAACGTTATCCACGCTATCCCCGGCCAACGCCTGCACATCAACCACACGGTCAGGACCCACGCCGAACTTCTCGAACACGCCATCGGTATCGATGCGCTTGTTCTTCATAGCATCCAGCATTTCCACACCGCCGCCGACCAGTTGCATCAGGTCCTTGTCCGAACTAACGATGGTCACACGGCCCCCCGCCTCACGGGCTTGCACGGCCAGCGTGGCAATGATGTCGTCGGCCTCGTAGCCCTCAAGCTCTTTGCAGGCGATGTTAAATGCTTTGGTCGCCTCACGGGTCAGCGGCATCTGCGGGCGCAGATCTTCGGGCATCGCCTCACGGTTGGCCTTGTAGAGGTCATATAGATCATTGCGGAACGTGTGCGACCCTTTGTCGAAAATCACCGCCACGTGGGTCGGGGCGTCGGGCCCGGCGTTTCCTTCTACATATTTCTGCAGCATGTTGCAGAACCCGGAAACTGCGCCGATCGGCAGCCCGTCCGACTTGCGCGTCAGTGGCGGCAGCGCGTGATAGGCCCTGAAAATAAAGGCCGATCCGTCGATCAGATGCAGATGACACCCTTTTCCGAAACTGCTCATGCCTTTGCTCCCTTCGCCGCTTGTTGGTCTGTCCTGCCATGGAATGCGTGCAGATACCAGTCGCTGTACGACGAGTCGCCAAAGGAAGAACTCAGATAAATTGCGTCACCGTGCGCCGTGCAGCCTGTTGGCGGCGGTCAGGGGTAGAATTCGCACCATCCGGTGTGACTCCAGCCACGAAATGTCGACTCAACATTGTTAATCGCGCCATTTTCGACATAGCACCATTTACCGTCGCATGCTCGGATATAGGCGGCGTCGCCATTCCTCAGACTGCCAATTTGTTGATACGAGGAACCAGGCCCGGTTCGGAGTGCCAGAAACCCGTCGCCATTCGGATTAAGCCCTTTGACGAGGCAACCGGTATCGGTGATCGCCGGTCCGGTGGGTTTTACAATCTGCTGAGACAGAGCAGCGCCTGCGGTCAAAAGGGAGAACACCACTGTCAGAAAAATCTTCATTCCAAACTACTGAAAACTGATCACATCAAAAAAATATGCGTCAGTTTATAGACCGAGTTTGGCTTTGCGTCCAACAGCGCCCTTTCAGGGGCCACCATCCCAGTCTTACAGGACTTCGAATTCCCTGCCCTTCAGAACATATTTGCAATCGCAATAGGGGCACTCGACCCAGCCGGTATCCTCGGGGATTTGTAGCCAGACGCGCGGATGACCCAATGCGCCTTCGCCGCCATCACAGGCAACACGGGCGGTTTCCACGATCTTGGTTTCCGGCGCTTCGATTGTCACGGCTTGCGATCCTTCTTCGGTTGTCGGCCTCGCGGGCATGTACTAGGTGCGTTTATGAGCGATGAGCAAACCGGGGGCAAGAGCCACATGAGCGATGCGGCAATCAGGATCGAAGGACTGCGCAAGACCTATCGCGGCGGCAAGGGGCAGCCCGAGAAACAGGCATTGAAGGGCATTGATCTGACTGTCCCGCGCGGGTCTGTCTTTGGCCTGTTGGGGCCGAACGGGGCTGGAAAATCGACCCTGATCAATATCCTTGCCGGGCTGGTGGTGAAATCCGCTGGTAACGTGTCGATCTGGGGATTCAATCAGGACCAGAACCCACGCTCGTCCCGCGCCGCGATCGGCGTGATGCCGCAAGAGCTGAACCTGGACCCGTTCTTTACCCCTCGGGGCGCGTTGGAGGTTCAGGCCGGGCTTTATGGTGTGCCAAAAGCCCAGCGCCGCAGCGATGAGATTCTCGAACTGGTCGGCCTCAGCGACAAGGCCGAGGCCTATGCCCGCACGCTGTCCGGCGGTATGCGGCGGCGATTGCTGTTGGCAAAGGCGTTGGTGCATCATCCCAAGATTCTGGTGTTGGACGAGCCCACGGCGGGCGTGGATATCGAGCTGCGGCAGATGCTCTGGAGCAATGTGCGCAAGCTGAACGAACAAGGCATGACCATCATCCTGACCACCCACTACCTGGAAGAAGCACAAGAAATGTGTGACGAGATCGCCATCATCAATCACGGTGAAAAGATCGCGCAGGACAGCACCGCCAACCTGCTGGGCCGCATGGACAGCCGCACTATGGTCATCGTCCCAGACAGCCCGGTTGTTGACTTGCCCGCAACCGACGGGGTCGAAGCGACCCTACGCGACGATGGCAGTCTCGTGCTGCAATATCGCAGCGCCCTGACCAGTGCCGAACAGGTTCTGGAATCCGTCCGCGCCGCCAGCATCCGCATCCGCGACGTTCGCACTGAAGAAGCCGACCTTGAGGATGTGTTCCTTGCACTCACGTCCTCTCCTGCGGATGAACCCGCCGATGATCAGGATCAGCCACGCAGGGGGATGCACCGGGTCAAGCTTTAGACCCGGTCGATCCGCGCATGGTAGCAGTTGTTCAACGCCGAGCGGATATGGATATAGGCGACATCTGCGCGGGCGAAGATGTCCTCTGCTGCTTGGTGCAAATTGGCCTGTGGTGTGATGATCCCGGTGCCATAGACGATCCGGTCATCCGCCCCATATCCCTTGATCAGATAGTTGGGCGACGCAGTCAGCGCTTCGGGTAATTCCGCTTGTTTCTCATAGCGCTGGCAAGACTCTGAGCAAAGGTAAATTGGCCCTGTTTCGGCAAATGGCTGCGTCTCGGGGAAGGGGCGATGCGCCAGCACCAACATCTCTTTGCCTTCAGGTATATAGGTCAGGCAGTGGCGACAGGGGTTCCCCTGACCGTTCGATATGGCCCGTTCGGGCGGATTACCGTAACCATCCGGCGCGCCGTTTCGATAGGCCTCAACCTGGTCGGTAGGGAGGGCGGATATTCTGTGCATGATATGTCTCCTTCTCTGCCCGGAACGTGCCTGCCCAACCACGTTCTGACGACCCGGTTCCTGCGCAATGACGCAAAGGACTCGGAAAAAGAACAAAACGTGAATATAATATGGAATCGCCATGTATGCCGAACTGTCGATCACGTCGAATTTCACCTTCCTCACCGGGGCCTCTCACCCCGAGGAGTATATGGAGCGTGCCGTCACCTTGGGCCTACCTGCCATCGCGATCGCCGATGACAACTCGGTAGCGGGGATTGTCCGCGCCCACACCCAAGGGCGCGAGATCGCCCGCAAGGTCCGCGAACGGCTGGCGTGGGAGGCGCAGAATACATCTATCGGCCCGCCCTGTCCCGATCACATTCCCAAACCACCGTCCTACCCGGTCCACGCGGTGCCCCGCCTGATCCCGGCGGCGCGGTTAATCTTCACCGACGCGCCCACCGTCACCGCCCTGCCCCTGAACCGACAGGGCTGGGCCAACCTGTGCCGCATCCTCTCTGCAGGTCGCCTGCGGGCCGAGAAAGGTGACTGCATCCTGCACCTGTCCGACCTGCTCGAATTCTCCGACGGCCTCCACCTGCTGCTCTGGCCACAAGCGACGCGCTCTCCGGGCGGCGCGGAGGCATGGCGGACACAGGCGCAACAGCTGACGCGCCGCTTTGCCGGGCGGATGCATCTGTTGATGCACCCCCGGTACGATGGCGCGGATACTGCGTATTTCTCTTTATTAGAGACTGAATCAGGACAGCTCGGCATCCCAACTCTCGCCAGCGCCACGCCGCTGATGCATCACGGCGCCCGCCGCAAGCTGGCCGATGTGGTGACGGCCATCCGCCTGCGGCGCAAGGTGGATGATCTGGGCCGAGACGCGCTGGCCAATGGCGAACAACGTCTGCGGTCCGAGGGTGAGATGCTGCGCATTTTCAAAGGCCATGAGGGGGCTGTTACTCGCGCCCATGCGCTCAGTGAGCAACTCACATTCTCACTCGACGAATTGCGCTATGAATATCCCAGCGAGGGCAGTGAGCAGGAAACCCCGACCGAACGCCTACATCGCCTGGCCCATGAGGGGCTAAAATGGCGCTATCCGGCGGGCGCGTCAGAAAAGGCGCAAAAGATGCTGGCGCATGAGCTCACCCTGATCGGCAAGCTGAAATACGAACCCTATTTCCTGACCGTCCGCGACATCGTCCATTTCGCCCGATCCCGCAGCATCCTCTGTCAGGGGCGCGGTTCAGCGGCCAATTCGGTGGTCTGTTTCTGCCTCGGCATCACCGAGGTCAGCCCCGAGATGGGCACCATGGTTTTTGAGCGCTTTGTCTCCGAGGCGCGCGATGAACCACCCGATATCGATGTCGACTTCGAACACGAACGCCGCGAAGAGGTGATCCAGCACATCTATGACCGCTATGGTCGCCACCGCGCCGGTCTCTGCGCCACCGTCATCCACTATCGCGGCAAGCGCGCCATCCGCGAGGTCGGCCGCGCCATGGGCTTGACCGAAGACACGATCTCGGCGCTCTCTTCACAGCTCTGGGGGTTCTTTTCGGCCGCCGGGCTCGAAGCCCAACGCATGCGCGAGATTGGCCTCGACCCCGAGGACCGGCGCCTAAAACAGACTCTAATGCTGGTCTATGAGATCAACGGTTTCCCCCGCCACCTATCGCAACATGTGGGCGGATTCATCATCACCGAGGGGCGGCTGGACGAACTTGTCCCCATCGAAAACGCCACGATGGAGGACCGCACGGTCATCTGCTGGGACAAGGACGACATCGACAGTCTGGGCATCCTCAAGGTCGATGTCCTCAGCCTCGGGATGCTCACCTGCATCCGCAAGGCGTTCGATCTGATCACCCAGCACCACCAGACCGGCTATACGCTGGCCACCCTGCCGCCCGAGGACCCCACGGTCTATGACATGCTCTGCAAAGCCGACAGTATCGGCGTGTTTCAGGTGGAATCACGCGCGCAGATGAACTTCCTACCCCGAATGCGGCCGCGCAATTTCTATGATCTGGTCATCGAGGTCGCCATCATCCGTCCCGGCCCCATTCAGGGCGACATGGTCCACCCCTATATCCGCCGCCGGAATGGCGAGGAGGAGGTCAGCTTCCCTTCGGACGAATTGGGTGAGGTGCTGGGCAAAACGCTGGGCGTACCGCTGTTTCAAGAACAGGCGATGCAGATCGCCATTGTCGGTGCGGGCTTTACCCCGGAACAGGCCGACCGGTTACGGCGGTCTCTGGCCACCTTCAAGAAGCATGGCAATGTCAGCGAATTCCGCGCCCTGTTCCTGCGCGGGATGGAGCGTAACGGCTATCAGGATGACTTTGCCGAGCGCTGCTTTTCTCAGATCGAAGGGTTCGGGTCATATGGCTTCCCAGAAAGCCACGCGGCCAGCTTTGCGTTACTGGTCTATGCCTCGGCCTGGATCAAATGCCACCATCCGGGCATCTTCGCCTGCGCGCTGCTGAACTCGCAGCCGATGGGGTTCTATGCGCCCGCCCAGATCGTGCGGGATGCGCGCGAACACGGGGTTCAGGTGCGCCCGGTCTGCATCAATGCCAGTTTCTGGGACAATGTGATGGAGCCCGATGGCCATGGCGGGCTGGCCCTGCGGCTGGGCTTTCGCCAGATCAAGGGGCTAAGCGAAGAAGATGCCAGCTGGCTCACCGCCGCGCGCGGCAATGGCTACCATCAGGTCGACGATGTCTGGCGCCGTGCGGGCCTTGGCCCCTCGGTGATCGAACGTCTGGCCGAGGCTGATGCCTTTGCCGCCTGCGACCTGACCCGGCGCGAGGCGCTGTGGCAGGCCAAGGCGATTGCCACCGCGAAACCGCTGCCGCTGTTCTCGCAGGATCTGGAGGGCGAGGCGCTGGACGAGCCCGAAGCATACTTGCCCCAGATGACACTGGGCGAGCAGGTGGTTGAGGATTACGTCGCCACCCGCCTCAGCCTGAAGGCGCATCCAGTGGCTTTGATACGGCACCTGCTGACACCGGAGCCGCGCGACAAAACCACCCCTGTCGCTTGACGCCTCAACCAGATATTGGCCCACAACAGAGTCGAATTCGGTGCTTTCATGACCAGACCAACCCTGCCGCCGCGCTTTCCGGCCACGTCGGACCAGATCAACGCACAGGTCCGCGCCTTTTATGCCCGCGTACGCGAGGACGCAGTGCTGGGACCGGTCTTCAACACCCATGTCACCGACTGGCCCGCGCATGAGGAAAAGATCGCTGCCTTCTGGCGTAACGCCATCCTGTATGAGCGCAGCTATAACGGCAATCCGCAGCAGGTTCATATCGAACGGCCCGACGTGAAACCCGAATTCTTCGCCCATTGGCTGGACCTGTTCGAAGAGGTTGCCTCCGAAACCCTTCCGCCGGAAACGGCCACCCCGTGGGTCGCTCTGGCCCGGCGCATTGGGGTGGGCATGAAGGCCGGTGTGCAATCCGCCCGCCAACCCAAGGACGCGCCGCCGATCCTGCGTTGATCTCACAACATGGCGGCTTTGCCATGTTAGCGGTAAATTAGGGGCTATGCGGGCCGACGAAATGGGTTTACTCAGGGGCAAGACAGCCCCTTTGCGCTGCGCCGGCATAGTGCCACCACACCGATACATCCCCCGAGGCCGATCTATGAGCACTCAGAACACCACCCTTAGGGGCCTTGGCTTTGCGTTTGCGGGCTTTGCTGTCTTTGCCAGCCATGATGCGTTGATCAAAGTGCTGGGCAGCACCTATTCGGTGATGCAGATCATCTTTTTCGCCACGCTGTTTTCCTTTGTGCCGATGGCGGTCACGATCCTGACCGACCGGACCACTGGGAATTTCCTGCCGCACCACCCGTGGCTTGTCCTGATCCGCTCAGCTTTGCTGGTCACCTCGATGGTCTGTGCCTTTTACGCCTTCTCGGTTTTGCCGCTGGCCGAGGTCTATTCACTGCTGTTTGCCTTTCCCCTGTTCGTCACGGTCCTGTCGATCCCCATATTGGGGGAAATCGTGCGCGCCCAACGCTGGGCCGCCGTCGTCGTTGGCCTGATCGGCGTGCTGATCGTCCTGCGCCCCGGAGCAACGGACATCACCCTTGGCCACCTGGCCGCCCTGACTGCAGCGTTTTGCAGCGCGTTAGGCTCTGTTTTGGTACGAAAGATCGGCAATGAGGAACGCTCGGCGGTGCTGATTCTCTATCCGATGCTGCTTGCCATTGTGGTGATGAGCCTTGCGCAGCCCGCCGTCTATCTGCCGCCTTCGCTTCTGCATCTGGCGATGATGGCACTGGTAGGCGTGTTCTCGGTGATCGCGCAACATCTGATCATTCTGGCCTACCGCGCCGCGCCCGCCGGGGTCGTGGCCCCCAGCCAATACAGCCAGATCATCTGGGCTACGTTGTTCGGCATGATCTTCTTTGGCGAGCGCCCGGACGGCTGGGTCGCCGTCGGGGCCAGCGTCATCATCGCATCAGGCGTGTTCGTGGTCTGGCGCGAGAGCCGGGCGAACACGTCGTCGGCGAATACTCCGGTTCTTAGGGTGCGGTCACCGCGGTCGGATACAGGGGCCTCGCGCCCCGGAAAATAAGAAACGGCGCGCCAGACAGCGCGCCGATCAGGAATACCCTTGGCTCGGAGGCTTAATAGATCACAACCGAGCGGATGCTCTCGCCCTTGTGCATCAGGTCAAACCCGTGGTTGATGTCGTCCAGACCCATGGTGTGGGTGATCATCGGGTCGATCTCGATCTTGCCGTCCATGTACCAGTCGACGATCTTGGGCACGTCGGTCCGGCCACGGGCACCGCCGAAGGCGGTACCGCGCCACGAACGACCGGTGACCAGCTGGAACGGGCGGGTCGAGATTTCGGCCCCAGCAGGTGCCACGCCGATGATGATCGATTCACCCCAGCCCTTATGGGCCGATTCCAGCGCGTCGCGCATCACACCGACATTGCCGGTGGCGTCGAATGTGTAGTCTGCGCCGCCCTTGGTCAGGTTGACCAGATAGGGAACCAGATCACCTTCGACCTCTTTGGGGTTCACGAAATCGGTCATGCCGAATTTCGTGGCCATTTCCACTTTGGACGGGTTCAGGTCAACGCCCACGATCTGATCGGCCCCGGCCAGACGCAGGCCCTGGATCACGTTCAGGCCGATACCGCCCAAACCGAACACGATGGCGCGACTGCCGATTTCCACCTTGGCGGTGTTGATCACCGCGCCGATACCGGTGGTCACGCCGCAACCGATATAGCAGATTTTGTCAAACGGCGCGTCCTCACGCACTTTGGCCAGCGCGATTTCCGGCAGAACGGTGTGGTTCGAGAAGGTCGAACAGCCCATGTAGTGCAGGATCGGGTCGCCATCCAGCGTCGAGAACCGGGATGTCCCGTCAGGCATCAGACCCTTACCCTGCGTCTCGCGGATCGCCTGACACAGGTTGGTTTTGGGGTGCAGACAGTATTCACACTCGCGACATTCAGGTGTGTAGAGTGGGATCACGTGGTCGCCCGGCTTCAGGCTGGTCACGCCCGGACCAACTTCGACCACGACGCCCGCACCTTCGTGGCCAAGAATGGCCGGAAACAGGCCCTCGGGGTCGGCGCCCGACAGGGTGAATTCATCGGTATGGCAGATACCGGTGGCCTTAATTTCCACCAGAACCTCGCCCGCCTTGGGGCCTTCGAGGTTCACATCCATCACTTCCAAAGGTTTGCCCGCCTGAACGGCGACGGCGGCACGGGTACGCATGGTGCTTGTCTCCCTGTCTTCTTTGACCCGACCCTGCGTCAAATACAGGGTGTTTTCAACTGCGCTTTCATGGCAGGTTGGCTAAATGTTTGATATTGCAGAAACGACATTGTCACGATGAGGACCGCCAATGCACCGATTTTTTCCGATCCTGATCCTTCTGGCAGCTTGTGCGGACACCAGCATTCCCCAGGACGTTGCCGCCACTTCGGGAAACGCTGCGGTGGATCTGGCCTTTTGCAAGGGCGAGCCGTTTGCTGATGCAGTTGGCCAGTCTGTGTCGACCATTCAAGCCGACCTTCCGGAACGGTCGCGCGTTCTGGGCCCGGATGACATCGCCACGCAGGATTATCGCATCGATCGGCTAAATGTTTACGTGAACGGAGCGGGGACCATTCAGCGCCTGACCTGCGGGTAAGCGTGGACTCGGCAGATGATTCTGCGATAAGAACAAAATGGGAACATTTTGATGTCTGCCGATGCCCAAACGCCGAATACTCTCACTGTGGTTCCCCCGTCTGGGGGCTGAACGGCTGGTCCGCGCTGCGCGGGGCCTGCAGGATGGGCCTTTGGCCGTGGTGGCTGAACAGTCGAACATGCAGGTGATCACCTCGCTAAACGCCGAGGCCCACGCCGCCGGTCTGCGCGTCGGTCAACCGGTGCGCGACGCCCATGCCATGTGTGCGGCACTGGTAACGCGCCCCCGCAACGCCCCGGCCGAGGCTGCATTCCTGACCGCTTTGCGCCGCTGGGCGGGCAAGTTCAGCCCATGGGTAGCTGAGGAGGCTCCGGACGGGCTGATCGTCGACCTGTCCGGCTGCGCGCATCTGTTCGGCGGCGAAGAGGCGCTGCTGAGCGTCCTTGAAACCGACTGCGCCGATATGGGCCTCAGCGTGCAGATGGGCATCGCCGACACGCTGGGCGCGGCCTGGGCCTTGGCGCGTTATGCGGGGCAAGAGGCCACGTCCGACCGCAATGGTGACGCCATCAGCCAAGAGGCGCGCGCCACTCGCGCCCGGGCGGGCAAACGGCGGCACTGGACCAAAGGCGGAGCCGCGCCGCAGGTAATGGCCTTGGGCGGCGGTGCACGCATTGCGGCACCGGGGCAATCCTATGGCGCGCTCAGCCCCCTGCCCATTGCGGCGCTACGGTTGGAGGATCAGGTGGTTGCGCAATTGAACCGTCTGGGTCTGCGCCGGATCGGCGACCTGCTGGGCCAACCCCGCGCCTCGCTGGCGCGGCGGTTTGGGCGCGGGCTGGTACTGCGGCTGGATCAGGCCATGGGCAGCGCGCCCGAGCCGGTTTCCCCTGCTCGTCCGCCGCATCATTTCGCGGTGCGCATGACGCTACCCAACCCGATCGGCCTGACCGAAGACGTGATAGCCGCCATCGACCGGGTGCTGCCGACGCTCTGCACCAAGCTGGAAGAGAAAGGTCGCGGCGTCCGCACCCTGCGGCTTGAGGCGCATCGCGCCGATCAGGCGGCTGAGATCATCGAGGTCGGGCTGGCCCGCCCAACCCATGACAAACACCGCATTCGCCCCTTGCTAGAGATGAAAATTGATCAGATCGACGCGGGCTATGGCATCGACATGCTGCGGCTTGAGGCGATTCAGACCGAACCCATCCACGCCCGCACCATGGCCGGCCATGCCGAGGCCCGTCAGGTGGCGCGCAACCGCCTTGAAGGCAATACCGCCGTGGACGACCTTATCGGCAAGCTGGGTGCGCGGGTCGGCTTGGAGGCGATCACACGGCGCCACCCGGCGGCCTCTCACATCCCCGAAAAAACCGCGCAAACGCTGGCCGCCGCATGGTCGGAACCCGCGCGCGACTGGCCGGTCCCGCCCCGTCCGCGCCCCTTGCAGATGTGGCAACCCGAGCCGGTGATGGCCCCGGAAACCCCGGATGTACCCAGCGCCTTTCGCTGGCGCGGGCGCGACTGGCAACTGGCGCAGGCCACCGGCCCGGAACGGATCGCCCCGGAATGGTGGCTGGACGACCCAAACTGGCGCAGCGGTGTACGCGATTACTGGGTGGTGGTGACCGAACAGGGGGAACGGCTGTGGCTGTTCTACGGCCATGGCGGCACCCTGTCGGCGGGCTGGTTCTGTCAGGGACAGTTTGGCTGAATTGACCTGATTAGGGTCTATTTTCCACGATATACCAGCCAATCTGGCAAATAATCCAGCAATCGGATCACCCAGGAAAACGGGGCCGGAAAATCAGTGCGGAAGCGGCGGCGTGACATGGCTTTGACCACCCGCTCAGCCGCATCCTCAGGGCTCATCAACATCGGCATCCTGAAGTTATTCTTCTCGGTCAGACGGGTTTTGATGAAACCCGGATTGACGATCCGCACCGTTACCCCTGTGCCCCCCAGATCGAACCGCATGGTCTCGGCCAGCGAGATCAGCGCCGCCTTACTGCCCGCATATCCCACTGCCGCTGGCAAACCGCGATAGCCGGACAAGGATCCGATCAGCGTGATATCCCCCCGGCCCGCACGGACGAATCTGCGCACCGTTTCCCCCAGAACCCGCAACGCGCCGGTGTAGTTCACGTCAGTCATTACCAACACGGCCTCGGTATCCCAATCGGCCGAGCGCATCGGCTCATAGGCTCCAGCGTTATAGACCAGCCCGTCTACCTCTCCGGCCTCAACCGCGGCACGGCGCACGGAATCCAGATCGGTCACATCACACGGCACGGCTTGCGCATTGGGGAGGATGGCGCAGATTTCGGCCAGACGGTCGGCATTGCGGGCAGACAGGACCAGATGCGCACCTTGGCGGCTCAGCGCCTCGGCCAGCGCCCGGCCCAGACCCTCGCTGGCACCAATGATCCAATAGGTTTTTCCGTCAAAACTGCTCATGCGCCCGTTCCAGTTGCGTCTCATCTATTACGGACGGGGCAAGGGGTCGGATCACTTCACCAGACGTCAAGACATAGTGCGTTTCAGAAAAACTTCTAATCCGATTGATCCACCCCCGCATATGCTGCGTATCCTGTTGTAAAATGTCGCACAAAGAGGATGGCATGTTCGACGAAACCCGAGGCGTACGCAAGAAAATCGCAGTAGTAGGTGCAGGTATCTCAGGTCTGTCGGCCGCTTACTATCTTTCCGACACCAACGACGTCACCGTTTATGAGGCCGAACCCCGGCTGGGTGGTCACGCCCGCACGGTGATGGCGGGCAAGAACGGCGATCAGCCCGTTGATACCGGCTTCATTGTGTTCAACTACGTTACCTACCCTTATCTGACACGCCTATTTGATGAGTTGAACGTACCGGTCATCGAGTCCGAAATGAGCTTTGGTGCCACCATCGACAACGGCCGCATCGAATACGGCCTGAACAACCTGCGCACACTGACGGCGCAAAAACGCAATCTTGCGCGTCCGGCTTATTATAAGATGATCGCCGACATTTTGCGCTTTGGTAAAGAAGCCCCCGAGGCCGCGCAGGACGATGACACAACGATCGGAGAGTTGGTTGATCAGCTGCGTCTGGGTCATTGGTTCCGTCACAACTACCTGATGCCGATGTGCGGTGCGATCTGGTCTACGCCAGTGGAGTTTGTGGATCAGTTCCCGGCACGCTCGTTGGTGCAGTTCTTCCGCAATCACGCCCTGTTGGCCAGCGGTCGCGCCAACCAGCATCAATGGTACACGGTCAAAGGTGGCAGCATCGAATATGTTCGCCGTGTTGATGCCGCTCTGCGCGCGCGGGGCAGCGAAATTCGTCTGGCCTCGCCCGTGGACCACATACAGCGGGATGAAACCGGTGTTACGGTTCACAGCCAGGGTCAGGCCGATTTGTATGACGAGATCATCCTGGCCACCCATTCTGACCAGTCGCTTGCCATTCTGGGTGAGGCGGCAACGGATGCGGAAAAGGCCGCGTTAGGGTCTATTCGTTACCAGCCCAACACCGCCATTCTGCATTGCGACCCAAGCCAGATGCCGCGCAGGCGGGCCTGCTGGTCCAGCTGGACCTATCGCTCGCAAGCCGGGAATGTGGGGGTCACCTATTGGATGAACCGTTTGCAAAACATTCCGGACAGCGATCCACTGTTCGTTACGCTTAATGCATCATCAGAAATTCCCGCGGATAAAATCTATGACCAGGTCGAGTTTGCCCATCCGGTCTTCGACAAGGCAGCCCTGAAAGCACAAGGGCAAATCCGCGAGATGCAGGGACAGAACCGAACCTGGTTTGCCGGAGCCTACAACCGGCATGGTTTCCACGAAGACGGGATTGCCAGCGCGATGCACGTTGTCGAGCGCTTGAACGGCACCCCGCAAACACTCGGAGCTGAAAATGGCATTCTTGCAAAAGATCCGGCCATCCCTGCCTCGGCCGAAGTATGAATTTCTTCGCCCAGCGCTGCTGTCCCTCTGCCTGCTGACCCCCGGTGGCTTGGCGGCGTCATCCGGCCTGAACGAACTCGACAACCCACAACTGCGCGGCACCGCGACCTTTCGTTATCTCGGGCTTCCGTTGTATGACGCGCAACTGTTCACACCGGACGGTTCTGCGTTCAGTTGGAACCAGGACTTTGGGTTGCAGCTGCAATACCGCCGCAACGTGAGCCAAAAGGCGTTGGTCAACTCGACATTGGATGAGATGCAGCGCATTGGCCGCGCGGCACCTGTACGCGATCAGCTTCAGGCCTGCTTCAAAGCGGTCAAAAAGGGAGATCGCTATCTGGCGGTGTCCGAGGGACCAGACAAAGTTTCGTTCTGGCTGAACGGGCGCAAGACCTGCACAATGTCGTATCCGGGGATAAAGCGCAGCTTCATGTCCGTCTTCTTGGGCGAAAACACCCGCTCCGCCGCCTTTACGCAAAGGCTGCGAGGGCAGTGATGCTGTACCCGCGGGTCAGCCTTTATGCGTTGATGCTGGCTGCGGCGGGTATCCCGCTTTACATCCATCTGCCTCGCTTTGCTGCGGTGAATCTGGGCATTGGGTTGGGGGTGATCGGGACCGTTCTGCTGGTAATCCGCATTGTCGATTTGGTGCAGGACCCGCTGATCGGATGGGCCATCGATCGCTGGCCACGGGCGCAGGTGCTGTTCGCTGCGGCGGCTGCGATTGGGCTGGCTATTGGGTTTCCTTTATTGTTTGGCCTGCCCCAAGGTGTAAGTATCACCTTATTAGTGTCTGTTTTGGTGCTGTTATTCTCGGCCTATAGCCTCGGAACAATTCTACTCTATGGCCGCAGCGCAACGCTGGCTAAACAGGCTGACGCCAAAGAACTAATGACGCTGGCCGCGTGGCGCGAGGGTGGGCAACTGACCGGAGTGATCCTTGCCGCCAGCGCTCCCGCCTTGTTCGTGGCATTCGGGGCGAGCGCGCAAGGGTATCCTGCCTTTGGGTTGTTTCTGGGTCTGCTGGGCGTCCTGACACTGGTGCTGACCTTCCCGATCTGGCGTCGTACCCCGATCACTGGTCAGGGGTTATCTTTCGCCGGGCTGGGTCAGGCTGGAGCGCTACGCCTTCTGTTTTTGGCGTTGGTCAACAGCCTGCCGGTGGCCATCACCTCTACGCTGTTTCTGTTTTTTGTTGAGGACCGCCTGCAACTGCCCGGAAAGGCCGGGCCGCTGCTGATCCTGTTCTTCCTCAGCGCCGGGGCAAGCGTGCCACTCTGGGCCAAGCTCAGCAACCGGATTGGCCCAAAACAGACCCTGATGATCGCCATGCCGCTGTCGATCGCGGGTTTTATTGGGGCTGCCACTTTGACGGCCGGTAACCTGACCGGATTTGCGGTGATCTGCCTGACATCCGGTGCGGCGCTAGGGGCGGATATGGTCGTGCTGCCTGCCATGTTCTCAGTAGTGCTGACACGCGCCGGGCTAAATGCCTCGGCCGCCTTCGGTATCTGGTCCTTCGCGGGCAAGTTGGGTCTCGCACTTGCCGCCTTTTTCACTCTGCCGCTGCTGGAACGTAGCGGGTTCACTCCGGGGCAGACAAACTCGGCCGAGGCGTTGCGTACACTCAACTTCGCCTATGCCGTGCTGCCCTGCATCCTGAAACTCGGCGCGTTCGGGCTGGTCCTGACGCTGCCAACGGAGGTCTCAGCCAAATGACTGTCATCGCCACCCTTCTGCTCGCCATCCTTATCCTGATTGTCGCCCAGCGCCGGTTCCTAAGCTTCCGGTCGCAGGTGCCAACGGACTACGCAGCCACCGGGCCTGCGTTCAAAATGAAGGAAAACCTGAACGGAGAAATCCTGTCCGAAGGGCTGATCTATGGGCCCAATGGCAAAATGTCGAACAGCTTTGTCGCCCGTATGGTTGGCCAATGGGACGGCAATACCGGTACGCTATCCGAGTATTTCACCTATTCCAACGGTAAGGAGATGACCCGCAAATGGTATCTGACGCTGGGCACCGGAAATACGTTTACAGCCACGGCGGACGACATCGTGGGCGAGGGTCACGGCACCATCTCCGGTTCCACCGTCAAGCTGACCTACCGGATCATCCTTCCCGCGGATGCGGGCGGACACACTCTGGACGTCACCGATTGGATGTACCTGACGGAGAACGGCGTGATCATGAATCGCTCCGAGATGCGCAAATTTGGCCTCAAAGTCGCTGAACTGGTCGCCACAATGCGCCCTGCGCCCGAGGCGAAGCCGGCCCATGTCAGCGGATCGAACGGTTACGACGCGACGGCCGAAACAAGGACGTTGCAATGATCACCCGCCGGTTTCTGATCTCGGCCCTCGCCATTCTCGGACTTGCCGCGCTGGCGGCTTGTTCGGCCAAGCCGCGCGTGCCCAAGTCCTTCCTGTCCGACCGGCAACTGAACCTTGAGGAGTTTTTTGAAGGCAAAACCGTCGCCTATGGTCAGTTTCAGGATGTGTTGGGCAATGTGCCCCGCCGGTTCACCGTCGAGATTGACGGTACATGGGATGGTAAAACCCTGACGCTGGTCGAGGATTTCGTCTATGACGACGGAGCTACCGAACAACGCATCTGGACCTTGACCAAAACCGGCGAGGATACATGGACCGGCACCGCTCCGGGCGTGTTAGGCACCGCCAGCGGAGTTGAACGCGGCGATACATTCAACTGGAAGTACAAGATCGACCTACCCGTGAAAGACGGCACCATGCGGGTGAATTTCGATGATTGGATGTGGCTGCTGAGTGACGACCGGCTGCTGAACCGCGCCTACGTCTCTCGCTATGGCGTGCGGCTGGGTGAGGTTATTCTGTTCTTCGAAAAGCACTAGGGCAAACCATCCGCACCTAAACCTTCAGTTACTGGTATAAAAGAAGGACAGCTTTCGGCTGACGCCTCCAGGTGGTTTTGGGAAGGGTGAGGCCGCGCGGACTTGCGCCTTGGCTGCGCGCTCGACTTCGGACGTGCCACTGCTGTCCACAACGTCAACCCAGGCCAATGTGCCATCCGCGTTGATCTCGAAAAAGACCTTCGCAAAGCCCCGAGCGGACGTGTAGACAATCGGTGCGCGGTTCAGGTGAACCAGAACCCGCCCGGCATAGTTGGTTCTATCCGAGTTTCCGGGCCCACGCCCGCCCGATCGCGCGCCGCTGTCGCCCGAGGTGAATGAATCAACGCCGCGACGCTGATAAGTGGTGAGAGGCGACTCGATTTCGCGTGTTGGAAACCGCAGATCGCTGAAATCCCGTGCCCCGCGTAACGTACCCACAGATTCAGGTTGCGACCGACGATCCGGCAGGCGTGGACGAATCGAAGAGGTCAGCGCCTGCTCCGACTCCTCGCTGTTTTCTTCTGCGTCGGGCACTGGCTCAGTCGGGGTGGCGGGGATATCGGCCTCGATCGCCTCGCTTTCAGAAGGCACGACCGGCACAACCGACGGAACGGGGTTTTCCGCTGGTTCGGGCAAAGCGGCTATCTGCTCAGCTTCGGTGAGTTCGGGTGCGGCGGGGGTTTCCTCTTCCGGTTCTGTGGCTTCGGGGCTGCCTTCGGGCGTTTCGGCAACCTCAGTTTCCTCGACCGGCGGGGTCTCCTCCACCTCATCGCTGGCGGATTTGTCACCATCCGTCGTGTCCTGTGTTTCCGGAGCCTCGGCATCGATCGGTTCAGGGGCGACTGGCTGCAGGATTTCGGACGTGCCGGTGTCGGGTGCATAGGTCTGCTGCGGGTTGTCCGAAGCTACATGCACCTCACTGATCGGAATCTCCTCCGGTTCAGGCGCCGGTTCCAATGGTTCCTCCACCGGGGGTTCCGGAGCCTCAGGCGGTTCAACTTCTACCGGTTCGGCGACAGACTCCACAAGGTCTTCGAAACTGTTGCTCAGCTCGACGGAGTCCCCCCGACCTGCGTTATCCGGCTGCTGAGCCAGTCTGGGCGCGGTCAGGCTTAACCCCATCAGGTGCAGCAGCAAGGACAGCAGCGCCGCAAGGACAGCGATGACGACCGAACCCCGGATCATTCCAGCGCCTTCTCGGTCACGACAAACACCGATGCCGCGCCAAGCTGGCGCAGCTCGCCGGTGACCTCAATCAGTCGCGCGCCCGAGGCTTCACGATCCGGAACGATCCGCACTGGCCCGGGGTCGCGCCCGGCCATATAGGCTTCCGGCTCCACAGGTGTACCGCGAAAGCTGAGTGTACCATCCCGGTGCAACACCAGCGCGTCTGGCGGCTCACGGCCTTCCAGCTCGGACGTGTCGACCAGGTTCAGGTCGGGGTCCAGCGGAGTGGCCACCGTACCTGCGATCAGAAAGAAGATCAGCATCAGGAACACGACGTTGATCAGCGCTATGGTCGAGTCGCGTTTGCGGCGGGGGCGGCTACGGCGGATCATTCCAGCACCAACACGCTCAGACCTTCACGCCCGCGCAGCAGGACCAGCAGGTCCACCAGACGCTGCGCTGTCGTATCAGTATCGAGGTTGACCAACACCTGCCCAGTGGTCACCTGCGCCGTCAATTCATCCAGCGTGACCGGCGTGCCGTTCAGATACAGCCGGTCTTCGCCCAGCTGGACAAAGGCACGGTCTTGCGGCGCATCCGTCGAGGCCCCTCCGGTCGTGGCGTTACTCATCTCGATCTCGCCGTATTTCGAAAAAGTCGAGGTCAGCATAAAGAACAGCAACAACAGAAAGATCACGTCGATGAGCGGTGTCATCGCCATGGGTCGTCTGACAAAGGGTGCGAGGTTACGCATGTCCGGGCGTGGCCGCCATGGGTTGGGCATCTTCGGCCAGCGGGATCGCCTGCCCCGGCACCAAAACCGTGCGAAGCGCCTTGTCGGCAAACACCCGTTCACGTGCGGTGCGGCTTTCGAACCAAGACAGCACCATCGAGGTCGGCATTGCCACCGCCAGACCAACAGCGGTGGTCACCAGCGCCACCCAGATACCGCCCGCCAGCAGCGACGGATCAACCGAAGAGCCCGCAGATTGCAAGCTGCGGAACGCGTCGATCATGCCCAGAACAGTGCCGAACAACCCTAACAGGGGGGCCAATTGCGCCACGGTATCGAGCAGGCGAAAACCGCGCTCAAGACCAGCCAGCGCCAGCCCCGCCTCGGCGTCCAGCCGCTGATCCAAACCGGGTGCGTCCGGTGCGTCCATCGCAACGCCGACCAGCGGCGCAAGGTAGCTGTGGCTTTTGGCCAGGCGCGCGCGGGCGGTCTGTTCGTCACCGGCGTCCCAGGCCTCCAATGCCTGTGACAGCACCCGATGCCGCCCAACGCCCGAGGCCGCGAATTGCCAGAGCTTGTAAAGTGTGACCGCCAACGTCACCACGGACATGGCGATCAGGATGGCAACCACCGGCCCACCAAGGGCCAGGATTTCACGCAGCGCGTCAAGAAAACTCATCCCAAAAGCTCCACTTCTGTTCGGCTGTTCAAGGTCGGTGTCTCATCACATAGATCGCTGTCGGTGCCGCCGACTTTGCAATTGCTCACACCGTTGATCAGAACACGCCCAATGTTTTCGCAGGTGGTATCGCGGATATCAAACTGACGCACCCGAGGACGTTTTGCCGGCAGATCCCGAAATCCGAAAAGCGTGACGCGTTCGAAAACACCTGCGGCATCGAAAATCACCACTTGATAGCTGGCAGAGTCGATCGACGTTGAGGTTTCATTTTCGACCAGAAATGTTAGGCGGCAAGCCCCTTCCATCTCTTCCACTGCGTTCAACTCGACCATCAGGCCCGGCGCGTCTTCTTCGGTTTGGGCCTGTGCCATAAACGGCAGCGCGCAAACGATGGCGGCAAGGGCCGAACGGTGAAACTTCATAGACACGCTCCCGATTGTTCAGCGCAGGCAGGGCTTTGGCGGCGCTGTTCCTGTCATATCCAAGACCGTCGGGGCACGAAAGGTTAGCCGACATTTTAGTGATAAAGGGTGTTTCACAACGCCTTCAACCCCACCTCAGCCTGTCGTCCGGGTAAGGGACCCGTTCCTAAAGTAGATCTGCCCGGTTTTCTTGAACCTTCACGCAGATCAAGAAACGCTGCAATTGGCTGAACTTGATCTCGAGTTTCGGCGCAAATCGCGTTTCCATGGCTTTCGAAATCCTGCAGCAAAGGCGGGGCCGTTACGTTCCGTCGAAAAGATCGTATCCAAAGTTTTTTGGGTTGCCCCATCAGTGCTGCTTACCGCCTTCCAAATTACGGCTGACCAGCCCCACCAGTTTTGCGATCACCTGCCGCCCGGATGCGGTCAGCCGGGCTTTGCGTCCATTCCAACCCATCAGTTTGCACCTCCAGCGTCTCAACGCTTTCAGTGTCCAGTCGGAAGGTTGCGCGCATCGGCATAAAACCATCGACAACCATCATGCTTTGTTCCGATGGGTCGACGACCAGCTTTCCGGTCAAACGTACGGGTTCGTGGTAATAGCTGGGTGCCCAGTCACCGTTCAGCCGCACCCGTATCATCTGATTGGGCGGCGGCGGAGGAAGGTGACTGCACATACCGCGCTGAGGCACCAAATAGGCTATGGAGCGCCCGTCCGCATCGGGCGGGGCCGGAATGGCAAAACCCGCCAATGTCACTGTTTGATTATCGAATTTAGGGTTTCCCGCTGTACCGGCGCGCTTTCGGCGTTGGGCCACGACATGTCGCTGCTCCAGCAACCAGTCGACATCGATTCCGTCCCCTTCCAAAGCCCCTTCTGTCTCAACCAGAAGTTCTTGCCACTTAAGACGTTCTTCGACACTGCCTACATCTTGCTGCAGCCTGCCCCGCAGACGCACAACGAAAAGCACATCGTCAAACTGTTCCGGACTGAGATCGCGATACGGATCTTCGAATACCTGCGCAGACGGGTCGGGCAAGTCGGACCATTCCAGTGCAGCCCCCGGGGCCGCCATTGCGTATGGACCGCACAGGGCCAGTGCCAGAATCGTCATAAGAGGAAACCAATATCGCATGATCGGATTCTACCGCTCTGCCGGGCTCATTCCAGTGGGTTTTTGTCGAAACCGTCCATCGCAGAGCGCGCGCCCTACTTCAGGACTTACCGGTCAACAAAGGAACAAAAAATTTTATATTGACGCATTGGGCGATCTCGGGCAGTCATTCTGGCGATGGTTCCCCGTATTGGGGATGAAAAGGGAATACGGTGAGGTCCGCCAACTGGCACCAACTCCGTAACTGCCCCCGCAACTGTAAGCGGTGAGCAATGCCAAAACACCACTGGCCGCAAGGCTGGGAAGGTCGGCAAAGCGATGACCCGCAAGTCAGGAGACCTGCCATCTCGAATTCAACCAACCCGGGGCGGGGCGTCCTGGAAGGAGGCAAAGTGACGAAATCGTTACGTTATTACATTGCAATAAACTCGCCTCGGCAATAGACGGAGCGGGTAATGGCAAACACTCCCGAACACTGCCTGCTGATTTGTGAAACCTGCAAAGGTTCGGACGCGGCGCGTTTAATCCAAAAGGCACTGACAGATCGACTGCCCTGTGGCTACTCCGTACATTCGGTGTCGTGCATGGCAGGTTGTGACCGGCCCATAACCGTCGGCTTTCAGGCTGTTGGCAAAGCACAATACTTGTTTGGGGATATCCAAACCTCGCAAGATGTCGACGCTCTGGCCGATTTCGCGCGGCAATTCCACGCCAGTGGCGACGGCTGGACAAATGCCACAGACCGTCCGCGTGCCTTGCTCAACAAGACCCTGGCCCGCATGCCAAGGTTGAACGTGGAGGAGCGCTCATGACGGACCCTGCGTTTCTGGTCGCGCGTGACCTCGAATACTACGCGCTCAACGGCGATGTTTTGCTGCAGGGTGCATCGTTTGAACTGGACAGGGGCGCAATCCTGGCCATTGCCGGACCGAACGGGGCCGGGAAGACCACACTTCTGAACCTGCTCTGCGGCGCGGCCGAACTGGTTCTGGGCGATGTTCTGGTCAACGGGCGCAGCCTGAAACAGATGTCCGCATCCGAGCGCGCCCGCATGATCGCCGTTGTCAGCCAGCAGGAATTCCCGGACGGTCGTCTGCTGCTGCGGGATTATGTTGCCCTGGGTCAGATTCCGATCCGGTCCGACCGATCTGCCGACGCCCACGCGGCCGAGCTGGATCGGATACTGGACCTGACCGGGCTGACCGCACTGGCAGGCAAACGGATGGCCCTGCTGTCCGGCGGTGAGCGTCAGAGGGCGCACATCGCCCGGGCACTAGCGCAGAACCCGTCGCTGCTATTCCTGGATGAGCCCACCAATCATCTGGACCCGGATGCCAAGGGGCGGATGCTGTCGCTGGTGGCCGAGCTTGGCATCACCGTGGTCATGATCGTGCATGACCTCGTCATGATACCCGAATTCGCCACCCATGTGGCGCTGATGAAATCCACACGCCTGACCAGTTTCGGCCCTGTGGCCGAGGTGCTGACACCCGCGCATGTACGCGACACGTTCGGCGTTGATTACCTGTGTTTCCAGCACGAAGGCCGGGTGATCCCGGCGCTGGATATCCGAAGAACTCCCGTCTCAAACTAAAGTTAAGGAAACTCCCCCAATGAAGCAAATCTGGTCTGCGGCCCTGATCACCGCCGTGGCAGGCGGCGCCTTTGCGCATGAGGTGACGGTCGACAATTGCGGCGCGCCGCTGGTTTTTGAGACCCAACCCGAACGGCTGGTCGTGCATGACATGAACATGACCGACATGGCCTTTGTGCTGGGTCTACAAGACAAGATCGTGGGTCTGACCGGCATCACCGGCTGGTACAAAACCAGTCCGGAATTCGACACCCTGCGCGGTGACATCCCCGAGCTTGCGCCGAAATATCCGACCGTTGAAAACCTTGTCGCGGTTGAACCCGACCTGTTCTTTGCCGGTTGGTATTATGGCATGAAGCCCGGTGGCGACGTCACGCCCGACACGCTGGAGCCTTTTGGCATCAAGACTATGATTCTGACTGAAAGCTGCGTGCATCTGGACAAGGATCGCCCCCAGGCCAGCATGGATCTGCTGTTTGACGACGTGCTGCGTCTGGGCAAAGTGATGCATGTCGAAGACAAGGCAGAAGAACTGGTCGATGGCTGGAAAGAGGAACTGGCAGCCATCGAAGCGCAAACCGCCGAACTGCCGAAACCCCGTGTGTTCCTGCTGGATGGCCCGGCCGACGCGCCCTTCACCGCGGGCAAATTCGCTATCCCCGACGCGATGATCGCGGCTGCGGGCGGCGAGAACGTTACCCATGATATGGAAACCAGCTGGGGCCGCACTTCGTGGGAGGCCGTCGCTGCCGCAAACCCGGAATTCCTGGTGCTGCTGGACTATCAAACCGGCAATGGCGCGGAGGATACGTTCAAGTTCCTTCAGGAACACCCGGTGATGTCGCAGACCGATGCGGTCAAGAACGAACGCTGGATCGGCCTACGGTACGAGGAACTGACCCCCGGACCAGCGAACATCGAGGCGATCTCGAAAATGGCCCAAGCCATGCACCCGGGCATCAACTGATATGGGCCGATTGGGCCTGGTTCTGATTTTGGGGGCGGTCATTCTGGCCGCCCTCTTGCTGATTTCGACCGTCTACGGCACCACACCCATCCCCGCGCGGGATGCGTTTGATGCGGTGTTGCTGGGTACTGGTCTGGCGGACGGAGATATGTCCGCACTGCACCGGATCGTGTTCGATCTACGTTTGCCCCGTGCTCTGTTCGCGGCCGTCATCGGCGCCGGGCTTGGCCTTGTCGGCGTCGTTCTACAGACCACCACCCGCAACGATCTGGCCGACCCCTTCCTGTTCGGCCTGTCCTCGGGCGCGGCGGCCGGAGCGGTTTTCGTCATAACCGTGACCGGCGATATTCTGGGTTTCTGGACTTTGCCACTGGCGGCGTTCTGCGGTGGCCTTGTGGCGTCCGGTATCGTGCTGGCGCTGGTGCATGCCTTGCGCACAAGCGCGCCTGAAAAACTAATTCTGGCCGGTCTGGCGGTTTCCTTCCTGTTCTCGGCCATCACCAATTATCTGATTTTCGCTGGCGACAGCCGTGCCGCTCATTCGGTGATCTTCTGGATGCTGGGCGGGTTGGGTTTGGCCCGGTGGGAGACCTTCCCACTGGTCTGCGTCGGCCTGCTGCTGATCCTGTCTTATTCGCTGTATCGCAGCCGCTGGCTGGACGCCCTGCTGACCGGGGATCTAACCGCCTCAACGCTGGGCGTACCTGTGCGAGGGCTGCGGTTCAGCATGTTCTTTGTTGCGGCCCTTGCGACCGCAGTCTTCGTCTCGGTCGCCGGGGTGATCGGCTTTGTCGGCCTGATGGTGCCTCATATTGCCCGAGGCATCGCCGGACCGCTACACAACCGGTTGTTGCCAACCGCCGCAATCGTCGGCGCAGCGCTTCTGACAGGCTCGGACATAATCAGCAGGCTTCTGCTGGCACCGCAGGAGTTACCGGTAGGAATCGTAACAACCTCGATTGGCTCAGTCTTTGTGTTTTTGCTGCTGTTCAGAACAGCGAAGGCCCGACACTAACTCCGACTTCATCGCAATTCAGTCCAGCGTCGCGGAATCCACTCACGACTTCTATTTGTGTGTGACTTTATGGAGATCAAAGGACGCAGAACGCAAATTGTCCAAATGACCCTAGTCGTTGATCGAAATCATTGAAAAGTATGAAATTTTCAAATGCGCACTGCCTGAGAGCGTCAGGGACATCGCTGTCACATGAAACACAAGAACCAATTACCTGCGTTGTCCCTGACGGAGTTTGGCCCGGTCGATGTTTCAAATTCGACCGGGCCCGTCTTTCAGGTTAAAGGCACTCTGCCAGTGTCTTTGCCATATTGCGGATAACTTGTGGGTAGAGCGCCACTCCGGGTTCCAGATCAGACCCAAGCGGATCGATCACGCCAGTATTGGCTTCGGTTCCATCCAGAACAGTAGCGACAATCCCGGAGTCGAACTGCGGTTCTGCCAGCACGCAATCGACGCCTTCTTCGCGAATACGGCCCTGAATTTCAGCGATGCGCGCAGGGCTCGGGTCAACTGCATCACCTACTGAAATCGCGCCAGAGGCCGGGAAGTCGAATGCATCCTCGAAGTATTGGTAGGCATCGTGGAACACGACGAAGCTGCCGCCACGGACAGGCTCCAGAGTTTCAGCCACTTCGGCAGACAGCGCAGCCATTTCTTCGCGCGCAGCCGCCGCGTTTGCAAAATACGCGCCCGCGTTGTCAGGGTCAGCCGCCGACAGTTGCGCCGCGATCAGGTTCAACCAGGTTTCCGCATTTGCCGGAGACAGCCAGGCATGCGGGTCATGTTCGCCATGTGCGTGACCTTCATGGTCGTCGTGCCCGTCGTGGTCGGCATGATCTTCGTGGTCATGATCGTCATGTTCTTCATGGTCAGCATGGTCCTCGTGATCATCATCCTTGGCGTGATCATCGTGGTCATGCTCGTCTTCATGCGCATGCTCTTCCTCATGACCGTGGTCATCATGGCCCTTGTCTTCAGCATGCTCATCATGATCGTGTTCATCGTGACCATGTTCGTCTTCGTGTTCATGCTCACCGTCCTCGGCATGCTCGTCGCCATGGTCGTGGTCGTCATGGTCATCGTGGTCGGCGTGGTCTTCGTGATCCTCATGATCATGCGCTTCGAACAAAGCGCTTTCACGGAAATCCAAAAGAACGGTGCCGTCCGATTCAAGCAAGCTCGTAACGGTTGCGCCATCTGCCAGGGTTCCAACCGCGTCTTCCAGCCAAGGCGTCAGATCTTCACCGATCCAGAACACCAGGTCCGCCTCTTGCAGTGCAGAGGCCTCCGAGGGACGCAGGTTGTATTCATGGGGCGACGCGCCCGGCGGGATAATAAGGTCAGGCGTTCCAACACCTTCCATAACGCGGGCCACCAGCGAATGAACTGGCGCGATATCGACCGCAACCTTAGGTACTTCAGCCATGGCCGTTCCGCCCATAAGCGCAGCCGAGATAGATAGTGGGAGAAGCTTTCTGGACATCAGACCCTCTGTGTGATTTTATAACATTATGAGCCGCATACATGATATGGAATAACATGACAAGTGACGCACACCCCATACCGGTGGACGATTCAGCCCCGGTCGGGTTTCAGAAACATGACCACGAGCATTGCGTCGAGACCGCGCTGGCCACGGCGGAAGCGCGCTGCAAAGAAGAAGGGCTGCGCCTTACCCCGGTTCGCCGCAAGGTTCTGGAGATGCTGCTGCAAGAGCATCGCGCGCTTGGGGCTTATGCCATTCTTGATCGTTTGCGTGACGAAGGGTTTGGGTCTCAACCTCCGGTCGCTTATCGCGCCCTCGACTTCCTTGTCCAAAACGGCTTCGTGCATAAAATCGAGCGTTTAAATGCATTCGTCGCCTGTTCGCATCCCGGTGCAGCGCATTCCCCGGCTTTCATGATCTGCAGAAAATGCGATGCCGTGGCCGAAGCGCAATCGGCGCCGGCCAAAGGCGTTCTGGGTGCGGCTGCGCGTGCAGCGGGTTTCGAGATTGAGCGAACGGTTGTAGAAGCCGAGGGACTCTGCCCGGACTGCACCGAAAAGGCGTAGCGATGACTCTGATCACCGTTGAGAATCTCAGCGTCCGCTATGGCGCAAATACCGTTTTGCGTCATGTGGATATGGCAATCGAGCCCGGTGAGATCGTCACCATTGTCGGCCCAAACGGGTCAGGCAAAACCAGCCTGTTGCGAGCCATCATTGGGGCGACCAAGCCATCTGTTGGAAATGTCTCTCTCAAGCCCGGCCTGAAACTGGGCTATGTTCCGCAAAAACTGCATATCGATCCGACACTGCCGATCTCAGTTGAACGGTTCATGCGTCTGACCAACCCCGTTTCGCGCAAACAATGCATGGAAGCGCTTGAATCGGCCGGTGTGCCAGACCTGTTGAAACGCCAAATGTCGCAGCTATCGGGCGGGCAGTTCCAAAGGGTTTTGTTAGCTCGGGCGCTGATAAACCGCCCTGACGTTCTGCTTTTGGATGAGGCGACGCAAGGTCTCGATCAGCCGGGCTCAGCCGCCTTTTATCGTCAGATCGAAGATGTACGGCGTGACACTGGCTGTGCCATTTTGATGATCAGCCACGAATTGCATGTGGTCATGAGCGCGTCTGACCGTGTGATCTGCCTCAACGGCCACGTGTGCTGCGAAGGCTCCCCCGCCGTTGTCGCCTCAGCCCCGGAATACCGCGCGCTGTTCGGGACGGGTACCGGCGGTGCGCTGGCGCTTTACCGCCATGACCATGACCACGAACACGACAACTGTGACCACTCTCAGGAAGCCGCAGAATAATGCTTGATGATTTTATGACCCGCGCGACGCTTGCGGGTGTCGGCGTTGCCTTTGCCGCAGCCCCCCTTGGGTGTTTCGTCGTTTGGCGCCGGATGGCCTACTTCGGAGATGCGACGGCGCATGCGGCAATCCTTGGTGTCGCCCTTTCACTGACCTTTCAAATGTCGGTTTTCACAGGCGCGTTGGCCGTTGCGTTGATCATGGCGCTGACCGTCACACTGCTGGCAGGTCGCGGCTATGCGATGGACACGCTGCTGGGTGTTCTGGCGCATTCCGCGCTGGCTTTTGGCCTTGTTGCGGTATCGTTCCTGTCCGGCGTTCGCATTGACCTGATGGCGTATCTCTTTGGCGATATTCTCGCGGTTTCACGCTCTGATCTGCTTGTGATTTGGGGCGGAGCCGCGCTGGTCGTCGCGCTGATTGCGTGGCGCTGGTCGCAACTGTTGACTGCAACGCTGAACGAAGAACTGGCCTATGCCAGCGGCTATGACCCTAAGCGCGAGCAGTTGATCCTGACGCTTTCTCTTGCGGTGACCGTGGCGGTGGCGATCAAGGTTGTGGGCGTTCTGCTGATTGCAGCGATGCTGATCATACCGGCGGCGGCAGCCCGCAGCTTGGCAAAATCGCCTGAAACGATGGCTTTGATCGCAGCGGCAATCGGTGCGTTCTCTGCAGTCGCCGGATTACGGGCGGCCTACGTCTTCGATACGCCCGCGGGCCCGTCAATTGTCTGTGTGGCGGCTGTCGTATTCGCGTGCTTCAGCCTCATCGGATGGCAGACACGCAGCAGAACCTAGATCGCCTCGGCCCATCGTTGTGCTGTGGGTACGGAAATGCCCAAAAGGTCAATCGCACGGGCCGCAATCTGGTCAACGATATCCGACACGCCCTGTGGCTTCAGATAGAATGCCGGGACCGGCGGCAAAACAATCGCGCCCATCTCGGTCACGGTCGTCATGTTTCGAAGATGCACCAAGGTCAGCGGCGCCTCTCGGGTCAGCAGGACCAGACGCCTGCGTTCCTTGAGCTGAACGCTGGCGGCGCGGGTCAGCAGGTTGTCGTCCAGACCATGCGCAATTGCTGCCAAGGATCGCATCGAACATGGCGCGACTACCATTCCGGAGACCGGGACTGACCCCGATGCAATACTGGCACCGATGTTACCTATAGAATGGTGGCGTGTCGCCAGTGCGCTTAGAGTATCAAACGCATTGCCCCCACATTCTTCAAGCAGCGTGCGTCTTGCCGCGTCGCTGGTGACAAGGTCAATCTCGACGCCCAAATCCGACAACTGCTGCGCCACCGACACCCCAAGTGCCGCACCCGAGGCTCCGGCTACGCCCAGGATTACACGATGATGGCTCATGACACCCCTCCTTTCATCAGGCGGGAAACAAGACCTGCGGCAAACTCCACGTTCTTGTCCGCTGTTTTCATCACCGTTCCCCATTCCCGCGTGGTTTCACTCTCGATCTTGGTTGTGGCATCGATGCCCATTTTTCCAGACAACCCCGGTTGCGGAGAGGCAAAATCGAGATAGTCCATCGGCGTGTTTTCCAGCGTCATCACATCGCGCACCGGATCCATGCGCGTGGCAAGCGCCCACGCGATGTCATCCCAGTTTGTGGGGTCGATATCGTCATCCACAACCACGATCACCTTGGTATAGCTGAATTGCGGCAGCATCCCCCACAATGCCAACATCACCCGCCGCGCCTGACCTGGATAGCGTTTGTCGATGCTGACAACGGCCATGCGGTACGAACAGGCGGCGGGCGGCAGCCACAGATCACGAACCTCGGGAATCTGGGCGCGAATGGTGGGCAGCGCGAGACGGTTGAAAACCTCGCCAATGATCGCGGGCTCATCTGGCGGGCGGCCGGTATAGGTGGACAGGTACAGCGGGTCTTGCCGATGGGTCACAGCCGTGACCTGCATCACCGGGAAAGGCTCGGCCCGGTTGTAATATCCGGTGTGATCGCCGAACGGCCCCTCGGGCGCGGTTTCTGTGGGCGATACCCAACCCTCAAGGATGATCTCGGCCTCGGCGGGAACCATCAAGGGTACCGACTTGGCGGCCGCCATGCGGGGGCGGGCCCCGTTGAGCGCGCCCGCAAAGGTCAGTTCCGATACGGTCTCAGGCAGCGGCAGCGCGGCAGACAACAGCGTGGCCGGATCCGCCCCCAGAACAACGGCGACCGGGGTCTTTTCCCCGCGTTTCGTCCAGCTTCGATGATGGGCAGCGCCACCGCGATGGGGCAGCCATCGCATGATCAGCTTGTCCCGGTCCAACACCTGCGCGCGGTATATGCCCGCATTGTAGGACGTGACATTCCCCGCCTCGGACCCGTGCGGCCGGGTGATGACCACCGGCCAGGTCACAAGCGGCGCCGCATCTCCCGGCCAATGGGTCTGCACCGGGATGGACGCCAGATCAATATCCGCCCCTTCCAGCACCACTTCCTGGCTGGATGCGGACTTGGTGATTTTGGGCCGCGTCGCCAAGGCGGCCTTCAACATCGGCCAGCGCGACAGGGCATCACGTAGCCCATCTGGCGGTGTTGGGGTTTTGAGAGCGGCAAGAAACGCGCCCATCTCCTCCAGTTCGTCCGGTTTTATCCCAAGCCCGGCACACACGCGTTCTGTTGTCCCGAACAGATTTGCGACCACCGGTATTTTTGAAACGGCTCCATCTTCGGTTACCGGGCTATCGAACCGCAGCACCGGGCCAGCCCGTTCCAGCACATTGCGGTGGACCGCTGTCATCTGGTGGCGAACCGTGACGGGCTCGGACACCGACAGCAACTGATTGGCGTCTCCGCACCAGTCAAGAAAACTGCGCAGGCTGGGGAAGGAGGGCAAAGATCGCACGGGAGATCCTGTTCAAGAATACCCGGCCTGCCTATCAGCGAAATTCCACAACAGAATTGACAATCGTCAACTTGGGAAAGCGCGCAAACACTTATGAGTTCCGGCAAGAGACATGTCGACCGTACCAAAGGAGCTCTGCTTGCCCCAATCGCCCGCTATGATTCCGCGCTTTCCGCAGGTGGCCACCTATCCGTTGCGCGTTTTGCCCTTCGCCCCATTGTCGGCAATCCTGACTGCCTTTTCCCGCAAGATCGCCCAAAAACACCCGGGCATGTTCCGCAGGCTGGGTGAACATGATCATACCCGGTTCGTCCTTGATCCGACCGACTTGCCGTTTGTGATCTGTCTTGAACCAAACGGCGGCAACCCGCGGGTAACGGTCACACGCGGCTGCGGCGACGGTGCTGCACGGATCGCCGGCCCGCTGGCCGCCCTACTGGGTCTGGTTCACGGCGCCTATGACGGGGACGCGCTGTTCTTTTCCCGCGATCTGGTGATCGAAGGCGATACCGCCGCAGCGCTGGCCCTGCGCAACGCTGTCGATGATGCTGAGCTGGACTTCGCGCAGGAACTCTCGGACCTGTCCGGCCCCTTAGCGCAATCCATGCAGAGGGTTCTTGCACTGATCGAGCGAAGAACCGGCGTTAACCTGAGCAGACCTGAAGAGGCAGACCTATGGTAATGGAAATTGTCTGCCCTGCCGGCACTCCCGCCGCGTTGCGTGCGGCAGTAAAGGCGGGTGCGCACACGGTTTACTGCGGCTTTGCCGATGAAACCAACGCCCGGAACTTTCCCGGCCTGAACTTCGACCGCGCGGAAATGCGCGAGGGCGTGGCCTTTGCCCACCAACATGGCGCTAAGGTTCTGGTCGCCATCAACACCTTTCCGCGCGCCGGGCACGAGGCGATCTGGCACAGCGCCGTAGCCGATGCCGAAACCTGCGGCGCCGATGCGGTGATCCTGGCCGATGCGGGCCTTCTGGCCCACACCGCACGCCACCATCCCGGCCTGCGCCGTCACCTGTCGGTCCAGGCAGCCGCCGCCAATGCGGATGTCATCAACTATTATGCCGAGGCCTTTAGCGTGAAACGTGTGGTGCTGCCGCGCGTGCTTTCGGTGCCCGAGATTGCCGCGATCAACGCCGAAACCGAGGTTGAAACCGAGGTGTTCGTCTTTGGTGGCCTGTGTGTGATGGCCGAGGGCCGCTGTTCGCTGTCGTCCTATGCCACCGGCAAATCGCCCAACATGAACGGTGTCTGCTCGCCAGCAAGCCATGTGGAATATCATGAGGAAAACGGCGTGCTGGATGCGCGGCTAGGCGGCTACATCATTCACCGCGTCAACAAAGGCGAAGCCGCCCCTTATCCGACCCTGTGCAAAGGCTGCTTCAGCGCTGGCGAGAAAACCGGTCACCTGTTCGAAGACCCGGTCAGCCTGAACGCCGAGAAACTGATCCCACAACTGCAAAAGGCAGGCGTCACCGCACTCAAGATCGAAGGCCGCCAGCGGTCGCGTTCCTACGTGGCGCAGGTGGTGCGCAACTTCCGCGCCGCCGTGGATGCGTTGGACGCGGGCCGCCCTCTGCCCGAGGGCATGTTGGCCCGCCTGTCCGAGGGTCAGGCCATGACCACCGGCGCCTACAAAAAAACCTGGAGATAACCCATGGATCTCACCGCTGGGCCGACCCAGTTCTTCTGGTCCAAAGACCGTTGGCTGGAGTTTCATACCTCACTGGCCGATACGCCCGTTGCTCGTGTCGTTCTGGGCGAACTGGTCTGTTCCAAACGTTTGCCGTTTTATCAGGAGCATATCTCCGAGGCGATCGACACGCTGCAAAACGCTGGCAAAGAAGTCGCCCTGACCAGTCTGGCGCTTGTCACCCTGAAACGCGAGCGCAAGCTGACCGCCGATCTTGTCGACATGGGCCTGCCGGTTGAGGTCAACGACCTTTCCACCCTGCCCCATCTTCCCAAAGGCACGCCATTCTGGGTCGGCCCGCTGGTCAATGTCTACAACGAAGGCACCCTGGCATGGCTTGCCTCGCTGGGTGCCACGCGGGTGTGCCTGCCGCCCGAATTGCCGTTGGAAGGCGTTGAGGTGCTGTCCAAAACCGCCGCTGATCTCGGCGTTGCTGTCGAGGTCTGGGGGCATGGTCGCCTGCCCCTGGCAATCTCAGGCCGCTGCTATCACGCGCGCCTGCATGGCCGCACCAAGGACAACTGTCAATTTGCCTGCGAAGACGATCCGGACGGGCTGGAGGTAAAAACGCTGGAAGGTCAGCCATTCATGACCATGAACGGTGTGCAGACCCTGTCCTCTACGTACGCCGCTGCGGTTTATCAGGCCGACACGCTGGCACGCGCGGGTGTCTCTGCCCTGCGTCTTTCCCCCCAATCACAGGGGTTCCCCGCCATTTGCGCGGCCTATCACACCCTCCTGCAAGGAGGCACTACAGCGACGACGACGGCAGCCGAGCTTCAATCCCTCACGCCGGATGCCCGCTTTTCCGATGGTTTCCTGCAAGGTGCATGCGGCGCAGACTGGTCCGGCGGTCAGCCCGTTCCGGCAGAGTGACCGAGTATTCGTTCTGGGCCGCGCCGTATCGGCCTATGTTCACCGGCGCGGCGCTTTGGGCGCTGATCTGCATCGGGTGGTGGCCATTGGGCGTACGTCTGGGCCTGCCAGCACCGGGGTTTGGCCCAATTGTGCTGTGGCACGTGCATGAATTGCTGTTCGGCTTCGCCGCGCTGGCCGTGGGTGGTTACCTGCTGACGGCCCTTCCCAACTGGGTGGCCAAGCCGCCTGAACAGGGCTTGGTCTTAAAGGCTCTGATGGGCTTCTGGGCATTGTGCCGCCTTGCAACGTTAACGGCTGACCATCTTCCCCTCGGCTTGGTATTGATCGGCAATGCGATCTTTTTCATCGTTTTATTTGGCCTACTTTTTTGGCGCATCGTAGCAGCGGGCGTCTATGTGAAAACACCGTTTGCTTTCGCAATCCTCGCTTTGGGTATCTTCGACGCCACCTATATGACCCTCGCAAAATCCGGCGATGTCAGCGCCAGCCTGTCGCTTGCTCGCGCGGTACTGGTCGGCTTTGCGATCCTGATCACTACCATCGGAACTCGTGCCGTCCCGGCCTTCACCACCATCTGGCGTCAACACCAGAACCTTCCGCCACTGAATGCGGCCCACAATGAACAGCTCCGCTTGGCCTCACTTGTGTTATTGGCCAGTGCCGTATTTGCTCTGCTTCTGAACACTCCCGACTATACATATGCCTTGCTCGTTCCGGCTGCTCTGGTCCTGTTGGTAACGATGACCCGATGGCGCAGCCTCAGCACGTGGCGAAACCCGCTTCTGTTTGGGCTACAAGTAGCGTTTCTCTGGCTTCCTCTTGGTCTGCTGCTTGTGGGATCTCTGTGGTTTTTTCCAACCGCTTATCCAGTGAGAGACGCCCTGCACGCCCTGACCATTGGGGCGATTTCCGGCATGATCATGGCTTTTGCCGGTCGCGCCGCGTCTCATACCCCAGAGGGTTTTCTGCGTGCACCCCCGTCTCTGACCTGTGCCATGGTCTTGCTGTGGAGCGCCACCGTGACGCGCCTGGCCGCACCTTTGGTCGCCGACGCCGAAACCTTTGAAAACACCGCCGCCTTACTTTGGTGCGCCAGTTGGGCATTTTATCTGAGCGCCCTGCGCCCCACACTTTCAGGACCACCTGTTCGACCAGTGCTCAGCGGCAGATTACCTAAGAACGCAGCTTAGGACCGTGATCGACGGTTGAAGGTGGGACGAAGGTGGTTTCAAAAACCAACCGCCTCGACAAACTCAGGCCTTGGCAATTCGTCGATCAAAACGCACCACAAAAACTGCTCAGATTCACCGGACGGAAACACGAAAGCTGAAATTTTGAGAGTTTGAGTGGAGATGTGATTACGTTGATTTCATTGGGGAAGTCATGAATCTTTCGACCAACTCCGCGCACATCAATAAAAAGTGCGACGCGCCAAACTCGTACCCCCTCAAGAAATTGTTAACCCCCTCTAGGCGCGTCGCACTTTCTTAATAGCGGCTTGCTCTGTCTGAATTGTGTCTGAAAGATTAAATTTAACCGACTACGGGGAACCCCCAATGTTACGGCTATCTGTCATTCGTTAGAGTTTAGTTAACGGAGCCAGTGCACGTAGCTCCGCACACCCCCTAAGAATGAGGGGCTGGCTTTTACCCCCTCGTCCAGCCCCTCGTTCCACCCATCTCGCAAAAGAACATCTACGGTAGGCGGTTTTTTCGCCGCAAGGCAACTATGGATTAGTGCAGCCTGAATTCTTATCTGAGTCTACTCGCCAGAAATGGGGAGTTTTTTGCAAAGTGGAAATGGCGCAATCCATCCACAAAGCGTTCCTGCCGCGCTGATTTATAAACCATGGGTTTATCCTGCCAATTTAGTTGGAATGGCCCCTGTCCGGTTCTTGGGGGGAATAGTCGAAGTACACCCAGTGTGCGCGGTTCGCCAAATTGCGAAGGCTTTGAGTGAAGTCAAACCCTTAGTGTTCAGTCCGATTTTCACAGGCATCACCTACGGTGCCAAAGCAATGAATATGAAAACCTCTCGGTACACCGGCAAACAGAACGCAAAAACAGCACATACTTGCGGTTATCGGTCCTCAAGGTCCGATACAGACTGCATCCTTGCAACAATGGCAGCCTTGGAATGAGATCGTTATTTACGTGTCAGAGAACCAACCGCCGTGAATGACGTGGAATTGGCATGTTTGTCCTCCAATCCTGAAGTGTACGGCTCACCTTTGCGTTCTGGGTTCTCTTGAAGCCGCTGGCTCGAAATGTGTCAGTGGCCGGTGACCTTTTTATAGAGTTCAGATTTAAAGCCAAATGGGATGCCAAGAACGCCAACCAGCCATCCAGCGGTACGGGCAATATCGATAAATCTTTTTTGTGGCTGGAATGGCAATAAAACAATCAAACCCGCCAACGCTACTATTCGAAGAGGCGCGGCGGCGATCTGCACCACCGCATTGACCGGCCTTTGTTCCAGCTTTCTGCGCATGTAAGTGTTGGATTGATCCCTGCCGCGTGCAGCCTGATACCAGAAAGACAGACGTTCAGGTGGTATCCTTTCGTAAACAAACGCATTGTCGACCCAACCGACTGGCAATCCTGCGGCAACAGTTTCAGCATAAAACTTGGCGTCAGTACCGCCTGTCATCCGCATGGTTTCATCGAACCAGATATTGTGGTCGGTAAAAAGCCGGGTCTCCCCCAGCCAGTTATTGGTTACGATTGTCACTCCACCGGTGTCTTCCAGCGTGGCCCGCTTGGACGCCTTTCTTTCCTTTGTCAGATATCGGTTTTTGATATTGCTCAGCATCAACCTCTGTATTGCGGTTTCGTCTCCCGAGGGTGGTGCGGCCCGTAGTGGTGCGCCCAATAGAACGGCTGAACTGGTTCTGTATCCGGTCACCAGATTGTCTAGCCAATCAGACGCGACAGTTTCGTCGTCATCCATAAAGCACAGCAGATCAGACTTTTGCGCGATTGCATTGCGGGCGGCGCAATTGCGACCAAACGGAATGCCCGGTTCGGTCTCAAGCGCATAAAGAAGCGGTACGCCATTCGGCAGTGTTCCCTCATACGCACGAACCACGTCTTCACTGAGCGGAACCGAGTCATTCTCGACTACCAGACACTGGACTGAGCAGTTTTCCGGAACACCCATCTCTCCCCAACTTTCCAGCAACGCCGACAGCATTTCCGGGCGCTGTCTGGTCAGGGTCGAGACGGTGATCTTAAGATGAGTCGAACGACGATCCATATATACTTCATATAGCTCTGGTTTAGATTTGATAAGCTGGTGTTAAATTTCTTAAAACGGCCTCTGAACAGGGTTCTCCGGGCGCGTTTATCGCCCGATGCCGACATAGGTGTCAAAGCCCGATTTTGGCACCGTGATCATTGTATGAAATCTACATGTAACCACTCGGTTGGCCGAATTCATCGGCTCTGCATGATCGGTGCGACAGTCGTTCCACTCCGTCGTCAACGCCATTACTACTACATCTTATGCGAAGTGATAGGAAACTTTCGGATTCGTATTCCAAATGCATGTGCGACCCCGCCCGAGCGTCCTACATTCACCAAAACCCATTAAATTCAGCGCGATGCCAAAATTCTGATATTCGGGTTGAAACCTGATTTTAGCGCCATAAGTAACGGCAACTTCATTAAAAGATGTATAGCCACCGTTTGGCAAATGCCGGGCTCCGAGCGGCAAGAAGTCAACTACATTGCGGAGACAAACTTGTAGTAGGTGCAGAACCAGCCAAAATTGGTTCTGGCAATTGGAAAACGTGCCGGGTGTCGTCTGGCTAAGCGCACGATCAATCGGGTAGGGTTGCATTGCGGCCCGAATTCGATCAGGAACAACTGCAACTCAGACAGGTTGGAATTTTGCATTGCAAAAAACAAAACTGAAAATCGCAGAAACGCTGGACAACTCGATTCTGTGGCGCCTGTTAAGGGAAAACCTGAAATCTCAGATGGTCCCATATATCATTGCAATCATTGCAATGGTATTTGTCGCAGGGACCACTGCCGGTATAGCCTTCATCATGAGAGATGTCGTGGACTCATTGTTCGAGGCGGATAATGCGTCGCAGGTTATGAGTGTTTCAATCGCAGTGTTTGTGATTTTTCTGGTCAAAGGTCTTGCAACCTATGTACAGGTTGTGGCCTTGACGCGCGCTGGTAACAGAATTGTTTCGCATCAACAGATAAAACTCTATGATAAACTGCTGCGTCAGGGCGTGTCTTTCTTCAATCTCACGGAAAGCTCCAACCTGTTGATGAGGGTCACCCAATCGGCTCAGGCAGCGCGTAAGGTCGTCGAGATCATCGTTACCACGGCCGTTCGCGACACGCTGAGTTTGATCGGATTGCTGGCAGTTATGTTCTACCAGCAACCTCTGCTGTCGCTTTTTACATTAGTAATTGGTCCTCTTGCGATCTGGGGTGTCAGAACTCTTTTGCGAAAAGTAAGAGAGATTGCCGATATGGAAATGCAATCTCTTGGGGCGATCATGCAAGTGATCCAGGAAACGTCTGGCGGTATCCGGGTCATAAAGTCGTTCGGGCTGGAAGAGCGGATGGCCAATCGCATGTTCGACGCCGTCAAGAGTGTCGAGAAACGCCGAAATAAACTTGCACGCTTACAAGCTGCGACCAGCCCCCTGATGGATATCCTTGCGGGCTTTGCTATCGCATCAGTCATCGGATTGAGCGCGGCCAACATATTCGGGTCCGGCGGCTCGACGCCCGGTGAGCTAATGTCGTTCGTAACGGCATTGATGATGGCATATGAGCCCGCCAAAAGACTGTCACGTGTTCGCGTCAAGCTCGAAGTCAGTTTGCGAGCCGTAAAAATGCTGTTCAATCTGCTGGATCAACCTGAGACCCTGGCGGAAGGTGACGATCCCAAAGCCCTTCCTTCCGGCGCCAAAGAGGTAAAGTTCGAGAATGTCACCTTTGGCTATCGCACGAGCGATCCAATACTCAAAGACCTTTCTCTGACTTTTGACGCTGGGAAAACAACCGCGCTTGTTGGTTTGTCTGGAGGTGGAAAATCGACGATCCTTAACCTCGCGCTTCGACTCTACGACCCGCAAACCGGCACGGTCACGATTGATGGCCAGGACGTCAAGCATGCTTCGTTCAAAAGCTTACGGGCGAACATGTCGTTTGTCGGACAAGAAACCTTTTTGTTCTCGGCATCTATTGCTGACAATATCAGGCTCGGCAGAGAGGGGGCGTCGCGACAGGAAGTAATCGAAGCCGCCAAAGCCGCTAACGCCTACGATTTTATCCAAAATCTTGATGATGGCTTCGACACTCTAGTGGGTGAAAATGGTGCTTTCCTGTCTGGTGGTCAAAAACAGCGGTTGGCAATTGCCCGCGCCTTGCTGCGTGACAGCCCAATTTTATTGCTGGACGAGCCGACAAGTGCGCTGGACTCGAAATCTGAACACCTAGTGCAGGAGGCTTTGCGGCGACTGACCGCAGGACGGACAACCATTATCGTCGCCCACCGACTTTCCACTATTCTGCACGCTGACCAAATCGTGGTGATCGAGGCAGGGCAGGTTGTCGAAAAAGGAAACGCCGACGAGTTGCTGAAAAACAGCGGCCCATTCCGAATTTTGTACGATCACCAGTATGCAAATGTGGTGCATGCAGATTGACCAAGGGTATACCCGGAAAATGCGTTGCCAGTTCTGTGTAAAACTGGACGGCGACGCCATGTTTTTGCTGGTTTCATACATCAATAAAAATTGCGCAACGGGCTCAATACAAAAAGAATTGACATGGATGCATCAATTATAATTCCGACTTATCATAGCTGGGACAAGCTGCAATCCTGCCTGGATTGCCTTGCGTCCCAGACTGTTGAACCCGAAAAATTTGAAATCGTTGTGGTAAACAACGATCCTTCGGATCCCACTCCTGCAGACTTCCGTCTTCCAGCAAATGCGCAGATTATCTCGGAAGGCAAGCCGGGGTCTTATGCCGCCCGAAACAAGGGAATTGCTGCAGCGCGCGCCGAGTTGTTATTCTTCACTGACTCCGATTGTCTCCCGGTGCCGGAATATGTTGAAAGCGGGTTACGCATCGCACGCGAACACCCGGAAGTCGGCCGTTTCGGGGGGGATGTTGCACTCATTCCCAATGGTTCGGAATGGACAGCTGTTGAGTTGTACGACTACCACCTCGGGCTTGAGCAACGGAAATGGGTAGAGCGAGGCCGCGCTGTCACGGCTAATCTCATCGTGCGTCGCGACATGTTTGACCGCATCGGTTTGTTCAATAGCGAAGTGCTGTCAGGGGGCGACATGGAGTGGAATGATCGGGCAGCTGCAGCCGGCGAACCTATTGTTTTCGCCGCGGACGCAATCGTCCGCCATCCCGCCCGGGCCACTTTGCGCGAATTCGCCCAAAAAACGCGCCGCATCGAAGGCGCGAGAATAAGGCGAAACGCCCGGCGCGGTGCCATAAACTATATCCCACCGATCCAGAAACTGATCCCGTCGTTTCGCACGTTGAAAAAGCTGCGGAAAAACCCAGACCTAAGCTTGCCGCAGGTTTTGGCGATTTGGAGAGTACAATACATACTGCGACTGGTCCGGGTTTCAGAAACGGTTCGGCTACTTTGGTTTCGACAGCCGGACGTGCGAAAATAGTAGCGGGTAAGAAAACTGCGGTGTGATGCAAAGTCAAAAAGCACTCACTTGAGCGTAGATTTGAGTACCACCAAACTGATCGAGCCTTGCGAGAACCAAAGGTCTGTGTCTCAAGCTCGTGAAGAGACCACATCAATCAAAAGAGTACTGGCAGGGGCAGTGTCCATCGACACAAAAACCAAAAGATACATTGCGTTTAAACAATAAAGTTTGAAGGCTAGATGCGAAACTTAAGCGCTTAACCAAATCATCAAAAGTTAAAGCGCATCGACATTAACCTGAGACATATCCAGCAGCCTTGAAGTAGTTCTGGCACTCTGCTGTGTCGTCAAGGTCGCAGATTGCCCCGATGGCTTCGAAGACCCCTGCATAGGTTCTGGCCCCGATTTTTCGAAGATGCGCTTTGAGCTTTGAGAAGGATTTTTCGATGGGGTTCAGGTCTGGTGAGTAAGGTGGCAAGTACAAGAACCAGCAGCCGTGTTCGCGCAGGTCTTGGGCAGCGCGCCTGTCGCGATGGGTCGCTAGGTTATCGAGGATGACCACCGTGCCGGGCGCGATTTCCGGAACCAGCATTTTGCGGAGTAAGCGGCAAAAGCCGGACCATCCAATGCGCCCTTGATGACTCATGGTGCGATGAATGCGTCCTGCGTCCAACCTGTGATCAGGGTCTGCGTTCTCCAATTTCAAAAGGGCGCGTCCATGGTCAACCGCGTTTCCCCGCTGCGCCCCGCCGCGCAAGCGGGTCCGCTGGCCTCTCCGTGCTATCGCCGGATCGCAATCAATTCGACTTGTGCGAGCCTATACCATCAAAACCAGAAAAAAATTTTGTAACAAATGCTTGCGATACACTATGCTGAAATCACGCGAGTGATTTTTGGGAAAACCAACGATGTAATGTATGCCCTCGGTTGCACCTCGCAAGCGTTAATGAGATTGCATAACAGTATTTTGAGCGTCAGTGATTTCTAAAGCTCTGGCACCGCTTCGCCATATGCAGAGACAGGTTGAATAAATGAATACAAAGGTGAGAACAGAGGCGAAAAAAACCGCCCTATCTCTGGAGGAACGAATTCGCCGTAAAAAACGGCGTAACCTCGTACTCATCCTCCTGTCACCTGTCTTGGTTCTATTATCTCCCGTATTGTTGCCAATCTACTTTGTGCACCGCGCGGCACAAAAGGGCTCCGTAGCACGACAGCGCTCAAAGCCCAGCATGGGCCAAATCGCCGGATCGCTTAAGTCTGTCGCGCCTGCGGCAAAGGACGAAGCGGAAGAAGAACGCGTCAACTCTCTGCCTGATACGTTTGCTCTTTGCCGCGTCATCGGTAACGATCTGATCCCCCGACACCGCGCAGGTCAGTCATTGGCAAACGTAAAGTTTATTCTGGAAAACGAGCCGGAGTTTCAAAACTGCACCAAGCTGTGGATTTTAAATCGGATCTTCGACCCTGAGAACGAGGCAAAACTTGTTGCGCTTCTGGATGAGCACCAACAGGTATATGAGAAAATCCCGTACGATGCGGAAGAACTGCAAGCGACGGGTTATGATTTTGACACGTTTGAAAACCCATTGGTCCTTTCTGATGGTACGCTCGATTCCGTGGATGAGGAAACCCGGGCCCGAATGATAACTCAGGCCTACCGAGCTAAGAACAACTATGTGATGAACAATAACGGCGCACGAAATGCAGCACTTGAGTTGTGCTTGCGCCACGCCAAATGGGCGCTGCCATTCGATGGTAACTGCTACTTTACCAAGAGCGCTTGGAACTCATTTCGCGACGATGTTGTAGCCAATAGGGACAAGCGGTATTTCACCGTTCCGATGGCTCGGATGCAGGACAACGCGGAACTTCTTGAGGAAGGCACCACGTTCAATGCGACTGAAGAACCACAGATGGCGTTCCGGTGCGATGCCCCTCTGCGGTTTGACGAGAAGCACCCCTACGGGCGCAGGCCAAAGGTCGAACTTTTAGTGCACCTTGGCATCGACGGCCCTTGGCAAAAATGGCCAGTGGAGTTCTTTGACACACCCCCACGAAAAGTCAGCCCCGAAGGCCACCGGGTTGCACAGGCGGGCTGGGTAGCGCGACTGTTCTCCGGCCAATCGGGCTTGGAAAAAGAAGATACAAAAAGCTTCAAAAACCGCGGACTGGCAAGAAATGACGCAATCCGCGCAACTCTGGACATGCTGGAAGCGCGCAAAGTGACCGAAAATTTGAGCGGTCATGGTCAATTCTTCTACGATCCGACACGTTTGGAAGCACTATCGGCCAAGAACGACGATCCGGATTATGTAGCGCTCCGTTCTGCCGCGGATGAGGCAATGACGCGCGGGCCGTACTCTGTGACGGACAAACCAGAGCCAGCGCCCAGTGGCGACCCGCATGACTATTACCATCCTGCGCCCTATTGGTGGCCGAATCCGAAAAAGAAAGACGGCCTGCCCTATATTCGTCAGGACGGGAAACGGGTGCCCGGAACGCAGCTATATGAAGCGGATAGTGACCGCTATGACAGAACCCGCTTGCAACGGCTTTTCGACGACACGACGGCGCTTGCCCTTGCGGCGCGCGTGACCGGAGACAAAGAATATTCGGACAAGGCCAAGAGCCTGGTTCGAACATGGTTCGTTGACCCTGAAACGCGGATGAACCCCAATTTGAACTACGCGCAGGTACGCCGAGGTCATAGGAGCGACAGAGGGGAGGCACATGGCCTGATCGAAACAAAGGACTTCTACTTCTTTCTTGATGCTGTCCGGCTGCTGGAAGATGATCTGCTCGCAAAGGAACTCAAAACCTGGCTTTCCGCATTTCTGGAATGGTTGACCACCAGCGAGCAAGGCATTGATGAATGCGGTGCTACCAACAACCATGGCACCTGTTTTGATCTTCAGGTGGCATCCATTGCAGCCTTTCTGAATGACGTACAGGCCCTACAAGAAATCAATCTGCGAGCCCAGGCACGACTACTTGGCACTATTACACCGAATGGCGAGCAACCGTTTGAGATGGAACGCACGCTGACCCAGCACTATTGCACGTTCAATTTGCAGTCCTGGATAAACCTGTTCAATTTGCTCGAAAATGTGGGACTTCGTCCTTGGAGCAGCGCCGCCGGTGAAAGATTGATTTCCGCAATGAATCGTCTTCTTTCAGAGTCGGAGGCTGGGTGGAGCCATCCGCAGATTGATCCGTTCAATTTGGCGCGGCTGTTCCCGATTGATAGCGCAATGCGTGAGCGAACCGGAAAAGGAATATGGGCGACGGAAGACGCACCATGTTGCTACTTCCCGCATGATGGGGTGGCACCTTTCTGGCGTCAGGCAAGCGGATACAAGGTCTCTCACTAGTCATCAGCGGGCACCGGTTTGAAGCTGGAGGAGGCACCTCGACTATGCGACATCACATCCTATGAACTTGATGGACCCGCGTTGGCTTGGGGCAGCGATCTTCAAGCGCTTCGGGACCACCCGACAGATATCGGTCGTACCAGCGATAGAATGTAGTCTTCGGTATCCCCAGATTTTCCAAAGTGCGCTTGGTTGGCAGATGGGATTGCTCAACCAATCGGACAATGGAGGCTCAAGTGGTTCCGGCTTATACGAGAGAACGCGGCAGGCAAAATGATGTTGACCTGTTGCATCAATGTCGTCCGTAAATCGTTCTATGAGAACTGGTGTGAAGGATATGACTTCCCGGTACATAAAGCACCCGCTTTGAACCCGACCGGTAAGAACGGGCAGGCTTTCTGACCAAAGCCTGAAGCCAGCAAACGGGCGCTGTGCGGACAAAACCGCCGTTCAGTTTTTGGGTGGTTCGTAGGGATCAGGCGTTCCTGGTGGTATTGGGGGGTATTCCTCGAAGCTTGCAATGTGCTGCTGCAATTGAGGCAGCGCCTTTTCGACCGCCCATGTGTGAGGGAAAAGTACACTTTCACGTTCGTGTGGATCATTCAGAAGATTGTAGACCCTTGGTGTATCGAAAGACTCTGTCGCTCCGAAAGCCGTCGTATTTTCTTTGAAGAGAACTTTCCAATTTTTCCACTTCACGCCGAAGATCTGCTCTCCCATGTAAACGATCACGCCTTCTCGGTTTGAGTTTGGCTGGACACCAAGAAAGAACTTGGACTGGTCGATGCCATCAAAGGCCCTATCATCCGGCACCTTGCCACCTGCAAATGCCGCAAGTGTCGGATAGAGATCCATAGAGTGGACAACATCATTGCTTTCTGAACCCGCAGAGATCTTTCCCGGCCACTTGATCGCAAAAGGCACACGCATGCTTCCTTCGAGGCTGGTGAACAGAGTTCCGCGCCAAGGCCCGGCTGTACCATGTACCGCAGGAACCGGCGAGACGTTGGCGTTTCCAACCGGAAGAGCTTCAGGGCCATTGTCAGCAGTAAATATCACCACGGTGTCGTCGGAAACACCTGCCGCCTCAATCGCATCAACGATGCGTCCGATATAGCTATCTGTTTGGAGTAGAATGTCGGCCCAGACGCCGTTTCCAGTGGCGCCATCAAATTCTTCCGACACGATGTTTGGATAGTGGGTCTGCGTGTATGCAAGATAGATAAAGAATGGTGCCTCTTCCCCACTCTTGGCTTCGATGAAATCGATGGCTTTCTTTGTCAGGTCGCCATCTATCTCACCGCGATAATCCAGATCATAGTCACGCGCTACTGTCGCCGGTTCACCCGCGACACCCTGCATCACAACCGGTTCTTCCATGTTGGCTTCAGCAAATCCCGGAAGCGTGCGCCAGACTGTAACATCAGTGGTCTCCACGCCGTAAAATTCGTCGAATCCTTGATTCGTTGGAAAGCGCCCCTCGGTCCACCCAAGGTGCCACTTGCCGTACATGGCCGTGTTGTATCCTGCATCCTTTAGCATCTCGGCCATCGTGATTTCCCACTGAGTTAGGCCGTAGACGCCGCCCCCCAGTGGGACCGTGTGGTTGCCGCTTCGGATACCGTATCGGCCTGTCATGGTCGCTGCACGGGACGGCGTGCACTGGCTTTCCACATTGAAGTTTGTGAGTCGTAATCCCTCCGCAGCGAGGGCGTCCATCTCGGGAGTCGCTGTACCTCGGATTATGCCGCCTCCATTGAACCCTGGCTCGCCCCAACCAAAATTATCTAGAAATATGAATACGATGTTTGGTTTGTCTTGAGCTGAAGCGACCGTGGAAAACAAAAGAGTTAAGGCCAGTAGGAATGTTCGCGATAACCACTTCATAACAGCGCCTCCAATCAAGATCACGGGCTCAAGACTGACGAACCAAATCACCAGTCGTCAAGAAAGTCGTCTCATTGCGGTACTTTTTCACCGCGGCTGAGCGTCAGAGGTAAGGGCGAAGCTGCGGCCCCGGACTAGTCGAACTTCTCCTGAGGTCTTTTGAGTTCATCTAAGAAAAACCGCTGTTTTCCTTGACGAACAGTCGGCTCAGATGTTGCCATAGGCTGGCATTCAGTGCGGCTGGGAGGTTCCAATGAAGTTTTTTCTGACGACATCGACAGCAATAGTTTCCGCAGCATTCATATCAAGTTTTTCAAATGCTCAAGAGGCCGCACAAGGCGGGCAAGTCGGAGAGATGACCATATCGGTTGATGATATGCGCGAACCCGCGCCTGCTGATTTCTCACCTTATGCAGGTCGAGACTTTCCTACACGACCTCTGTGGGGTGACACTCACCTGCACACGTCAAATTCGCTCGACGCGCGCGGGTTTGGCGTCATCCTGAGCCCAGACGATGCTTATAGATTTGCACGCGGTGAGGAAGTCACTACCTCGCACGGCCTTCGGGTGCAGTTATCGCGTCCCCTCGACTGGCTTGTCGTTTCCGATCACTCGGACGCCATGGGCGCCATGAATGAGATCGTCGCAGGGAATTCTACCCTGATGCGTGATCCAACACTTCGAGACTGGAACGAACGTCTTAACGCCGGTGGAGATGTTGCTCTCGGCGCAACAATGGAAGTTATAGAAACCTTTGCGGGTATAACCGGTGATGCTCTTCCCGAGGCTGTTTCAGATCGCAGGTTCGTACAATCCGTTTGGGACGAATTCACGCAAACTGCGGATCATCACAACGACCCTGGCTCATTCACTGCGTTCATCGGGTACGAATGGACGTCCACAGAAGGAGGCAACAACCTCCACCGTAACGTGATCTACCGAGATGATGCCATTCGCGCACGGCAGATGCTGCCATTCACAACCGCAGAAACCTTTAATCCCGAACGTTTGTGGGACTGGATGGAAACTTATGAACTAGAGACTGGCGGCCGTGTATTGGCCCTTGCCCACAACGGCAACGTCTCCAACGGCCTGATGTTTCCGGTCGAAACCAACCCGGAAACGGGTGAGCCTTTGACCGAAGACTACGCGGAGCGGCGTGCTAAGTGGGAGCCGATGTATGAGATCACCCAGATCAAGGGTGACGGAGAAACTCACCCTTTTCTCAGCCCGAACGATGAGTTTGCCGACTATGAAACCTGGGATAAATCCAATCTGGGTCCGACACCCAAAGAAGACTGGATGCTTCAGTACGAATACGCGCGCGAGGCTTTGAAGAATGGTCTCAAATTAGAGGCTCAGCTCGGCACCAATCCATACAAGTTCGGAGTAGTGGGCTCGACCGACAGCCATACGGCTTTGGCAACGGCGGAAGAAGACAATTTCTTTGGCAAACACTCAGGTGTCGAGCCGGAACCTGGCCGTTGGCAGCATGTCGTTGGCGAGTTTGATGCCTTGAGGATTCTCGGGTGGGAAATGGCGGCCTCTGGCTACGCAGCAGTTTGGGCTGAAGACAACACACGCGAAGCCATATTCGACGCCATGGAACGGAAAGAGGTTTATGGGACAACCGGTAGTCGCATAGCGGTCCGTTTCTTTGGTGCCTGGGACTTTACGGAAGAAGATGCAAGATCCCGTTTGCCCGCCGAAATAGGATACGAAAAAGGCGTTCCGATGGGTGGGGACCTCGCCGACGCGACAGAAGGCGCGGACGCCCCAACCTTCCTCATCGCTGCCCTGAAAGACCCGTTTTCCGGCAATCTCGACCGTATTCAGATTGTGAAAGGTTGGTTAAATGCCAACGGCGACACTGAAGAGCGGGTCTATGATGTGGCTTGGTCGGGAGATCGAGAACCTGATGCGGACGGCAAGCTTCCAGCGGTGGGGAACACCGTGGATGTTGCAACGGGCACGTTTACCAATTCTATAGGGTCTCCAGAGTTGATCACTGTTTGGAAGGATCCTGAATTCGATCCTTCAGTTAGGGCTTTCTACTATGCCCGTGTCCTAGAAATTCCCACACCGAGGTGGACAATTTATGACGCAGTTCGGTTTGGAGACGAGTTGCCTGCCGAGGTGCCCACGTCAACGCAAGAACGCGCTTATACTTCGCCAATTTGGTATTCTCCCAAGGGCTAAGGCCTTCAAATACTCACGTTGATCACAACTAGTGCCTTGCAACCCCTCGGGTAAATTCGGTTGGCATACTCTATCCACACTAACGTGCGCTTAGGGCTCGAAGCAGTCATTCATCGAATTCTGTCGGGCTAATGGTCTGTCCCGACATGGCCATTGGCAGGTATGCGGACAAAGCTGCCGACCGAAAATTCGCCCGCTCCCACCGATCCGTGCTACCCATTCTTCGCCGTCAGCCAGTGGAGGAGAAAGATGAACTACAAGCGAACGTTGGTATCCAACGGAAATGGGACAGTTTAGGTTAATTTGATAAGAGAGGGTTTCTGGCTCATCGTAACCGCCAAGGAGTGGAGATGAGAAAGAAACCCGGAACCAAGAAGAGCTACGGTGAGAAAGTCGTCAAAGACATCCGCCGAGCCACCCGCACGCAGTATTCAGCGGAAGAGAAGATCAGGATCGTGCTGGACGGACTGAATGGTTGGTGTAGTTCTGTGCCGTCCGTAGATCCAACACCCCCCATTGGAAGGTGGCTACGCAGAGCGTTTCATACTTCAATCACGATGTGCAACGTCTGTTACGAAAATGGTGCTGGCAGCCATTCTGTTAGCGAACCTGTCAGAACCTTGGAAAGTGATCTATAAAGCGGCAGAACCGAAAGACTTATGGATACACGGTCTTCGCCACACTACGCCTAGTATCGCTGTGGGCCAAGGTGTGGCCTTTCCGATTATCGAGCGCTTGCTTGGCCATACACAAACACAAACTACAGCTCGCTATGCGCACGTTGATAGCGATCCCGCTCTTGCTGCCGCTAATGCAATTGGAAACGTTGTCGGTGACACACTTAGATAAGGGTGGCTGATAGCGGCTTATCTGTCAGGCGCGCGGCCAAGAGTATTGGAAGCGATGTGAAGACAGCCGCGCGGGCTTTCCATGACCTACAGGCTAAAGGGTTTATAGTTCTCACTGAGCACGCCCGAATGGGTGACAAGGGGCGTCCGACCTCACCGGCTTATGTGTTGACTGAATACCCGCTGTCGCATTCCAAATGCGGTCGCAAGCTCTATGAGAACTGGTGTGAAGGGTATGACTTCCCAGCACATAAAGCACCCGCGTTGAACCCGACCGGTAAGAACGGGCAATGACTTCACAGTAAAACGGAACTGGAATTGGGGATTAGGTAGCTGTTCCACTGGCTGCTCTTATTTAAAGAGTACGGCCATTCCAATCACTGCGACAATGATGGCACCGCCCAAGAAGGCGCTGGCTTGCTTAGCCCAAAAAAAAGAAAATTCGACCCTTGTAGGATGGTGACTTCGGATCATACAGGAAGTTGTCACTATCCCGCTTCAACGCATGGTTCACTGAGAAGTACCCGCAAATGTATTGCAGATAGTCGAACAAGACGGTGAGACATCCAAGAAAGCCAGACATATTCAAGAGAAACTCGTAACTTTGCACAATTGACTTAGGGAACTCGTTACTAGACCCGTGAATAGTGAATGTTAGGGCGATTAGGCCAAATCCAATGAAACGGCTACTTTCTCCAATACGGCCACTTACATCCTTTTTATCAAGTAGACGATTGTCCCGGCTCCTTTGTTTTTGCTCATCAGGATCTACACTTTGCAAGGCTATCTCCTATTTTTTCTTAGTTGATGGCCCTGGATCGTCAGTCCCCCCCGACCTTGACAAAATCTGTCGCAGGTTCATTCGCGGTCTTGGCAACCTCCAACGCCTCACCCAGATCAATCGACTTGCGGAACAATGCGCGCCCAATCAGCGCACCGGAAATGTTGTGGATATAGGACAGTCGCAAGATGTCATCGACGGTGCGTACCACACCGCTTGCGATGATCGGAGTTCGGGATTTTTCGGCTAGACCGGAGATAAGGCCAAGCTGAGCTTCGACATCTTCCATATCGCTGTCGATGTCCGTCACGACGATGGCAGCAAACGGTGTATTCTCGAAGGCTTCGATGAACGCTTCAGGTGTAAAGGCGCTCTGACTACGCCAACCCTCGGTCACCACCAAGCCCTGCCAGACATCCACCGCCAGAACGATCTGATCCGGATAAAGCTTGGCCAGCTCTTTCACCAGAATGGGGTCTCGCGCGGCAAGAGTGCCGATGACAATCCGGCCCGCGCCTTTGTCGATCCAGTGTTCGACCTGCTCGCGCGAGCGCATACCACCGGCCAGTTGTACGGGTATTTCGGCACTTCGAATGATCTCTTCGACCAGCTCGGCATTGGTGTCCCGGCCTTCGATTGCGTCTAAATCTGTCAGATGCATCCAATCGGCACCGGCTGATGCCCAACTCCGGGCCTTCACGACTGGATCGACGTGCCACAGAGTCGCTGCGTCCAGCCGCCCCTTGTCCAGCGTTACGCAGCGGCCCTGCTGCAACTTCATCGTAGGGTAAATCATCATTCTTAAACGACCTCACCTTTAAAAATGCTCTTTGGAAATCAGTCAAACGAAGAGATTTCTCAAGCTGCCCAAGGCTCTTAACGGTATCAGTAACTAGAATTAAATACTGGAGACACCAAATTCTATCTGACTGAAAGTTGGACTGCCAAACGCAAAGTACGATCTCACAACAAAGAGCTCTACATAATGAACGAGTCCAAATAGATTGCCTGCATCTGGTCCCAATGCCCCGGCCTTCGGGGGGGGGTGTGCGTCGCGGGGGGTAGTCCTATTCACATTTTTTAGTTCTGGGGGCTTTTTTGGCTTAATGGCGAGGGCTTCAAAGGAAGCTATGTAGGCCGTTAGGTTCCTGTCAAAGCTGAAGATTCCACAAGGACGGCTTGGAATAGTACGAAATACAGCGTGTTTTGATGCCATTTCCATAAATTTAGGCGCTATAATCAGTAAAAAGACGGTAAAATCCCACGTTCTAATCACTCCGCTGTCGTCCCTTTGCCTCTGGTTTCCAAAATGATTGAAATGGGGATACACACAAGAAGTGGGGGCACTGGTCTGGGCAGAGAAAACCCTGAAGATTGAACCACCCTGACACACGCCGAGACCATAGATTTCCTCAACGATGGGCAGCGTGCCGAGGTAAGACACAGCATCCCATATGTTTTCGATCAGCCGGAACATGTACCGGCTTTTCTTGTACTCACCCGGCAGCGCCGGAGAGTCGCCCATACCCAAGTAGTCAAAGCCCAAATAGATGAATCCTCGCGCTGCCATCTCTGGGCCATTGGTCGCAGGGATTTGCCCTCTGACTTGAGGGAACGGGCTCGCGCCAACGAGTGTCTTGTACTTCTTATTCGGATCAAAGTCGTTGGGGAGGTACAGCTCGCCGACCAAATCCACACCGAAGAATTTGAAGGTCACTTGGTTTTTACCTGCGCTGAGAGTTTAGTCTGTCATGGTTTTGGTCCTTTCGGGTTGAAGGCGCTTTGCCTTGCAAAAGTAAATTGTGATGTTTACTTATGGAGTGGCGGAGCATTTGTAAACACATCTTTTTACTTTTTGAGGCAAAACCTGTGAAGCGTACTGAAAAGAAACGGAAAGATATCATAGACGCAGCCGTCGATGAGTTCCGTGAGCAAGGGTTTCTAGGGGCGAAAACCACTTCCATCGCGAAGAAAGCGAACGTATCGAGTCGCACGCACTACAATCACTTCGAAAGCAAAGAGGTGCTGTTCGACGCGATCTCAGAGATCAGTTGGAGCAAAACCAGAGCATGGAGCCGGTCGCCTACGACCAGGATCGCGACATCGCCCAGCAACTAAAGGACGCTCTTTGGCGATACATCGCGGTTATAACAGACGAGACAGCCATTGGTTTGAACCGAATGGTCTTGTCAGAGCTGATCCGCGACCTCGACCGGTCTCGTAAGTTCTTCACAGAAACCGAAACCCACGATTATCCGATAACGCGGTTGATCGGAGAGGCCATGGAAGCTGGAGTGATCCGAAAGGCCGATCCGGTTTTTGCAACCAACCAGCTCCTCGCGCTTGCAAAAACTTCTTCTTCTGGCCGGAGTTTTTCCTGGGCGAGAACCCGACGCCCAAGAACGTACTGGACGATTGCGTCGCCATGTTTCTGGCGCACTACAAATCGGACGTTTGATTGGCGAAAACGAACGGCAGCAAAGTCCCGATAGCGGTTATCGCCGCCACCGACGCGCAAAGGCTGCAATTCGGGATGAATCAGGCAGTCAGATTGCAAGCTTCCACGTCGACAAACCGGCCCATTATGGTCTTTCATCCTAACCGTATCCGCCGCGTTGCAGCTTCCTCAAGGCAGACATTGATTGAAGTCGCGGCATTCCAGTATCGCCCGCATTGCCGCCGACGTTCCGAGCATTCTCTTTAAGCGCATCATGAGGAAGTTGTAGTAGGCCAGCACCGAGGCACGAAGCTTCCGCTCCCCTCTACGTCCGCCTTGGAGGCAGCGCCATCAGCGAAATCACACCTCGGATGGGCTGCGTTCATTCTTTATTGGCCCGTTTCAATAGTTGAACTTCACCTGAAACAGACATTCGTATTTCAACCAAATCCAGAAGAATGTGGCCAACCTGTGTTCTTCTCTACTTCCGTCGATTGGTATCAAAGTGCAGAAGTAGCTACCTGCCCCGCGCAAAAGAAACACTCTTGCAATCGGTAGAAAAATAACAACCGCGTTCGCCTAATAGTTGATTTCAGGAGCGTTTCTCTCGGGTCTTAAACACCTCGATTTCCTCGGGCAAACCGCGGACAGAATGATAGCTAGCTGACTGGGTACTATGCGCCATGTGCTTGGCGACGCCCTGTGTCACCAATATCTTTTCGTCCAGTTTCTTACACAGGTCCTGAACCCGACTAGCCACGTTCACAGCCTGACCGACGACCGTGAAATCCAAGCGATCAGGGCTGCCGATGTTACCAAAGGCGACGCGATCGAAATCAATGCCTGTAACGAATTCGATTGGCTCCTTTCTCTTTTCGACGGCCGTATCGTTGTAGTCGCACAGGTTGGCCAGGGCTTGTTCAGCCGCCTGCACCGCAGATCCGCACGAGGCTTCCGCGTCGTCATCAACATTGAATACAGCAAGTATGCCGTCCCCCATGAATTTGAGAACATCACCTCCATTTTTTTCTGGATGGGTGACACAACCATCTCGAAATACTCACCCATCATGACAAGCAAGTCGCCTTCGGGCCAAGATGAGGCTTTCTCGGTAAAGCCACGGAGATCCGCAAACAGGATGGCGGCGGAAACTGTTCTGTGTTCTCCGCGCTTTATGTGCCCCTGACCGACTTCTTCGGTTGGACCGTGACCCAGATAGGTTTGAAGAAGGCTCTTTTGCGACTGGCGCATCGCGATGGGTTCCAAAGCAGCAGCAAGTGCGTATCGCGTGTCGTCGATGTATCGGATATGTGCGTCCGAAAACCCTGCCTCCGCGTTCGAGGTGAAGCTGGTGCCCTGCACCGATCCATTGCCATGCTCCAGCGGGATGGCCAGAAAATCGGTGGCGCCTGTTTCGGCTAGCTCGGCATAGACCGGATGTTCCGTCAGAAGGTCGAGATTCGTCAGGCTTTTGCGCAAGGTGCGCCGCTGCGTGACGACATATTCAAACGGGCTGCCGTGCCACGCGCTGGTTGCCAGAACCGTGGTCGGCACGGTGTAGCGGCGGGTTTCTTCTGGTGTCCAGATGATCCCCCACGCGCTGAGCAAAGGGTTGGAGTAATTCTGGGCGATCCGTGCGCGGGCCAAAGGTACGCCAAGCGCTGTCAATCCTTCGCAATACCCTTTGACGATGAGCCTCTCGTCGCCCAGCAGGCGGCCTTTGGAAATCAACCAGTGGTTCAAGTGATCAGTCTCGGTCACTGTGGTCTCACACTCTGGTACTGCGCTGATAGTCTACCTGTCATTGACCGCGAAAGAACCCGCGTCGGTTGAAAAATTCGCCTTTTTTTACCCGACGCGGGATCGGCCGGCATCAGCTCACTGCCGCCGCCAGTGAGGGGTCGTCTTCCAATTGCTTGAGCAAACGGGCCTGTCTTACCTTGGGGTCCAGCTCGGGGTCGCTCAAATAGGCCAGCATATGGGGCACGTTTTCGTCAATCTGTTCCTGACAGGCCACCGCCATGCCATGGGCCGCGAAAGGCCTTAGATACGTCATATCGGCCAGGTTCGCCGTCTGTTGGAACGGTTTCAGAAACTCTGCCATCGTAAAGTTGTTGTATCCGCCAGCGTGATAGCTGTGCTCGGGACCTCCGGTCGAGACAAGGATGAGGAACTCGCGGCCTTTCAGTTGATCACCGCCCGGCCCATAGGCGAAACCATAGTTCAGCACCTGATCCATCCAGGCTTTCATCACCGGGGGCGCGGAATACCAGTAGAATGGAAACTGGAACACGATCCGGTCATGGGCCAGCAAGAGGGCCTGTTCGGCTTCGATGTCAAAACGCATCTCACCGCCGCCAATGGCGGTCAGATCGCGGGTTGTCACGTCGGCGGCTTCTGAAAGTGCATCAAACCATGCGCGGTTGATGCGCGATTTGCTTAGGTCCGGATGAGCTGTGAGCACGAGGGTTTTCATGTATCTGCCTCTTGCAGGAGTGTTGCGGAATAATGGGTGATCAGCGGGCGGCCATCGGGTCGTTTTTCAAAGCGCCAGTTTTCCTGAACGCGGGCTTCAATGTGGTCCCCCGCAAAGGTCGTGGCGCGAAACAGAACTTCGAACTGGGCTGCGCCGGGTGTGATTGTGATCTTGCTAACGTGATGCTCGGTTGGACGTTGCAAGGTTTCAAGCACGTCACGATACCAAGCACGCACGCGATCATGCCCGTTGAGAGTGGTATCGACGTCAGGCATGTCCCAGTCCACATCTGGGTGGAGGTCAGGCAGGAACGCGTCGATCGGATCCAGCCTGTCAAACCGGGCAAACCAGTCGGTGATGAAACTGCGGATTTCGGGGTAATCGGTCACTTGAATCACCTATTGATGGTTTACTTGGCCAGTCGCTCAGGGATCGGAGCCAGTGAGTATTGGGACCAGAAAAACGTGTTTGCCGCATCCTGATCGGCGGACAAGTTGGTGGCTTCGACGATCTTGCCATTCTCGATCCGGTAGACGAGGGCCCATGTCGTATCGACATTCGGTTTGCCATCGGCGTTCGACCAGCCACGGTGGATATCGACCACATGGGTCTCGTCCGCGCCGAAATAGATGGGTTCGGCCTGAAATCCGGCGGTGCCCAGTTGTTCGAAAAAGGCCAGCACCTCATCCCGACCGGTCTTGGTTCCAGACAGGGGATGGCGGCCCGGGATGTGCCATTTGACGTTCTCGTCCATCACGGCTGCGATGCCGTCCAGATTGTTGGCGCCATAGGCGGTAAAGAAGTCCTGTACGACCTTGATGTTGTCTTCGGGGGATGCGGCCATGGTAGTCTCTCCTGTGATCAGCGCAGCGGTGAGGGCAGCAACTTTGGTCAGAGTGTTCATCTTGTTTCCTCCTGAATACGTGGTGACAGCCTTCTGGGCTGCGATGACACGAAGATAATAACTCCGATGGTACGTGATAATTCATTCTTCATTCACTTCTTTCATGTATACAGTCTAATAATGGAGTAATTCGGGGACACTATGCGCCTGCCACTTTCCACCCTCGAGATCTTTACCGCCATCGCGCGCCATGGGTCGTTGCGTGCTGCGGCCGAGGTGCTGGGCATAAAACCGTCGACCGTCAGCCATCAGCTGAAAGCGCTGGAAGAACAGCTGGGCACCGCGCTTTTTGTCCGGACGACCCGCTCAATCAGCTTAACAGAAGCCGGACAGGCCCTGATCCGTGGCGCAGGCCCTGCCTTCGACCAATTGTCCGAAGCAGTCGAAAGTGCCCGCAGCACCGGTCACGCCGCGCGGGGCACGTTGAAACTGGCGATGCCGGAATTCGCCTACCACCTGTATGTTGGTCCGGCGCTCAAGAGTTTTTGCGGCGAATACTCCGAAATCGAACTGGAACTGTCGCTGACCGATGCGCTGTCAGACATACTCGGCGAGGAGTTGCATGCTGGATTCCGTCTGGGGGATCGTGTGGCGCAGGATATGGTGGCAGTGCGGTTGACGCCGCCGCTGGTGGTGACCGTTGTCGCCAGCCCGGATTATCTGGCGGCACGGGGCATCCCAGAAACGCCGCGTGATCTGCTGGGGCACACCTGTATCCGCTACAGGTTCCAATCCTCGGGCCAAATAGCCCCGTGGAGCTTTCAATCGAGCGAGGGAGCGTATGACGTCGATGTGCAGGGCAATCTGATCGCCAACGCGCTTCCAGCCTCCGTCGATCTGGCTAAACGAGGGCTGGGCCTCGCCTATACATTCAAGGACTATGTCGACACCCAGATCGCTGCAGGAGAGTTGCAATCGGTTCTGGACGACCACATGGGCCCCACTCCTGGTATTTTCATGTATTTCCCGCGTGAGTATAAATCCATGATGCCCCTGAGGCTGTTCATCGACCACATAAAGACCCAGCAACGTATTTGAGCCTGCGCGCGCAGGCCCCACATATCGAATATTGCCAGCCGGAGCCGCCCTTGCCCCTAAGATACGCTGATACTACCCGTCAGAACCGTTGCTGAACAGTGATGCGATGCAGCGCCCTTCGGCGGCTGGATTGATGTCCGTGCGGTGTTTTCGCGCCGAACCTGATCGGATGCCAGAGGAGGTGTTTTCGGAACACCACACACGTTTAATGAAACGGTTTTCTACACGTTTCTACGTCAATCTATGCAGCGTGGTTGCTAGGTGGTTGCTGTAAGCGTGAGAAGATCTCGCTTATTTTTGCCAACCCTTTGAAAAAAGTGGTGAGCCGTGCAGGATTCGAACCTGCGACCCACTGATTAAAAGAACGGCCAGAGCCATTTCTCCGCTTTTCGCCAGATTTCGCCACATTAACAAAAATGAAGCGAAAACAGTAATTTACATTGACCACGCTTGCGCCTTGAAGTCATGACTTACTCCAGAATTCGCCGCCATTTGCTTCCGTATAGCTTCCGGAAGCAGGCCGGAAGCAAGGAGTGTTCTGGATATGTTCAAACTGACCAAACGCGCGGTAGAGGGGCTTTCTATTGAGGCCAAGGAATACCTTGTCTGGGATCGGGACATGCGCGGCTTTGGCCTGCGGGTCTATCCGTCCGGCAAGAAGACTTATCTGGTTCAGTACCGGGCTGGACGCCGGACGCGACGGATCACCATCGGGCAGCACGGCGTCCTGACTGCCGAGGAAGCGCGGACGCAAGCCAAACAGCTTTTGGGTGACGTGGCGCGCGGGTCGGACCCTTCAGCCGAGAGGCAGGCCAAACGGCGCGCTCCGACCGTGGCGGGGCTCTGTGACCGTTTCCTAGAGGAATATGTCGACCAGCACTGCAAGCCGACCACTGCCCGCGACTATCACAGTGTGATCCGCCGGTTCATCCGGCCCAAGCTTGGCCCTATCCCGATTGCCGAGGTGACCCGCGCCGATGTGGTGGCCTTTCATCACGGGCTGCGCAAAACGCCCTATCAGGCCAACCGGGCGGCGGCGATGTTGTCAAAGCTGTTCAATCTGGCCGAGGATTGGGGATTGCGGCAACCCGGATCGAACCCCGCACGCCGGATCAAGAAATTCCGCGAAGAAGAAAAGAAACGCTACCTGTCCGACGCGGAACAAATACGGCTTGGCGAAGTGCTGGCAGAGGCGCTGGAAGATGGCACAGAGACTGTTTACGTGGTTTCGGCACTGCTGTTGCTCATTTACACCGGATGCCGCCTCAGTGAGATTCTGACGCTGCGCTGGGACTATGTAACGTCGCACCATCTGGAATTGCCGGACAGCAAAACCGGACGCCGCCGCATCCCCCTGCCGAGGGAAGCCTATGACATCCTGATGGATCTGCCCCGGCAACCGGGCAATCCCTACGTCATATTGGGCGAGTCAGAAACCGGGCCGCTCAACAACCTGCAAAAGCCGTGGCGGCGTATACGTAAGGCGGCTGGTCTGGACGACGTCCGTATACACGATCTAAGGCACACATACGCCTCAGTGGCGATGAGAGACGGGATCGACCCGTTCACCCTTAAGGAGATTATGGGACATAAGAACCTGACCACGACCCTGCGGTATGCACATCTGGCAGATGATGCGGTGCAGCGGGCGGCGGGATCGGTGGCATCGCGGCTGGCTCGCGCCGTACGGAAAGACGTGCGGGTCACCCCTTTGCGGGTCGTTCAATAGTCTCAGATTGCTGCGATCCGCCGCTTTGGCAGCAAAGTCGCAAGGTGAAACTTGGGAGCGGGTATTTGGAGCGGATGCCGCTAGGTAAGGTTGTGCACCGAATCTCTGAACCCCAATCGCGTTGCCAAAAAACAACGCGCAACACCCGAGTTCTTTTTTTGACGCGAGAAAAATAGGCACAAAAAGTCTTTGTAAAACAAACATGAAATTTGCCGCTTAAATTTTAGGCAAACAGAACGAAACCTTTAGTTTTTAAGATGAAACGCGTATTCAACACCAATTTATCCGCGCACTTATCCACAGAAGTCGTGGATGTCTTACGTGTTGATTGAAGTCAGCAGTCATGTAAAACAGGTGATTCCAAGAATCTGGGTTACAGACCTGCATGATTCATCGTTGGAACTCCCCCGCGAATTATCGGAAGTGAGCTTGGCCCGGCTTGCTGGTTTCAGCGCCAATTGACCCTGCGCTTCGTATGGAGCAAAGCGCGCAGGGCGTCGTGATGATTTACGGCTTTTGAGTTCGGTGCTCCTGCGACACCACCAAGGGTTGTTGTGTTCACCTACATTACACAGGGACCAACTTAGGAGCCGCGACACCCTACGTATAGGTATAGCTGATTAAGTGATGACCCCAAATCGGTCGCGGTGAAACTCTCCACCTTGCGTGCAATCGCTAGGCAAACACCGATATGAATCAGTGCCTGCGAGAGATTTCAAACCGGACACCGAAAAAAGTCTCAGATTGCCACTGTTAAGCCTCATTCTCGTAGTCAGTCCGAACCATAACCGCATGTATGTAAAGGAGTATTTCATGCGCAGGTTTTTCACTGCCGTTGCCCTGTTGTCTTTTGTTGCTGCCTGTGCGCAGTCGCCAGATAAGGTCGGTGCCACGTATGTCAGCCCGGCTATCTTCGATGGGCGTTCGTGCCAGCAGTTGCACGCCGAGCGCAACCAGATTGCAAGCAACGTTAACAAGTTGACGGCAGACCAAAAGAAAGCCGCGACGGATGACGCAGTTATTACAGGCGTGACACTGGTTCTGTTCTGGCCTGCCGCGTTAGCAATGGCTGCCACACAGGATCATGCCGACCAGTTGGCGGCGGCCAAGGGGAACTACGACGCCATCACGCAGGCCATGCAGGCGAAGAATTGCCCGCAAGTCGGGGTGACTGGTTAAAGCTAACTAGTAGCAACAAGGAAAGGGGGGCGGTAAGGCGTGCTCCCTTTTCTTACGGTGCTTTGCCGCCGCCAACTTTTCCAGCAATACGGCACGTCTCCAAGACTGTACTCAAGAAACTCAGCGTGCGCGGCCAAGAATAAGAGAAACTCAGCACAGCGGGTTGTTCAGTAACGTTACCTTACATAGGGAAAGCAGCAAGGAACTCGGCGCTCTACATATAGGTTACGTTACATAGAGCACCACGCGGCAACCATAAGATAGATAACAACATAGGCTCAGGACATATGCTGGGTAATCACGACGAGAAAAGCGAATTAGACTTAGAAAACATGTGGAGCCAGATGCGTCTCCCCTTACCCGTCGCGGAAGGGTTTATTACGGACATTGGTTGGATTTCTCAGCACTACCACCCCAAAGATCGGCGAATAGCACCACTGCCAGCGAAAGAGCGCAAAGCAATCTACAGCAAGCTAGACAAGACCGTCAGTTCTTTGCTGGACCAGCTTTCCAACTTACCGCCTTCTATCCAATGGGAGTTTGACGAAGTAGGTATGGGCAACGAGCCGGAAACCTACTTTGAAGACTCGTTGGGTTCTGATCACGAAGGTCTTGGCTACAGCGAGCATCTCGTAGATGTGGTTCAAGAAAAATTGCCAAAGATACAATTCCTGATTGGCGAGGCACTGGAACAGCACAAGCGTCCGCGTGCCAGACCGAAGCAAAATGAAAGTCTGGAAGAAACAATCCAGAGGCTCGCGCAGGTCTTCCAACATTATACTGGCCGCAATCCGATGGAGAAACGCCGCTACGACGAAACCGACTTGGATCAGCCTTACAAAAGTGACTTCTTTAGTTTCCTATATGCATTCTTCTGGGTTGATCCCAACCACAGGTTCCCGACATCGCAAGCCATCGGCAACGCGACATTGCGCGTGTTTGGCCTTAAAAAATAGGGGATGTCATAAATGGACAGATTTTGAGCCATATATGACATTAGAATAATCCGCGCCTACGCTGCATTCTGGTTGCAACGAAACGAAATGCAGCGAGGCGACCATGCAAGCACAGATTGACCCAGATTACTTCGACCGGCTTATCGACGAAAAAGAAGCCGCCAACTACCTTTGCTACTCCGTTCGTGCCTTGCAGAACTGGCGCGTGCGAGGCGGTGGCCCAATGTTCGTAAAAGTGTCCGGTCGCTCTGTCCGCTATACGCGTCGCGATCTGCAAAAGTGGATTGCCGAAAAGCGCATTGCTAACACCAGCGCCGCACCTTCCTAACATTTGAGTTTTGCCCGCTCAGAGTTGGCAGCGCTGAGCGGGATTTTGGGGCCGGATGGCTCTCAGGGGCGCGGGGTGTCGCCACCTCGCGCCCTTTCTGTGCCTGCCAAACGGTTCAAACAAGGAGTTCACCATGACACAGCAACCCGCATTCAAATTCAAAATCGGGCTGATCAACGCAACGATCTGGGACAATGACGGGTTTTTCTCCGTCGATATCTCACGGTCCTACAAGAACGGGGAAGGTGACTGGCGTACCACCAGTGCGTTTTCTCACAATGATCTACTGAACGTCGCCAAATGTGCTGAACGAGCAGAGAATTGGATTTCTCGGAAGCAAGCTGCCACCAGCTAATAGCATCCGCCGGGCTTACTGCCCGGCCCTAAAACAATGGCTGCCCCGCCGGAGGCACTATTGAAGGGCGCATCAGCGCCCGCCACTTTGCAAACCCTAACCAAATCACGCGGCGTTCGCCGAAAGAGGGGGGTGATTGTAGCACCCCCCTCTGGAAATACCGAAACCCAAGGAGACCCAAAAATGCAAGTTGTTCATCGAGGCTTCGACACAATCGCACTTTCGATTCAGGCGAATATCTCGCAGGAGCTATTCGACATGTTGAATACCGAAAGGGAAAGAGCCGAAGAAGTGCGGCATCCCGTTCCGTTCAGCTATGGTGGCGCGGACTTTGATTTGTTGCCCCACGGTGGCAACGGATATCGCTTTATCCTCAAGGGCGGGCCCTTGGACGTTACTTGGTTCATCAAGAAGCCAAATGCGCGCGACCCGTGGGGCATTCGGGTATCAGTCGGCTCAACGCTTCTTGCGACGCAAGGACTCGGGTATGCACGAGCCTACATAGACAAGACCCTTGCTCGGCTCGGAATCCGCTTCGAGTCTCACCAAGTCAGTATCAGCCGCGCCGATTTTTGCGTTGATATCCTCGCGCCGGAATTCGAACTTGTTCCGGAAAATTTTGTCATTCACAGCCATACGAACCGAGCGGATTATCTTGCCGCTCAAGATGACATGCGCAGCAACGGTAAATCCGGTCAGTTTACGTCTGTCACGGTTGGTAAAATGCCGGGACGGCAAGTCATCATCTATGACAAACGCAGAGAAGTCATCGACAAGAAAAAGCCGATCTGGTGGGACATTTGGAACACCAATCTTGAACGGGATGGTTCATCCCATTTGGATCATTCTAATACCTCTCAGAGTCGCGTGTGGCGTGTTGAGGTTCGTGCGGGAAAAGACTTGCTTAGCCGCTGCAATGAGATGCGCTGTCCCTTAATATCCGCAACGGCGTACATGTGTTCTTCCCGCGATATCACCGCATACCAATTGTGCTGCAGTACTTGATGGGCAAATCTCTTGTCCACCAAAGCAACAAGATTACGACTTGTCGGTATCAGAGAAAATTCTTCGGGTTCGAGTGTATCGGCCAGAGCGAGAATGCTCCGGCGCATACGATCTATAAAATCAGTCATGGCAGCTTCAATGTTAATACAAGAGCAAACGGTTCTTAGGCCCGGATGCAAATAGTAGACCCGCCTGCGTTGCGCTGCAAAACTGCTACCACGCGCTCATCACTGATGCTGGACCTGTGACTCTACCGCAACGTATTAATTCTTGGTCGCGGTGCTTCCGTATTGCTTCCGGTATTCAGTCAGCCAGAATCAACAGCGCGCGAGCGACTGCACAAGATTTTGATATTACTGAAAAAAGTGGTGAGCCGTGCAGGATTCGAACCTGCGACCCACTGATTAAAAGTCAGTTGCTCTACCAACTGAGCTAACGGCCCACTCTTTTGTCTGGATCTTGTCGATCCGTGGCGCTCTCTAAGGCATTTTCCCGACCGGGTGCAAGTCCTTATTTTACGCCTCGTTTCGCCTTCACTTAACTTGTTTCCAGCGTCCCGATAGGCGGCCTAATTAGGCAGGTGGCGAGGGGGGGTCAACCCCTTTTTTCAGGAATCTTCACCGCAGGGTGGATTCCTTTCCAACGCAGGGTTATATGCGCGCCATGCAACGAATGCTGACCTCCGGTTTGCCCTTCATGAAGATGCACGGGCTGGGCAATGACTTTGTCATTGTCGATGCGCGCGCGCAAAGCGTTGAGATTACACCCGCCCTGGCGCGGGGAATCGGACATCGGCAGTTCGGTGTCGGATTCGACCAGCTGGCCGTGATCGAAAACGGCGAATCGGATGCGCATCTGGTGTTCTACAATGCCGATGGGTCGACCTCGGCCGCCTGCGGGAATGCCACGCGCTGTATTGCGCGTTTCCTGATGGAGGAAACCGGCAAATCCGAGCTGACGCTGACCACCGAACGCGGCACTCTGTATGCACGCGATGCAGGCGAGGGGCTAACCTCGGTCAACATGGGCGCGCCGCAACTCGACTGGCAAGAAATCCCGCTGGCCGAAGAGGTCGACACGCTGGAACTGCCGATTGAGGGCGGACCAACCGCCACCGGCATGGGCAATCCGCATTGCACCTTCTTTGTTGAGGACGCCGAGGCCATCCCGCTGACAGAATTCGGTGCGCGCTACGAATACCACCCGCTCTATCCCGAGCGCACGAACGTGCAGGTGGCACAGGTTATCGGCCCCGACCACATCCGGATGCGGGTGTGGGAACGCGGCGTGGGCATCACGCTGGCTTCGGGATCGTCTTCCTGTGCAACCGCCGTTGCCGCCGCACGAAGGGGTCTAACCGGGCGCAAGGTGCAGATCGACCTGGACGGCGGCACCATCTGGATCGACTGGCGCGAGGATGGCGTCTGGATGACCGGACCCACGTGTCACGTATTCTCGGGCACCCTGACACCCGAGTTTCTGAGGACGCTGGGATGAGTGCCCCCAAATTCACCACTCTGGGCTGCCGCCTGAACGCCTATGAAACCGAGGCGATGAAAGAGCTGTCGCAACAGGCCGGCCTGACCGATGCGGTTGTGGTGAATACCTGCGCTGTCACGGCCGAGGCGGTGCGCAAGGCGCGGCAGGAGATTCGTAAACTGCGGCGCGAAAACCCCAACGCACGGCTGATCGTGACGGGATGTGCGGCTCAGACCGAGCCCGAAACATTCTCACGGATGGACGAGGTCGATGCTGTCATCGGTAACACCGAGAAAATGCAGCCCGAGACCTGGAAAGGCATGGCGGCGGATTTCATCGGCCAGACCGAAGCGGTGCAGGTCGACGACATCATGTCGGTCACCGAAACCGCCGGCCATCTGATCGACGGATTCGGCACCCGCTCCCGCGCCTATGTGCAAGTCCAGAATGGCTGCGATCACCGCTGCACCTTCTGCATCATTCCCTTTGGCCGTGGCAACTCACGCAGCGTCCCTGCTGGCGTGGTGGTAGACCAGATCAAGCGGTTGGTGGACCGGGGCTATAACGAGATTGTTTTGACCGGCGTGGACCTGACCTCATGGGGCGCCGATCTGCCCGCGCAACCCAAGCTGGGCGATCTGGTGATGCGTATCCTGAAGCTGGTGCCGGACCTGCCGCGCCTGCGGATCAGCTCGATCGACTCGATCGAAGTGGATGAAAACCTGATGCAGGCCATCGCCACCGAGCCCCGCCTGATGCCGCATCTGCACCTGTCGCTGCAACACGGGGACGACCTGATTCTGAAACGGATGAAACGCCGCCACCTGCGTGACGATGCCATCCGCTTTACCGAAGAGGCTCGCAAACTGCGCCCCGCGATGACCTTTGGCGCTGACATCATCGCGGGCTTCCCGACTGAGTCCGAGGCGCATTTCGAAAACTCGCTGAAGCTGGTCACCGACTGCGACCTGACCTGGCTGCACGTCTTCCCCTATTCCAAGCGCGAAGGCACCCCCGCAGCCCGGATACCGCAGCAGATCAACGGAAACCTCATTAAGGATCGTGCCGCCCGTTTGCGTGCTGCGGGTGAAGCTCAGATCGCTAAACACCTGAGAGCCCAAGTTGGCGAAGCCCATCGCATCCTGATGGAAAACCCGCATATGGGCCGCACCGAACAATTCACCGAGGTCACGTTCAGCGCCCCTCAAACTGAAGGGCAGATCGTAACCGCCAGAATTTCCGGTCATACGAACACTCAACTGACTGCCTGAGCGGGACCTTGCTCAACCGGTGACAGCTGATACGGCGGCGGTGTCGTAGAATTCCTCGTATTCGCAGACCAATCCGTCGCGAAACCGGCAGATGATCACAATCGGTGTTTCCACCTTCTTGCCGGACACCTTGTGCTTCCAGGCGCATTCACCGATTCCGACGACTCGATCATCCTGAGCGATAGTGTCTTTCAAAGTCCAGTGTTCCATTTCGAACGCGGCTGTCAGGTCTTCTAAATACTCCCGCATCTCAGCCCTGCCATCGCGCGAGCAGCTGAAATCCAACCCGTACTTTCCCCGGCCCAGCGAGCGCATACACAGATCCTCGGTTGTGTACTTTTCCCACATCCCTACGTCCGAAGCCTTACAGTCGTTCCACTCCTCAAAAGCCTTCCACATCTTTTTGACATTGTTCTGCGTGTCCATAACCCGCTCTCCCAAATGAATTGCACTAAAAATACATGCCCTCAAAGCATTCAGGGCGGGGTGAGTATAGCATCGTGAAACTCTCAAACAAAAAAAGGCCCGGCGCAACGCACCGGGCCTCTATGAATTCATAGGTTAAAGCGATCAGACGGTCTTCTTACCCTTCACAGCGGCCCAAAGGCGCTTGTTGACAAGGTACAGCAGCACCGACAGCAGCGACAGGAAGATGACGCCGACGAAGCCCGAGTATTTGCGCTCCATCATCTTCGGCTCGGCCGTCCACATCAGGAAGGCAGCGATATCCTCGGACATGGCTTCAACTGTGGCCGGGTGACCATCGGTGAACTCAACCTGATCGTCGGCTAGCGGCGGTGCCATCGAAATCCAGCCACCGGGGAAGGCGGTGTTTTCGTAAAGAACCGTGCCCGCCTCTTCTTTTTCGTGGCCGGTATAGCCATCCAGCAACGAGGCGATGTATTCCGCGCCACCCATGCCTTTGAAGAACTGGTTGATACCCAGACCGTAGGGGCCGTGGAACCCGGCGCGGGCCTTGGCCATCAGGCTGAGGTCCGGAGCGCCAACGCCGTCATTGGCCGGGAAGTGATCGGTCGGGATCGCCGGGCGGAAATCGTCCAGCTCAGGATCGAACACTTCGAAGTTGCCCGCCGCATAGGCGATGACTTCTTCTTCCGAATAGCCCAGATCTTCCAGCGTCCGCAGTGGCACGTATTTCAGACCGTGGCAGGCCGCGCAAACCTCGGTATAGACCTGAAGGCCACGCTGCAGCTGGTTTTTGTCCCAAGTGCCGAAGGGGCCTTCGAAGGAAAAGCTGAAGTCCTCGATATGCTGCTCGCCGCCACCTGCTGCGAAGGACGCAGCAGGAGCAAGGGCCAGAGCAAACGCGGCACCGATTGCAAGTTTCTTGAACATGATTCCGGTCCCTCTTCTTACTCGGCCGGCGTGGCGTCGGCGTCAGCCTTGCCATAATGCGCGTTGAAGTCTTCTTCGATGGTCTCGGGCTGGGCCAGAGGTTTCTCGATCACACCGAGGATCGGCAGGATCACGAAGAAATAGGCGAACCAGTAAGCGGACGCGATCAGCGAGAAGGTCGCGTAGGGCTCTTCCGCGGGCATCGCACCCAGCCACATCAGGGCAAAGAAGTCGATGACCAGCAGGTAGAACCACCATTTGAACATCGGACGGTACTTGCCCGAACGCACGCTCGAGGTGTCCAGCCAGGGCGCCAGGGCCATGGCCAGGATCGCACCGAACATCGCAATCACACCAAAGAACTTGGCGTCAACGATGCCGCCGGTGATGAAGCTGGCGAACTGAACAACCCAAACTTCACCGGTGAAGGCGCGCAGGATCGCGTAGAACGGCAGGAAGTACCATTCAGGCACGATGTGTGCAGGCGTAACCAGCGGGTTGGCTTCGATATAGTTGTCCGGGTGGCCCAGATAGTTCGGCATGAAGCCGACAACCGCCCAGAACACGACCAGGATCACGGCCAGTGCGAACAAGTCCTTGATCACGAAGTAGGGCCAGAACGGCAGCGTGTCTTTCTCGGCCTCGGCTTTGGAACCGCGACGCACATCAACACCCGTGGGGTTGTTGTTGCCGGTGGTGTGGAAGGCCCAGATGTGCACGATCACCAGCGCCGCAATAACGAACGGCAGCAGGTAGTGCAGCGAGAAGAAACGGTTCAGCGTGGCGTTGTCCACCGCGGGTCCGCCCAGCAGCCAGGTCTGGATCGCCTCACCCACAAACGGGATCGCGCCAAACAGGCCAGTGATCACGGTCGCGCCCCAGAAGGACATCTGACCCCAGGGCAGAACGTAACCCATGAACGCGGTGCCCATCATCATCAGGTAAATGAGCATACCAACGATCCACGTGATCTCACGCGGGGCTTTGTACGAGCCGTAGAACAGGCCACGGAAGATGTGGATGTAAACCGCGACAAAGAACAGCGACGCGCCGTTCATGTGCAGATAGCGCAGCATATAGCCGCCATTCACGTTGCGCATGATGTGTTCGATGCTGGCAAAGGCCAGATCAACATGCGGGGTGTAGTGCATCACCAGAACGATACCGGTGACGATTTGCAACGCCAGGCAGAACGCAAGGACGATGCCCCAGATCCACCACCAGTTCAGGTTCTTGGGGGTGGGGATCATGATGGTGTCGTAGATCAGGCCGACAATCGGCAGGCGGCTGTTCAGCCACTTCTCGCCGTTTGTCTTCGGCTCGTAATGATCGTGGGGAATTCCGGACATAAGTTGGGTCTCCCTTAGCCGAGCTTGATGGTGCTGTTGTCCACCCATTCAGCGGGCGGGACGGGCAGGTTTTCAGGCGCGGGGCCTTTACGAATACGTCCGGCTAGATCGTAGTGCGATCCGTGGCAGGGGCAAAACCAGCCACCAAAATCACCGGCATCGCCCAAAGGCACACAACCCAGGTGGGTACACACGCCCATCTGAACGATCCATGCGCCCGCTGCTTCGCCCTCAGGCGACGGCATTACGCGGTTGGCATCGGTCGCCGGGGCGTCCGCATTCAGGTTGAAGTTGCGCGCCAGCGGGTCAGGCAGGGCGCCGACGCCTTCGGCATCCTGTTCCTGCGCTTTCTGGATCTCGGCACCGGTGCGGTGACGGATGAACACGGGTTTGCCCAGCCATTTCACGGTCAGCTGCGTACCCGGCTCAACGCCGCTCACGTCCACGCGGATTGAGGACAGCGCCTGAACGTCTGCCGATGGGTTCATTTGGTTGATCAGGGGCCATACGGCTGCACCCGTCGCAACGACACCTGCGCCGCCAGCGACGTAGTAGAGGAAATCTCTGCGGGTGCCTTCGTTGTCTTCTGCGTGGGACACGAGGTTTTCTCCGATTCCGGCGCCCGCAATTGCGGGCAAACATGCATCAGCACCGCATCAAAGCGGCGTCTCATCGCGGCTATCTAGCCGGGAGAAATCGGTTCGTCCAGCGGTCATAGGCGCGCACTACGCCGCATCTGGGCATTCATGTCACAACGAAAGGGTTATTTTTCAAGTTTTGGACAGGTTTAAGTGGGGAAATCCGCCGGTCACCGGAAGCAGGGGCCAATGTGATTCGCGTCCACTGCGCCGCGCCGGGAAAACCCCGCCGGGCCGGTTTCCATCTGACCGGCAATGTCGGATCTGCAAGATTCTGACCCAGTTTCGCCACGCAATTTTCACCTTTCTGGAAATCTGTGACCGCGAAAAAACTGAGTTAAAAATAGATATTTTATAGGGGCTTACCCGGGTCTGATTTCGATTGCACTTTTAACGGGAATCTACGAAGGGCCGGATAAATCCCAACCTCAGCAGGACGTTTTCCATGCCAAAACTCATTCCAACTGCGTTGTCCCTTGCAATTGCCCTGGCGTCACATGCCGCAGCCGCCGGCGACCCAGCCAAAGGCGAAAAACTCTATAACCGCTGCTCTTCCTGTCATGCGATCATTAAAGATGGCGAGGTTCTTGTCAAAGGCGGCATCACCGGGCCGAATCTCTTTGGTGTTGTCGGCCGCGTCGCCGGAGCCGAGAATGACTACCGCTACGGTAGCGAGCGTCTGCCCGTCGGCATGTTCACCGATGACATGATCCGCGCCGGCGAAGAGGGTCTGGTCTGGACCCAGGAAAACATCGCCGCCTATTCGCAGGATCCGATCGGTTTCATTCGGGAATATCTGAATGACGAGACCGCGCGCCCGAACATGAGCGTGAAGCTGAAAAAAGGCGCCGACGACATCGCCGCCTATCTCGCCACCTTCAGCGCCCCTTGATCTGCCATGCGCTGGCCCTGCACGTCACGGCCAGCGCATCTGAAGCAGGGTCAGCCCTCGGGGCGGGTCGCCACCATGCTGGGCCGTTCGTTGAACGCAGCAAACCACTCACTCAGCGCGTCGTTGCCCTTACGCCAGTTCCGCGCATCGTGGCGCAGGTCCAGATAACCCAGCGCACAAGCCACAGCCACTTGCCCCATATCCAGCGGCCCCGAAAGATGCGCCATCCAGCGCTGATTAAGCGCTGCACAGGCCCGTTCGATCTTGCCCCATTGCGCATCCAGCCACGTGTCCCACTGCTTGTCTTCGGGGCGCAGACGCGCCTCGTAGGCCATCCCAACTGCCGAATCCAAAATACCGTCGGCCAGCGCCTCCAGCGTCAGCACGTCCCACCGTCCGGCCCCTTCGGGATACATCCCCGCCTTGGCACGTGCGTCCAGAAAGGCGCAGATCACCCGGCTGTCGAACAGGGTCGGGCCATCCGGCCGCTCTAGCGCCGGAATGCGTCTCAGCGGCACCTTGCCCTGCAGCTCGCCTGCAGGAGCCAACGGAGTGGTGGCGACGTTCAGCACCTCGACATCTTCAAGCTGGCCAGTTTCGTGCAGCAAAACCATCACCTTGCGGACATAGGGCGAGGTTGGACTGTGATAGAGTTTCATTCGCGCGCTCCTTGGTTGCTGCGACCTTACAGGACGACCATGAAAACAAAACCCGTCAATTGGGCGGGACGCAAAGCCTCTTGCAGAAGTGAACGCACCTTGGCACATTCCGCCCTGTTCTCAGGGCGGGGTGAAATTCCCCACCGGCGGTATGCGGGCATGACCTGTAAGCCCGCGAGCGGCCCCATGCCGGGGTGTCAGCAGATCTGGTGAGAGGCCAGAGCCGACGGTTAAAGTCCGGATGAAAGAGAACGTGCAGCGTGCCGGTGATGCGGCGCGCCTGCCCGTGATCGCCTTGGGTGACGTGTCTGTTACGAAAGGAGATCATGATGACACACACCCGCTATGCTTTTATCAAAGCCAACTGGCATTCCGATATCGTGGACCGCGCGCTGGACGGTTTTCTGGAGCTTATCCCCGCTGAGCAAGTCGATGTCTTCGACGTCCCCGGCGCTTTCGAGATGCCGTTGCTGGCCCGCGATCTGGCCCAAACCGGCCAATACGCTGCCGTTGCCTGTGCCGCCTTTGTGGTGGATGGCGGCATCTACCGGCATGACTTCGTGGCGCAAGCCGTGGTTGAAGGCCTGATGCGGGCTGGCATGGACACCGGAGTTCCGGTCCTGTCGGTGTCGCTGACTCCGCATCAATATCAGGAAACCGATCACCACAACGCCATCTACCGCGCGCATTTCGTGGATAAAGGGCGCGAGGCCGCGCAGGCCGCCCTGAAAATCACCGAAACTCGCGCCACGCTGACCCGTGCGGCTTAACTACAACAGGTTGGGGCACCCCTGCCCCAACCGCAAATCCGCTTGAGGCCCCGGGCCTTGCCCGCTAATCACAACCCTCAAAGGAGCACGCCCCATGTCGATGAACAGCTTTGGACACCTCTTCCGCGTCACCACCTGGGGTGAAAGCCACGGGCCCGCCTTGGGTGCAACCGTTGACGGCTGCCCGCCGGGTGTGGAAATCAACGAGGCGATGATCCAGCACTGGCTGGACAAGCGCAAACCGGGGCAGAACAAGTTTACCACTCAACGGCGCGAGCCCGATCAGGTGAAAATCCTCTCCGGCGTATTCGAAGGTCAAACCACTGGCACGCCTGTGCAGCTGATGATCGAGAACACCGATCAACGATCCAAAGACTACGGCGACATTATGGATAAGTTCCGTCCTGGCCACGCCGATATCACCTATTGGCAGAAATACGGCATCCGCGACTATCGCGGCGGTGGCCGCAGCTCGGCCCGCGAAACCGCGTCGCGCGTAGCCGCCGGAGGCTTGGCGCGTGAGGCGATCAAGCAGATCGCGCCGAATGTGCAGATCACCGGCTATATGACCCAGATTGGCCCGCACAAGATCGACCGTGCCTATTTCGACTGGTCGCAGATCGAACAAAACCCGTTCTGGACGCCCGACGCGCAAGCCGCCGAAGACTGGGCGACCTATCTGGATGATTTGCGCAAATCCGGCAACTCAGTCGGTGCGGTGGTCGAAGTTGTGGCTCGCGGCGTCCCAGCCGGGCTCGGCGCACCGGTTTATGCCAAGTTAGACACTGATCTGGCCGCCGCGATGATGTCGATCAACGCCGTCAAAGGCGTTGAAATCGGTGAGGGCATGGCCGCTGCTGAACTGACCGGTGAAGCCAACGCGGATGAGATTTTCATGGGTCAGAATGGCCCGCAATACAGCTCGAACCACGCGGGCGGCATTCTGGGCGGCATCTCGACCGGACAGGACGTTGTGGTGCGGTTTGCAGTGAAGCCGACCTCGTCGATCCTGACTACCCGCAAGACGATTACCAAGTCCGGTGAGGAAACCGAGATCATCACCAAAGGTCGCCATGACCCCTGCGTCGGTATCCGCGCGGTGCCGGTGGGTGAGGCGATGATGGCCTGCGTGATCCTCGACCACATGCTGCTGCACCGCGGCCAGATCGGAGAGAACCGTGGACGGATCGGCTGATCTGCGCTCCCGCCTGCGCGCGGTGGTCGCGCAGCGGATGGAAACCGATCCGGCGCATGACCTTGCCCATCTGGACCGGGTCTGGGTCAATGCTCAGAACATCGCAGATGAGGCGACAGACCTGTCCGTTTTGCTGGCCGCCTGCTACCTGCATGATCTGGTCAACCTGCCGAAAGACGACCCCGAACGTCATCTGGCCTCGCGCAAATCCGCGCAGGATTCAGAGCCTTTTCTCAGGGAACTGGGCTATAATGAGACCCAGATCAGCGCGATACAACACGCTATCGAAGCGCACAGTTTCTCGGCCAATATCACACCCGAAACGCCCGAGGCCTGCATTCTGCGCGACGCAGACCGGCTGGATGCACTTGGGGCCATTGGGGTTGCACGGAACTTCTCCGTCTCGGGCGCATTAGGGCGGACGTTGTATGACGCGGCCGATCCTTTTGCTGCAAACCGCCCGCTGGACGATCTTGCCTTTTCAATCGACCACTGGAAGGTCAAGCTGTTGGCTCTGCCCGATGACATGCTGACCGAAGGCGGCGCGGACTTGGCACGGCGACGAACCCAACGGATGATCCGGTTTCTGGAAGAGTTTGCCGACGAGATCGGACATCCCTTGCCCGCCGACTGGTCTAATTCCCGCACCGAATATTGATCTTTGACAACCAAAGGCGCAGGGTCGCGCCGATGGCAAAACCCTTAACATCGCATCGACCTGTACTGGCCGTGTCGCTGAAACTCAGCGCGCTGGTGCTGTTCACCGCAATGCAGGCGCTGGTCAAAGCGTTGTCAGTCGACTTCCCGCCCGGAGAGATGGTGTTCTTCCGCTCGCTCTTTGCGGTTCCTGTGATCATCGGCTGGCTGGTCTATAGGGGAGAGCTGGCGCAAGGGTTGGTGGTCAAAAAACCCATGGGGCATTTCTGGCGCGGCGTTCTGGGCACCAGCGCCATGGGCCTGACTTTTACCGGCCTCAGCTTGCTGCCATTGCCCGAGGTCACAGCAATTGGCTATGCCACGCCAATATTCACCCTGATTCTGGCCGCGGTCATGCTGGGCGAGCGTATCCGCATGATCCGCATCGGCGCGGTGGCCATCGGCCTGCTGGGGGTGCTGATCATGATCTGGCCACGGCTGGGCGGCAACAACATGGACACTGCCGCCACCATCGGTGCGCTCTGCGTGCTGGCGGCGACCATGGCGCGGGCCTTTGTGCAGATCCATATCCGGCAACTGGTGCAGGTCGATCACCCTGCTGCGGTGGTCTTCTACTTCTCGATGACTGCCACGCTGCTGTCATCCCTAACAGCCTTTTGGGGCTGGACTATGCCGACGTGGGAACAGGCTCTAATACTGGCCTGTATGGGGTTGATCGGCGGCGTGGCGCAAATCCTGGTGACCTCATCCTATCGCTTTGGGCAGGCTTCGATGCTGGCGCCTTACGATTACACCACCATGCTGTTTGCCATTGTCATCGGCTATGTGTGGTTCGATGAACTGCCGACGCTTGTCATGCTGGGCGGCGCGGCGTTGGTGATCGCAGGCAACGTGCTGGTCATCTTGCGGGAACGGCAATTGGGCGTCGATCGCGGCAAGGACAAGTCGGCACCGGACCCGAAGTCCTGATCTTTACCTTTGGCAAACATCGCTTAGGTTGGGCGCAACATCAGGAAAGGTTCCGCCCATGAGCGACGCACAAGATCACAAGGAAAAGATGCAGAAGGTGCAGGCCCAGCACCGTAAAAAAGTGTCCGAGGCCGTCGACCCGAACCGCGGTCTGGTTCTGATCAACACCGGTAAGGGCAAAGGCAAATCCTCGGCCGCGTTTGGCGTGGTGATAAGGGCGCTCGGCTGGGGCCAGAAGGTTGCCGTGGTGCAGTTCATCAAGGGAAAGTGGAAGACCGGCGAGCGGCGCTTTTTCGAAGAACGTGATCTGGTGACCTGGCACACGATGGGCGAAGGCTTCACTTGGGACACGCAGGATCGCGATCGTGACATCGCCGCCGCCAACGCCGCCTTTGACAAGGCCCGTGCGCTGATGGCCAGCGGTGAGTATGATCTGGTGGTTCTGGACGAGATCAACATCGCCCTGCGCTATGAATACCTGACGGTGGATCAGGTGATCGACGGGCTGAATGAACGGTCCGACAAGACCAGCGTGTTCCTAACCGGCCGCGATGCCCCGCAGGCGCTGCGCGACTATGCTGACCTGGTTACCGAAATGACCGAAGAAAAGCACCCGTTCCAAGCTGGAATCAAAGCCCAGCGCGGCGTGGATTTCTAAGAATAGAGCCAGAACAGCCCCAATCCGGGGCTGTTACCGGTCCGGGTTTTCGTTGAGATACCGAACGGAACCGCGCCGACTTGCAGCACTAGCCGGCAAGGTTTCGGGTAGGTCGCGTTCTGCTTTGGGTGTCTTGTCGACATAGGCGCAAAAATCATCGTCACAGCAACCGCCGCAAGCGGTGGCTGCCTCGTGCCGTGCCATGATTTGATCCAGTGGATCGCCCATATCTTACCCCGATCATTCGTTTCCGAGGCGGTGGCAGGCCGTCACCTATTCATGCGCTAAGCCCGCAAACCGCCTCGAAACCCTGTGCCGGATGCTCGCGCAACTGGCGTTGCTCGCTATCTGACTATTTTAGTCGGGAATTTCAAGAGTAAAAAAAAACCGCGCCCCAAAACAATCCTTGGGGCGCGGTGGGACGAACGATCAGATTCCTTGCGGCTGCGGGTCCAGTGTGACCGACCACAGCTCGGTATCGGCGCGGTCCATCAGACGCACAGTCATCTGCTGGGTTGCGCCGTCGATATCGACCAGACCAAAGAACTGCAGGCCGGCGCTAGGGGGCAGGTTTGCGCCCTGTTCCTTAGTCGGCGCTTTGACGAACTTCACCTCTGGCCCAAAGGTTCCGTCCAGCGCGTTCGGGCCAAAGGTCCCGGCATGCAGCGGGCCGGACACAAACTCCCAGAAGGGTTCAAAATCCTGGTATTGTCCCTTGTTAGGGTCATAGTAGTGCGCCGCAGTATAGTGAACATCGGCCGTGAACCAGACCGTGTTGGCAACGCCTTCGGTCTTGATGAAGCGCAACAGATCAGCGATTTCCAACTCGCGCCCTTTGGCGGGGCCGCTGTCTCCGTTTGAAATCGCCTCTGCCCCGGCCTGGTCCTTCCAGTTGTCCCAGACGATCAGACCGATCGGCATGTCCGAGGCGATCACCTTCCACGTCGCCTGCGAAGCGGCCAGTTCGCGTTTCAGCCAGGCCAGTTGCTCAGCACCCAGAATGCGCGACTTGTCGGTGATTTCATCCTCCATCGACGCGCCGTTCGGCCCGCGATAGCTGCGCAGGTCCAGGAAGAACACATCCAGCATCGGACCATAAGAGATCCTGCGATACACACGCCCCGGCTCGGCCGGCGTGATCCGCAGCGGGGTCATCTCGTGAAAGGCACGACCCGCGCGAGATTGCAGCACATGCACCGATTTCTCGGTGTAACGGTCATCCGAGATCAAGTCCTTGGCGTCCGACCAGTTGTTGACAACCTCGTGGTCATCCCACTGAAAGAAGGTCGGGCAAACGGCGTTCATGGCGCGCACATGCGCGTCCATCATGTTGTATTTCCACTGGGCGCGGAATTCGTCCAGCGTTTCGGCCACCTTCCGCTTCTCATCGATCAGGGTGCTGTTTTGCCAGATCAACTGACCGTCTTTCTCGACCTCATCCTGCATCGGGCCATCGGCATAAACCGTGTCGCCAGAATGAATGAAGAAATCGGGCCGGTGCTGCGCCATGGTGGCGTATGTGCGCATCCCTTCGTCATCAATGCCCCAGCCCTGCCCCGCCGTGTCACCCGACCACGCAAAGCGAATGTTGCGACGCTCGGACGGCGCAGTGCGGAATTGACCAATAATAGGCTCTGATCTGACGTTGATGTCGCTCAGATCAGCAGCCACGAAACGGTAGAAGATATCCTGATCCGAGGGCAGCCCCTCGACCAACCGCTTCACTGCAAAATCGCTGTTCGGGATGGCGTCCATTGGGGTCAACTGGCGGGCGTCGGCAAAGCTTTCGGTGGTCGACACCTCCATCATCACACGCGCAGGACGATCCGTACGGGTCCAGATCATGCCCGCGCTCATGTCAACATCGCCCGACTGCACGCCGTGGGTAAAGACGGGGCGGGATGAGGCGCGGCTGATCGCGGGCATGGACAGCGACGCGGCAAAGGCAGTGCTTCCAGCCAGAAAGGCGCGGCGGTTGGGGCGAAGGATTCGGGTCATGGGGGCTCTCCTGTCTGGTGACCCTTGTGGGCCACGCGATTGGTGAGCGGCAGTGAGCCGCTTGTTTGTAAAACAAGCGGCTCAGATTCTTGAAAGTATCACGATGATATTGTGACACCTGTGGATAACTTGCTCAGGCAGCAACCCTCTGTTCCGGCGTGCTGACCGAGATGACGGCGACCACCGCCGCGCCGTTCAACCAATAGTATATCGCATCCAGGCCTGAGAACCCAAACAGGCTGGGCGCGGCCAGGAACACGACGCCGACCAGCAAATCAACGGCCAGGTGGACCTTGTAGGGCAACACCCGCCAGATGCCGAGGTGGTGATCGGTCAGCACGGTCAGCACAAAGGCCGCGACCCCGGTTGCCACAGACAGCCACAGGGCCATCGGGTTGGATTGTCCCAGCCCCAGCACGAAGGGTAGCCCCATCAGCGCAAAGGCGACGGGGTAGTCCAGATAGGCGTGAATGGAGCGGGTAACGAAACGAACAGACATTGAAATTTCCTTTCCTTGCTTGGCATGATCCCAAGTTAGGAAAGGGCGTTCGGACGTTTAATTCCGGATCGTTCGTGAAATCTTGCAGATCGTTCAGAATCGTGTTCGATCAGTGCATCGACCGATAGGCCGCCGGGGACAGGCCAATCTGTTTTTTGAACACGCGCGAAAACGCGGCCTCAGAGGCATAGCCGACCTCGGCCGCCGCATCCGCCACGTTCCAGCGGGCCTCGGTCAACCCGTGGCAGGCGATCTGCATCCGCCAGTCGGTCAGGTATTGCATGGGGGTGGTTCCCATCTTCTCGGCAAACAACTGCGCGAAGGCGGTGCGCGACATTCCGGCCTCACGGGCCAGCGATTCAACGCTCCACTCCTGCGCCGGGGCTTGATGAAAGGCGGTCAGCGCGCGGGAAATGCGGGGGTCGGCAAACCCAGCCAAAGAGGACTCGCTGGGGCTTTGATGTTCCAGATGGGCGCGGATGGCTTGTGCAAACAGCACTTCGGACAGTTTAAGCGCGATCAGGTCTCCGCCGATGCGGGCACCACTGATTTCGGACCCGATCATGCGCAATGTAGCCTCGATCCAGGCGCCGGCTTCCTCTCCGTAGTTTTCGATCAGGATGTAGGGCGGTAGCCGGTCGATAAGCATATGCCCGCTCCCTTGCCGCCCAGGCGGTCCGGTAAAGGAGAAATGGCCGCAGATAAGTTGCGTGTCGCGGCTCTTGTCCTCGCCGCCATATATCAGCACGCCATCGCCCTGATATCCGGCTTCGTCCAACACCTGCTCAAGCGGCAGCGCGTCCGTCGGTTTGACCTCGTTGCACAGCAGCGCATGGGCGGCGCCATGCGGGATCAGGATCAGGTCACCTTGCTTCAAACGCAAGGTTTCACCTGTGTTAGAGACTGAAACCTTCAGCTCACCTCGTTGAACGAAGTGAAACCGAGCCACGTTTTCGAAGGCAGGGACCTGAACGCCAAAGGGCGGCGTGAAAGAGGTACGGAAATAGAATGTGCCGCGCAGAGACAGGCGGGTGAGGATATCGCTGAGCAAGTCCAACATGCGGTAAACCTAACCCCGACTGCGCATTCGTCCAGCCATCTGAACGATCTGCACAAAATCTTGAACGGCAGGCAAAGAAAAACCCCCGCGAAAGGCGGGGGTCTCGATGACGTTCCAGGGCCGGATCAGGCGCGGACCAGCGCCTCATACTCGGCAGCGATCTCGCGGGTTAGGTCTCCGACCTCGAACGTGTAATCGCCGATCTGCCCGACCGGGGTGACCTCGGCCGCGGTGCCGGTCAGCCAGCACTGTTCGAAATCGGCCATCTCTTCGGGCTGGATGCGGCGTTCGTGGACGGTGATGCCCTTGTCTTTCAGCATCTGGATCACGGTCTGACGGGTGATGCCGTTCAGGAAGCAATCGGCCAGCGGGGTGTGAACCTCACCATCTTTCACAAAGAACACGTTCGCGCCGGTCGCCTCGGCCACGTAGCCGCGCCAGTCCATGAACAGCGCGTCCGAGCAGCCCTTGGCCTCAGCCTTGTGCTTGGAAATGGTGCAGATCATGTAAAGACCCGCCGCCTTGGCGTGGACCGGGATGGTTTCGGGGCTGGGGCGTTTCCATTCCGCGATATCCAGCTTGGCGCCCTGCATCTTGGCGTCGCCGTAATAAGCACCCCACGGCCAGACAGCCACGGCCATGCGCACTGGGTTCTTGGCCGATGCGACACCCATATCCTCGCCCGAACCACGCCAGACCAGTGCGCGGACATAGGCGTCCTGCAACCCGCTGGCTTTCAGGGCTTCTTCCTTGGCGGCCTCGATCTCGTCCACCGAATAGGGCATCGGCATGTCCAGCGCCTCGGCCGAGGCGATCAGACGCTCGGAATGTTCGCGGCTTTTGAAGATCTTGCCGTTATAGGCACGCTCTCCTTCAAACACCGAGGACGCATAGTGCATCGCATGGGTCAGGATGTGCACATTGGCCTCGCGCCAGGGCACAAGTTTCCCATCCAACCAGATGGTGCCATCACGATCATCATACCCCGCCATGCGAAACCTCCAGCCTTGGGTTGAATTTTTCGATTGTTGCGCCAATTAAGTCCGATGCGGACATAAAATTGCGCAGAAACTGCGATTCGATACCTGTCCACTCTTGGAATGTCAACAACGCTGACATAAACTTGGAACGAGTAACGAATGAGGCATACTATGTCGGATACGCGTCCCGCCCAAGTCTTTGGCGGTGAAAGCCTGTTGTTTTTAACCGACGAACAGCTTCGGCAGGGGATCGAGGCGATGTTTTTCGCATATCGCGGTTTCACCGCGGACCCCGATCGCATTTTGACGCAGATGGCCTATGGCCGGGCGCATCACCGGGCGATTCACTTCATCAACCGCGCACCGGGCACCACGGTGAACAACCTGCTGGCCATTCTGGGGGTGACGAAACAGTCTCTGAACCGGGTGCTCCGAACGCTGATTGAGGATGGTCTGGTCGAAAGCCGCGTGGGCACTGTGGACAAGCGCGAACGGCATTTGTTTCTGACCGAAAAGGGCAAGGCGCTTGAGGCCAAACTGTCCGAGGCCCAGCGCGTGCGGATGCGTGCAGCATATAAGGACGCGGGCCCCGAGGCCGTATCAGGATTTCGTAAAGTGCTTGAAGCGATGATGGATGCTGATATGCGTCATGCTTACACGAAACTGCGGGATACCACCTCATGAGCGAAATGGACGCCCATCTGCTGATCGTTGACGACGATGAGCGTATTCGTGATCTGCTCAAGAAGTTTCTGATGCGGAGCGGTTTTCTGGTCACCGCGGCCCGGGATGCGGCACACGCAAGGCGGGTCTTGTCGGGACTGGATTTCGATATGATTGTGCTGGACGTGATGATGCCCGGCGAAGATGGCGTGAGCCTGACCCGAACGCTGCGTGAAACCCATACCACGCCGATCCTTCTGCTGACTGCACGCGGCGAGACCGAGCACCGGATCGCCGGGCTTGAAGCCGGAGCGGATGACTACCTTGCCAAACCGTTTGAGCCGAAAGAGCTGCTGCTGCGGATCAACGCGATCCTGCGGCGGATGCCGGAAACGCCGGCGCAGGACACAGCAACCAAGATTCTGAACCTCGGACCAATCCGGTATGACGTGGAACGTGGCGAGATGTGGCAGGGCGAAGAGCCCGTGCGCCTGACCGCAACTGAGAGCCAGTTGATGAAGATTTTCTCGGCCCAGCCGGGGGAGCCGATCAGCCGCGCCAAATTGGTTGAGGATCTGGGCCGCGATAAGGGGCAGGCGCAGGAGCGCGCGGTGGACGTGCAGATCACCCGCCTGCGACGCAAGATTGAACAGGACCCGAAGCAACCTCGGTATCTGCAAACGGTGCGCGGCGCCGGATATATGCTGGCACCGGATTGATTTGGCCGCTGCGCGGCGATTTTATGCCTTCGGCGAGGATATTTTTAGCCAGATGAACAGGGGATTCCGATGAAAACTGCCCTTCTGACTCATGCGGATTGTTTGGGGCATGTGACGCCGGACGGGCATCCGGAACGGGTGGCGCGTTTGGAGCACATCCTGCACGCGCTGGAATCGCTGGACCTGAACCGGGTGACGGCCCCCTTGGCAGCGGATGATGATCTGTTGCGGGTGCATCCGGAAAGCTACATCCGCGATATTCGCAGCGCCCGCCCGGCAGAGGGGTTTGCTCAGATTGACGGGGATACGTTCATGTCTCCGGGTTCGGTCGATGCGGCCTATCGTGCCGCCGGGGCCGTGGTGCGGGCGGTGGATATGGTGCTGGGCGGCGAGGCTCCGAATGCATTTTGTGCCATCCGCCCGCCGGGGCATCATGCCGAGACTGATACCGCCATGGGGTTTTGTCTGTTCGGCAATGCAGCGCTGGCGGCGAAATATGCGTTGCATCATCATGGATTGAAGCGGGTCGCGGTGGTGGATTTCGACGTGCATCACGGCAATGGCACTCAGGACCTGCTGTGGGATGAGAAGCGCGCGCTGGTTATCACCAGCCAACAGATGCCATTGTGGCCCGGATCCGGACGTCCGGACGAGACCGGTGCTTTTGAGACTGTTCTGAACATCCCTCTGTCGCCGGGCACTGGCGGGGCTGAGATGCGGGCAGCTTATGAAACACAAGCCTTCCCGCGTCTGCGGGCTTTCAAGCCTGAACTGATCATCATCTCAGCCGGGTTCGACGCGCATCAGGACGATCCGCTGGCCAATCTAAACTGGTCAACCGGCGATTTCACCTGGGTCACGGCTGAGTTGTGCACGATCGCTGATGAGCTGTGTGAGGGACGTATCGTCTCGACTCTGGAAGGCGGGTATGATCTGAACGCACTGGCCGAGGCCACCCGCGCCCATGTGGAAGAATTGATGAAGGCAGTCCGATGACCGATACCCCCGTTGATCAGATGACATTCGAACAGGCGATGAAAGAGCTTGAGGCCGTGGTCGGCCAGTTGGAGCGCGGTGACGTGGCGCTGGACCAGTCGATTGCGCTATACGAGCGCGGGGCTGCGTTGAAAAAACGGTGCGAGGATGAGCTGAAAAGGGCCGAGGAAAAAGTGGCCGCGATCACTCTGGACGCCAATGGTCAGCCGACCGGGACGACGCCTGTCGAAGGTCAGTAAATGTTTCGCGAAAAGCTAGCGCAGGATGCGGCGCGGATTCAGGACCAATTCGATTTGGTTCTGGGCGCACTGGACGATCTGCATGTGACCCGAGCGATGGCCTATGCCACCGAAGGCGGCAAGCGGCTGCGCGGGTTTCTGGTGCTGGAAAGCGCGCGCCTGCATGGCGTGGACGCGGGCCGTGCGATCTGGCCTGCCGCAGGGATTGAGGCGCTGCATGCCTATTCACTGGTGCATGACGACCTGCCCTGCATGGATGACGATGACCTGCGGCGTGGCCGTCCGACCGTGCATGTGAAATGGGGCGAAGGCACCGCCGTTTTGGCGGGCGATGCGTTGCAGACGCTGGCCTTTGAGCTGTGTACCCGGCCCGCGGTCGGCAATGCCGAAGTCCGCGCGGATCTGGCCCTAACACTGGCCAAAGCCAGCGGAGCGCAAGGTATGGTGCTGGGTCAGGCGCTGGATATTGCGGCGGAATCGGCGGCGGCTCCGCTGACGCTGGAGGAAATCACGCGCTTGCAAGCGGGCAAAACCGGGGCTTTGATTGAATGGTCGGCTTGTGCGGGAGCTCGGCTGGCACAGGCCGATCCCGCCCCCTTGCGCCAATATGCCCAAGCTCTTGGGCTTGCTTTTCAGATCGCGGATGACATCCTTGATGTGGAAGGTGACGCCGAAAAGGCCGGAAAACGCCTGCAAAAGGATGCCGAGGCTGGCAAAGCCACGTTTGTATCCTTGCTGGGTCTGGCTGCGGCCAAGGCCCGCGCTGCAGAACTGATTGATCAGGCCTGCGCCGCGCTGGATGGGTACGGTGCTTCGGCTGAAACCTTGAAGGACGCCGCCCGCTTCGTTATTGCCCGGGACAGCTAAGCCAGGAACGCGCCAAATGTCTGACCGCCCGAACACGCCCCTGCTGGACCTTGTGAACCGCCCTGCGGACCTCAAGCAGTTCTCAGATGCGCAGCTGCATCAGGTGGCGCAGGAATTGCGGGCTGAGACGATCTCGGCCGTGTCCGTCACCGGCGGCCATCTGGGTGCGGGTCTGGGCGTGGTCGAACTGACCACCGCGCTGCATGCCGTCTTTGACACCCCCCGCGACAAGATCATCTGGGATGTCGGCCACCAATGCTATCCGCACAAAATCCTGACCGAACGGCGCGACCGTATCCGCACACTGCGTATGAAAGACGGCCTGAGCGGTTTTACCAAACGCAGCGAAAGCCCTTATGACCCGTTTGGCGCAGCGCATAGCTCAACCTCGATCAGCGCTGCGCTGGGCTTTGCTGTGGCTCGCGATCTGGGCGGCGTGACGCCGGAGGGACTGGGCGACGCAATTGCTGTGATCGGCGATGGCTCAATGTCTGCGGGCATGGCCTTTGAGGCGATGAACAACGCGGGGCATCTTGGGAAACGCCTGATCGTCATCCTCAACGACAATGAGATGAGCATCGCCCCGCCCGTTGGTGCGCTGTCCAGCTATCTGTCGCGGATTTACACCGAGGCCCCTTTTCACGACCTGAAAGCCGCCGCTAAAGGTGCGGTCTCGCTGCTGCCCGAACCGTTCCGCGAAGGGGCGAAACGCGCCAAAGAAATGCTTAAAGGCATGGCCGTGGGCGGCACGTTGTTCGAGGAACTGGGCTTTTCCTATATCGGGCCGCTGGACGGTCATGACATGGACCAACTGCTGCCGGTTCTGCGGACGGTCAAGGCGCGGGCAACCGGCCCGATCCTGATCCACGTATTGACTAAAAAAGGCAAGGGCTACGCCCCAGCTGAGCAGGCCCGCGACAAAGGTCATGCGACGGCCAAGTTCGACGTGGTGACCGGCAAGCAGCACAAGGCGCCTTCCAACGCACCGTCTTATACCTCGGTCTTTGGCAAGACACTGGTCGAAGAGGCCGGACGCGATGACAAGATCGTTGCCGTCACCGCCGCGATGCCGGACGGCACAGGTTTGAGCCTGTTTGCTGAACGCTACCCGTCGCGCTGTTTCGACGTGGCGATTGCGGAACAACATGGCGTGACCTTTGCCGCCGCGCTGGCGGCAGGGGGGATGAAGCCATTCTGCGCGATGTACTCCACCTTCCTGCAACGCGGCTACGACCAGGTCGTACATGACGTCGCCATTCAACGCTTGCCGGTACGTTTCGCCATTGATCGCGCGGGCCTTGTGGGTGCCGATGGTGCAACCCATGCTGGGTCGTTCGACATCGCTTATCTGGCCAACCTTCCCGGGATGACCGTCATGGCCGCCGCAGATGAGGCCGAGCTGGTGCATATGGTCGCCACTGCCGCGGCCCATAACGACGGCCCCATTGCCTTCCGCTACCCGCGAGGAGAAGGCGTTGGCGTCGACCTGCCCGAACGCGGCGAGGTGCTGGAAATCGGCAAAGGCCGCGTGATCCAGACCGGTGCGCGCGTGGCGCTGTTGTCCTTTGGAACCCGCCTGACCGAAGTGCAGAAAGCCGCCGAGGCGCTTTCAGCCCGGGGCATCACCCCCACCATCGCCGACGCCCGCTTTGCCAAACCGTTAGACCGCGAGTTGATCCTTGATCTGGCGGCGAACCACGAGGCCCTGATTACCATCGAAGAAGGCGCGGTTGGCGGGTTCGGCAGCCATGTGGCACAACTGCTGGCGGATGAGGGCGTGTTTGATCACGGTCTGAAATACCGCTCAATGGTGTTGCCGGATATCTTCATCGATCAGGCCAACCCGGCGGATATGTATGCTGTCGCGGGCATGAATGCTGAACAGATCGAAGCCAAGGTTCTGTCGGTTCTGGGCGTGACAACCATCGGTGAAAAACGCGCCTGAGTCAGTTCGGGGCGGCCCGCGCATCGCCCCTCAGGCCCGCTTACGGCCAAGGTCGGAGAATCAGCGGCAGCTGTTGCGCAGGTTGAAATCCCCCAAGGTCGTTCCTTTCCGCGTTTTGAAACTCCGCGTTTAACTGCGATTTGGGGGTGAGTCATTGTGATCACAGGATTAACTCGCTTTTCCGGGCCATATTTCTGCCTGCCGAAGTTTCTGCTAGGGGTTAAGAAAACGAAAACTCCACCCTTGAGCAGGCGGGCGGATGAGAAACATGATCGCGGCGTTGGCGGTACTCATTCTTATGAGTCTTCCGGCGACTTCAAAAGAGATTCAAATTGGCAATGACCCCGGCGGTCGCATCATGGATCGGATGGTCCAGATAGAAATCGCCAATCGAACCGACGTGCAATTCCAGATTATCGGAGACTATTGCAACTCCAGCTGCACCATGCTGTTGGGCGCGAATGATGTTTGCGTATCATCCGAAACGATTTTTGGGTTTCACGGCCCTCACAGGTTGGACCGGAAAAAAATGTCGACCGATGAATTCGACAGGAAAAGTGTAACGCTCTCAAGTTACTTCCCAAGCCCGGTCAGCAGCTGGTTCATGTCCAAAGCAAGATTTGCAGGTCCGGGTGAGCTGCTCTTTGTATCGGGAGAATACCTGATCGGTCTCGGAGTGAAGGAGTGCGTATGAAGCACAAATGCGCACCTTTGTTCGGAGCACGTGGTTAGCACCAAGTATTTCTTAGGCAATTGTGGTGCCTCAAGAGGGACTCGAACCCCCGACCTTGTCCTTACGAAGGACCTGCTCTACCAGCTGAGCTATTGAGGCAAGCGACGGTTCGTTTAAACGGTCAGAATAGCGCGCGCAAGTCTCGATCTTTGTGATTTTCATCTGCAGGTTTTTTGGCGCCTCACGTTTCCGCACCCTGATCTATTGGCCAGTCTGTGAAGATTTTGTGACGGTGTATTTTCCGGCTTGTCACACAATTTTTATTTCTATATTTCATGAAATATGATAGAACAGATAACCGATCAACTTGCCATCCTCGGCCACCCGCAGCGCATCTCGGTGTTTCGCATGTTAATGCGACGCTTTCCTGACACTGTACCCGCAGGAGAACTGGCGGCAGAGCTGGATATCAAAGCCAGCACCCTGTCGAACTATCTGAACGCACTGCAGCGTTCGGGGTTGGTGACGCAGGAACGGTCGGGAACGTCCCTGCTCTACTCGGTCGATATGAAGAACGTGCAGCACATGCTGGATTTTCTGGTCCTCGATTGCTGCCGTGGCCGCCCTGACATCTGCATGCCTTTCAGCCAAGGAAATGACACCATGACGGACCGCAAGTTCAATGTACTGTTTCTGTGCGTGGGCAACTCCGCCCGCTCGATCTTTGCCGAATCGCTGCTGCGCGAACTGGGCAGCGATCGGTTCAACGTCTATTCTGCTGGAACCCAGCCGACATCGGCGCTCCATCCCTTTGCCGTGCAGGTGTTGAAAGACAAGGGGCACGACACCTCGGTGCTGCGCTCGAAACACATGTCCGAGTTTGCCGCGCCGGACGCGCCGGAAATGGATTTTGTCTTTACCGTCTGCAACCAGACCGCCAACGAAGAATGCCCGGCGTGGGAAGGCCAGCCAATCAGCGGCCATTGGGGCATGGTTGATCCGGTCAAGGCCACCGGCACCGATGCCGAGAAAAGCCTGGCCTTCCAGAACGCTTATGGCGCGCTGAAGCGTCGGATCGAGGCCTTTACCTCTCTGCCGGTCGAAAGCCTTGATCGGATCGCATTGCAAACTGCTGTCGATGACATCGGCAGGACGTCACTTGAGGACACGAAATGACGACTTACGCTGTAAACGGCCTGGGCCGGATGGGAAAACTGGCCCTGAAACCGTTGCTGGAGAAGGGCGCAAAGATCGCCTGGATCAATGACGGGGTTGGCGACCCCGAGATGCATGCGCATCTGCTGGAGTTCGACACGGTGCATGGTCGCTGGGATGCCGAGTTTTCCCACGACGCGGAAAGCGTCACCATCAACGGCACCCGCCTGCCCTTTATCGGCACCAAGGACCTGAACGATCTGCCTTTGGATGGCGTGGACGCGGTGATCGACTGCACCGGCGTTTTCAAGACCGAGGCCAAGCTGGCCCCCTATTTCGAGGCGGGTGTAAAAAAGGTTGTTGTCTCGGCGCCGGTCAAGGATGGCCCCACCGCCAATATGGTCATGGGTGTGAACGAAGACGTCTATGATCCGGCCACGCATCACATCGTGACGGCGGCCTCCTGCACCACCAACTGTCTGGCCCCGGTCGTCAAGGTCATTCACGAAAACCTCGGCATCCGCCACGGCTCGATGACCACGATCCACGACGTGACCAACACGCAAACCATCGTGGACCGCCCGGCCAAGGACTTACGGCGCGCGCGTTCGGCGTTGAACTCGCTGATTCCGACCACCACCGGCTCGGCCACCGCGATCACGCTGATCTATCCAGAATTGAAAGGTCGCCTGAACGGCCATGCGGTGCGGGTGCCGTTGCTGAACGCCTCGCTGACTGATTGCGTGTTCGAGGTTGAACGCGAAACCACCGTTGAAGAGGTCAATGGCTTCTTCAAGGCTGCCGCCGAGGGCGAGTTAAAGGGCATTCTGGGCTTTGAAACCCGGCCTCTGGTGTCGACCGATTACACCAATGACGAGCGGTCTACGATCGTCGACGCACCCTCGACCATGGTGGTGAACGGGACGCAGGTAAAAATCTATGCGTGGTACGACAACGAGATGGGCTATGCCCACCGTCTTGTCGACGTCGCGCTGAAGGTTGGGGCATCGCTGTGACAACCCGGCCCGAAGGACTGTCGGCCTATATCGCGGTCACGGCGGCCTATTGGGCCTTTATGCTTACCGACGGAGCCCTGCGGATGTTGGTGCTGCTGCACTTTCATACGATGGGGTTCTCGCCGGTTCAGTTGGCGTATCTGTTTGTTCTTTATGAAATCGCGGGCATGGGCACCAACCTTGCAGCGGGCTGGATTGCGGCGCGGTTTGGGCTGACCTCAACACTCTACGCTGGGTTGGCGTTGCAGGTTGGGGCGCTACTTATTCTGACCCAATTAGACCCTAATTGGGCAATTCCGGCCAAAGTTGCCTTTGTGATGATCGTGCAGGGGGCCAGCGGCGTGGCCAAGGATCTGGCCAAGATGTCCTCGAAATCCGCAGTGAAACTTCTGGCGCCGACCGAAGGTGGTGGGCTGTTCCGCTGGGTTGCTGTTCTGACCGGATCGAAAAATGCTGTCAAAGGCCTGGGCTTCCTGCTGGGGGCCGCTTTGCTGGCGACGCTGGGCTTTGTCTGGGCCACGCTGGCCATGGCGATTGTGCTGGCGGTCATTCTGGTTGCCGTCATCCTGTTCATGCCTCCGGGTCTGCCCAAGGGGCGCAAGGGTGCGAAATTCTCTGAGGTTTTCTCGAAATCCTCCAACGTCAACTGGTTGTCGGCGGCACGGGTGTTTCTGTTCGGCGCGCGCGACGTGTGGTTTGTGGTCGGTATCCCGATCTATTTCTATGCGGTCCTGTCCGACGGCACCGAGGAGGGCAACCGCGCGGCCTTCTTCATGATCGGTACCTTCATGGCCGTCTGGGTGATCCTTTACGGAGCCGTTCAAGCCAGCGCGCCCAAAATCCTGCGTGCGTCCGAGCGCACCGAGGGCGACCTGATCCACACCGCCCGCAGCTGGGCCGCCGCCCTGTTCTGCGTTCCAGCGGCGTTGACGGTTGCGGTTCTGGTGTCCCAAGGGCCGCAGACATGGCTGACAGTCACGCTGGTACTGGGACTGTTGGTGTTCGGGGCGATCTTTGCGGTCAATTCCTCGCTGCATTCCTACCTGATCCTGGCCTTCACCAAATCCGAGCGGGTGACAATGGATGTGGGGTTCTATTACATGGCCAACGCAACGGGCCGCCTTGTGGGCACCGTGCTGTCGGGCCTGACCTATCAAATCGGCGGGCTGTCTCTGGTTCTGGGCACCGCGGCCGTGATGGTCGCACTTGCGGCGCTGACCTCGGGCAAGCTGACCGATCAAACAACTGAGGCATACACATGAGTATCTTCGAGCGCTACCTGACCGTCTGGGTCGCATTGGCCATGATTGGCGGAGTTCTGATCGGTCTGGCCGCGCCCGGGCTGGTGGGTCTGATCGCCTCAGCCGAGGTGGCCAGTGTCAATCTGGTGGTGGCCCTGCTGATCTGGGCCATGGTCTATCCGATGATGGTCGGCGTTGATTTCGGCGCGGTTGCGGGCGTGGCGCGCCAGCCGAAAGGGCTGATCGTGACGTTGGTGGTCAATTGGCTGATCAAGCCCTTCACCATGGCCCTGCTGGCGGTGCTGTTCTTCGACTATGTCTTTGCGCCGTGGATTCAGCCCGAGGATGCCGCGCAATACACTGCCGGTCTGATCCTGCTGGGCGCGGCCCCCTGCACCGCTATGGTATTTGTCTGGTCACAACTAACCAAAGGGGATGCGACCTATACGCTGGTGCAGGTCTCGGTGAACGATCTGATCATGGTCGTGGCCTTTGCCCCTATCGTGGCCTTTCTGCTGGGCGTCACCGATATCTCGGTGCCATGGCAGACGCTGGTGCTGGCAACCGTGCTTTATGTGGTGCTGCCCCTTATCGCGGGGCTGATAACGCGACGGAAACTGGGATCGCAGGACGCCATTGACGCGTTTTCGGCTCGAGTGAAACCGTGGTCGGTGGTGGGCCTGATTGCCACCGTGGTCATCCTGTTTGGCCTGCAGGGGCAAACCATTTTGGCCAAACCGCTGGTGATTGTCCTGATCGCCGTGCCGATCCTGATCCAAAGCTACGGCATCTTCGCCCTGGCCTACGGAGCGGCCTATGCATTGAAAGTCCCCCACCGTATCGCCGCCCCCTGCGCCATGATCGGTACGTCGAACTTCTTTGAACTGGCCGTCGCCGTTGCCATCAGCCTGTTCGGCCTGAACTCGGGCGCGGCGCTGGCAACTGTGGTTGGCGTTCTGGTTGAAGTGCCGGTGATGCTGTCACTGGTGGCCTTTGCCAACCGAACCCGTGCCCGGTTTCCCGAGCCCACCGGGGTCGACGCGCTGGATGCGGGAAAACTCAACCCCTAGCGCGGGCACCTCATGTGATCAGTGGGTTCCGCGCGGCATGAAATAGGGATCGATCAGAAGGGTTTCGCTGGGCCTCCCAGGCTCGGACAACCGGCGTTCCAGCAAGTGGATTACGTGCTCGACCGCCTCATCGATGGGGTTATTTACGGTGCTCAGGTTAAAGGTGGGCCACCCGGCCATCTCGATATCGTCGAAGCCCACAATCGACAGCGCGCCCGGCACATCCAGACCAAGCTCCCGTGCTGCGGTCAGCGCGCCGATTGCGCTGGCGTCATTGGCACAGACCAGCGAATCAAGACGGTTGCCCCGCAACAGGGTCATCGACGCATCATACCCGACCTCGACGGTAAACTCGCCCGCCTCTTCCGCGATCAGCGGCAGCCCGGCCTGATCCAGTGCCTCGATCAAGCCTGCCCGGCGATCGGCAGATGAGGCAAAACACTCCGCTCCGGCAATGAACCCGAACCGCTTGCGCCCCCGGTCGATAAGGGCCTGTGTGGCGATGCGCATCCCCTCGGCGTTCCGGCAGCACACGTTATCGACCCCCGGCGCATCCACGATCCGGCCGGATGAGATCATCGGAACACCGAACTTGCTGCATTGCTCGACCAGCGCGCCGGGCATACTGCCACCGCGCAGAATCAGAGCATCCAGCGGGTATCGCATCACCTGATCAATGGCTGCTTTTGCTCGGTCGTCACCGCCATCAATCAGAATTGGCCACTTGTTCAACGCGTTTAGCTGACCCACCAAACGGTTCACGAATTCAGAATCGTAGGTGCTGCGCATGTTGCCGACAAAAACCGCTACAAGATGCGACCGACCACCTTTCAACCCCGCTGCCAGAGCGTTGGGCTGATAGCCCATGCTCGCGGCCATGTTGTGGATCTTCGTTCGTTTGTCCGCATCAAGATAAGCGCCCGGCGTGAAAGCCCGCGAGACGGCGGAACGGGACACTCCGGCCGCGTCGGCAACGGCTTGCGCCGTCACTCGGCGGGGCCTTTTGGCAGGTTTGGCGTTGTCGTCCTCCACGTCCAAGCTGTCGTCCGTTTTCGCGTAATTTGTCAATATTGCTAAAAAAGTTTCACCCAACTGTCACACGATCCGCGTACGTGACCACGTGTGCACATCCTGTGCATTGTGCCCGGGTTTTTCCCCGATTGCATCAGACTTTTCACGACGAGGGCACGTCCCCTCAGCACGGCGTATCTGCCAACAATCGGGGCTGCTCCCGAACCGGAGGATCGAAATGACCAACTTCACGTTCAGCGCAACCGCTGCCGCTGTCGCCTTTTCCGCGACCGCAGCTTTTGCCGAAACCGAAATCACCTGGTGGCACGCGATGGGCGGCCAGTTGGGCGAAACCGTCAACAAAATCGCCGAGGATTTCAACGCCTCGCAGGACGACTACAAGATCACTCCGGTCTATAAAGGCAGCTACGAAGAGACACTGACCGCAGGTATCGCCGCCTTCCGCGCGGGCGAGCAGCCCAACGTCATGCAGGTGTTCGACGCCGGCGCCGCAACCGTCATCGGTGCCAAGGGCGCGACCATCCCGGTTCAGGATCTGCTGGCCGAAAACGGCATTGAATTCGACATCAACGATTACATCGCCGGTGTCCGTTACTTCTATGCAGACAGCGACGACAAGATGATCGGAATGCCGTTCAACTCGTCGACCCCGATCCTGTATTACAATGTCGACGCTCTGGAAGCCGCAGGCGTCACCCCGCCGAAAACCTGGGAAGAGTTCCAATCTACCACCGCTCCGGCGCTGAAAGACGCGGGCTATATCGCACTCAGCCAGTCGCACCTGCCCTGGATCTTCACCGAGAACTTCATGTCGCGCCACGACCTGCCGTTCGCGACAAACAACAACGGCTATGACGGCACCGACACACAAATCCTTGTCAACAACGACGCGATCAAGGCGCACTTCACCGCCGTGTCCGAGTGGAACGAAAATGGCCTGTTCGAATGGTACGGCACCGGCTGGAGCGACAACGCCAAACCATTCGAAGAAGGCAAGGTTGCCATGTGGCTGGGCTCGTCGGGTTCGTTTGGTGGTCTGTTGCAGAAAGACCTGGGCTTCGAATTCAGCGCAGTCGAGCTGCCCTATTGGGAAGCTGTTACCGCCGAGCCGACCCAAACCTTCATCGGTGGCGCCGCCCTGTTCGCCATGTCGGGCAAGTCGGACGAGGAGAACAAGGCAACAGCCGAGTTCTTCCGCTTTCTCACCGCGCCTGAAACCCAGTATTTCTGGCATCAGGAAACCGGTTATGTGCCGATCACCGAGGCCGCCTATGAGCTTGCAAAGTCGGATGGTCACTATGATCGTTTCCCGGCCGCCGAAATTGGTGTGAACCAGCTGCAGGACAAAGCGGGCGACAACACCAAAGGCTACCGCATGGGGTTCTACGTCCAGATCCGCGACATCATGAATCGCGAATATGGCCGTATTCTGACCGGTGAAACCGACGTGAATACCGCCTTCGAGACCATCGAAGCAGAAGCCAACGCACTGCTGGCCCGCTTCGCCAAAACCCAAAGCTAAGCTTAGGGATCACCCCCAGGATGGTCGCGTCGTTCAGGCGCGGCCGTTCCCCTTTTTCGTATCGGACCACTCATGAAACGCGCGGGCTTCGACAATATCTGGTTACCTGTGGCGCTGCTGCTGCCACAATTGATGATCATAGCCATCTTCTTTTACTGGCCTGCGGGCTGGGCTTTGCAATCATCGTTCTACTTACAGGACCCGTTCGGGTTCGGATCAACCTTTGTCGGGGCGGACAATTACACTTCGCTGATCGGCAACGATCACTACATGCGCGTCGCATGGTTCACGGTTGTCTTTTCTATTCTGGTTACCTTTTTTTCACTGGCCATTGCGCTGTTGCTGGCGGTCAAGGCGGACAAGGTGCTGCGCGGGGCCAAGTCTTACCGGACGCTGCTGATGTGGGTTTATGCCATCGCGCCGCCGGTGGCAGGCTTTCTTGGCATTCTGTTCTTCGACCAAAGCACCGGTCCGATGACCAGGTTCTTCCAGATGTTCGGCTGGGATTTCAAACTGGGCGTTGATTACAACGCCACGGCCACGGCGATGATCATCGTGTCGGTCTGGAAACAGATCCCGGTCAACTTCATCTTTTTCCTGTCTGGCCTGCAATCCATCCCGCGTTCCGTGCGTGAGGCCGCGATGATCGACAATCGCTCGGCCACCGGACGTTTTTGGCAGGTCACCTTCCCGCTGCTGGCGCCGACTGCGTTTTTCCTGCTGATCATCAACATCACCTACGCCCTGTTCGACACATTCGGCATCATCGACGCACTGATGAAAAGCAACCCGGGCAACAACCCGATGACGCTGGTCTACAAGGTCTATCTGGACGGCTTCCGGGGCAATGATCTGGGCGGTTCATCCGCGCAATCCGTGGTTCTGATGGTGCTGGTGCTGGCGCTGACCGTTTTTCAATTCCGGCTGGTTGAACGCCGGATCCACTATACCTGAGGGGGTATATCATGGCTGACACAACGCTTGAAGCACCCGCCGCCACCCGTCGCCCCCGCCGCGTTCGGTGGGAGACGGTCGGAGATCATGTCGTTCTGATCCTCGGATCTCTGCTGATGATGCTGCCACCGCTGATCGCGCTCACCACAGCCAGTCATGATGCGGTGACGATCCACCGCGAAGGGCTGCAACTAACGCTGGGCAACGATCTAGGCAAGAACTTCAACAACGCCCTGTTTGAAAAAGGCGGATTCACCAAGAATGTGAACGGCATGTTGATGCTGATGAACTCGTTCATTCTGGGTATCGGCTTTGCCGTGGGCAAGATCATCATCTCGATGATGGCCGCCTATGCGATTGTCTATTTCCGCCTGCGTTTTGCCACGCTGGCCTTCTGGATCATCTTCACCACCCTGCTGCTGCCGCTTGAGGTGCGCATCCTGCCCTCATACGAGGCGATCCAAAAGCTGGGCCTGACCAACACCTATACTGGCCTGATTGTGCCGCTGATCGCTTCGGCCACTGGCACGTTCTTCTTTCGTCAGTTCTTCTTGTCCGTCCCTGAGGAACTGGCCGAAGCCGCCCGCATCGACGGAGCAGGTCCGTGGAAGTTCTTTATCGACATCCTCGTGCCGCTGAGCCGGACGATGATCGCAGCGATTTTCATCATCATGTTCGTCTTTGGCTGGAACCAATATCTGTGGCCGACTCTGATCACCACGGATGAAAGCTTTTTCACGCTGGTCCGGGGCATCAAGCAGATCGTTCTGACCTATACGGACGCCAACATCCCTGAACACGGACAGGCTCTGGCACTGGCCATCGTGGCAATGATCCCGCCCGTGGCCATCGTCATCTTTTTCCAAAACTGGTTCGTCAAGGGCCTCACAGAATCCGACAAATAAGGAATACGCGCATGGCTCAGGTTTCATTAGAGGGCATCCGCAAGGTCTATCTCAACGGCTTTCAGGCTGTTGAGAGCACCAGCTTCATCATTCAGGATGGCGAGTTCGTCGTTCTGGTCGGCCCCTCGGGCTGCGGAAAGTCCACACTTCTGAGGATGATCGCGGGGCTGGAGGATATTTCCGAGGGCACACTGAAAATCGGCGACCGGGTGGTTAATGACGTGGACCCGGCGGATCGGGACATCGCGATGGTGTTCCAGAACTATGCTTTGTACCCGCATATGACGGTGCGCAAGAATATCGGCTACGGGCTGAAAAACCGCGGCACGCCCGCAACCGAGATCGCGGCCAAGGTGGAAGATGCCGCCAAGATGCTGAACCTGACCGAGTATCTGGACCGCAAACCGGCGCAGCTATCCGGCGGCCAGCGTCAACGTGTTGCCATGGGCCGCGCGGTGGTCCGCGATCCGGCCCTGTTCCTGTTTGACGAACCGCTGTCCAACCTCGACGCCAAGCTGCGCAACCAGATGCGGATCGAGATTAAGGCCCTGCAGCGCCGCCTTGGCACCACCGCCGTCTACGTCACCCACGATCAGGTCGAGGCGATGACGATGGCCGACCGCATCATCGTTCTGAACGAAGGTCGGATCGAACAGATCGGCACCCCGAACGAAATCTATCACAACCCAGCCTCGACCTTTGTCGCCTCGTTTATGGGCGCGCCGCCGATGAACCTGATCGAGGCCGAAGTGGCCGAACAGCAGGTTCGGATCAACGGGTATGACGGGTTGATGCCCGCCCCCGCCGCCTATGTCGGCCCGGTCACGATGGGCGTCCGTCCCGAGGATGTGGAGCTGGACGATCAGGGCTCCGTCACCTTCCGCGTTGATATTCTGGAAGAACTTGGTGCCCACCGCCTGCTGCATGGTACGATTGCGGAACAACCCTTTACGGTAATGGTTGGCAAGGATGAGGACGTCCAAACTGGCGAGACCCGCGTCACCCTAAAACCCGACGCCTTGCGGCTGTTCGATGCGGAAACGGGAAAAACCCTGTGATCACTGACGTTTTGAATGTTCTTCCCGCTGTAACCCCGGATCAGCGCCGGGAAATTCTGGCCGCCCCACGCACGTCCGAGGCGCACCGGGGCCTGTTGTCCGGCCTGCCCGCGATGAACGCGCTACAAGTGGGGGGAGGCAGTTCGGCTGCCCAACTTCCCGCGCAATTTACCGTCGCGGCCTGGAATGTGGAACGCTGCTTGTTTCCTAAAGACACCGCCACCCACCTGAAACCGATCAACCCGGACGTAGTGCTGCTGTCCGAGGTCGATCACGGCATGGCCCGCACCTCTCAACGTCACACGACCGAAGAGATGGCGCGCGCCCTGGGTATGGTCTACGCCTTCGGGGTCGAGTTTCACGAGCTTGATCTCGGCGGCCCGACCGAGCGGGCGTTCTGCACTGATGAATTTAACGAACACGGCTGGCACGGCAACGCGATCCTGTCCTCGGTGCCGTTTGAACGCACCGACCTGATCCGTCTGGACGACCATGGCCACTGGTTCGCCCCCCAAGCCGGAGCGGCAGATCCCGAACAACCCCGCGTCGGCGGCCGGATGGCCATCGCCGCCGTGATTCCTACCGCCAGCGGCCCCGTCTGCGTGGTCTCGACCCATCTGGAAAGCAATGCGGATGCCGCACTAAGGCACGCACAATTTGACCGTCTGCTACAGGCTGTCGATACATTCGCCCCCGGTCTGCCGGTCCTTATCGGTGGAGACCTCAACACTGGTAACCACCTTCCGCCCGATTTCGACTGGCGGCAGGAGACCCTGTTCAATCTGGCCGAAGGTCAGGGCTATTCTTGGGCGTTCACTCCGCCGGGTCTCACGACGCGACCAAGCCTGATCACGCCGCACCCGGACCGGAAAATGAAGCTGGACTGGCTGGCAGGCCGTGGGTACGCGCCGGTTGAAAGCGGAATTCTGACCTCGATTTCCGCCTCGGGCACCCCCTTGTCGGACCACGATTGCGTCTGGAGCACCGTCAGACCGCAAGAAAAGTCAGATTAAAACTAGCGGCCGCGTCAGGTAACTCCCTCATTCTCGTTTTGACGTAGGATGCTATTATTATTACTATAATGTTAGAAAACTGTTTCATTGGATTCCTGCAACAAAGGGTAAACTAAATCGAATACTGCAGGAATCCTGAGCATAGTGTTGTAGCAGAAATATCAACAAAGGCTTGTATTAAGCATCAAAAGAGTAATCGTATGGGGTTGACTCTGATCTCACTAACGCTTTTTTCAGCTTACTGCCTGTTCGAGTCAGCGCTTTCCGGAGGAATTTCATGAAACTCCCCAATCGCGCTGATTACAAAAGCACTGCTTGGGGATGATGCCTAACTCTTCTGTGCCCGAGTTACTGTCCTGCGTCGGCGAAGGAAAGCTAATCCAGCAAAACCACCAATTAAAAGAATACTCGACGGTGGCAACGGTACAGGAGCCAGCACGACATCGCTAAAAACGGTTTTTACTTCACCAGAGCCCAGTGCGCCATCAAAAACGAGGAAGTTGTCGACTTGCCCCTGGAAGTACTCATTAAATGGCGTTGCTCCTGGCATATTAAATTGGGTACCAATTCGCGTCGGTGTTGAACCGCCAATTGAAATGGTCGTTGCAGATGAAAAAACTTCAGTCCCGTCTAGGTATAGCTTTGTTCCGACCCCTATTTCACTTGTGACCACGTAATCATGAAACAGCCCGTCCGTTGGGGTGGGTGTTGAAATTGCGCCAAATTGATCTGTGAAACGCACCTGTCCGTTGATATTGCCTACATAAAAGCCCGGTCCACCCGAAGTCCCTTGCGAGACTATTTCATGTATTCCAGATTGCGAAGTACGCGAGTTCAACGCCTGAAATGCCAATGTGAAGTCGCTTCCGTCTGTGGGAAGCAAATTACCTGACATCTGGAGGTAGTCATTCCCTCCATCCAAGTTAAGCACGCCGCCCGATACAGCGGCACCACCAATTAGGTTTCCCGTTGCTGATCCAACTTCGTCGTTCTCGTCCGTATCGAAAGTGAACATGTGCTGCAGTGTTGCAGCGCTTGCAGTGCCCACCGGATAAAGTAGAATGCATGCAGAAATCAGACACGTTCTTAACATTTTAACATTACCCCCAACTCGAAATTGCACACCGCATCATGTCGCAACAAATGACCTTGCGTCATCCCCTATGTGGAGGATTGACCGTCAATTTCGGATTGGAGGGCGGGCAGACAGCGCAAGACGAACAAGGTCCAGACGGGATTTACAGGCCAATTTTGCAGTAGAGGATTTGATCTGATCCCGCGTGGTATTGAGGCTTGTCGAACGGAGTTGGGCTATTTCTTCGGTTGTTGTGCCTCGGATGATATGTTCGCAAACCTCCAGCTCGGCAGGGCTCAGAAGATCAAAGGCTTCAAGACCTGAAACATTGAGGCAGTGTGAGTCTTCTGGGTCAATCAATACAAATAATGCCAGGGTTGCGGGGGCAACCTCGCTTTCCCGAATTGGCGCGGCTTTTGCGATGACAGGTAACCTGCCTGAACGCCGACGAAGTGACGTAATGAGGTGTTCCGGGCGCGCGCGTGTGTCGAGTGCCGACCTAAGAATTGACCGCAATGCGTCGGTTTCACTCGGCAATGCCGCGCCAACGGTCCCACTATGATCAGTTAGTGAATCACTTTCTGCAGCAGTCTCTTTGAACGCTTGGTTGGACACCAATATGCGGCCATCAGCCTTACACAATGCCACCGCAAAATCGAGTGCATCAAAGGCGTCCAATAGTGCTGCGTAACTTCGGGTAAGACCCCGTATTATTCGACCAGCCTCTATCGAATTTGACAGGATTGGTACCATGTCATCCATAAGGCCGCGCACTCTCGTAGGAATCTCAGCACCGAACTGCGCCATGTGTAACGCACCAATATCCGCCCAAGGACCGACATCGTTCATTTTTGCCACGTTGCGGCTTTTTGATTTTCCAGCCGCCAGTACGCGATCTCGAAAAGGGTTCTCAGGTAAGAACTGGTCATGTTCGAGATCGTAAAGCTCGAACTCAGAATAGAATTTTCCGGATGGCTTCCGCGCGAAACGTGAATACCCCTCCATTTCTTCGACTGGTATGAGGGTTGGCGACTTCGTTACCTCAATCACTTCTCGGCCATGAATGGAAAACTCGTAAGAGCTGTGGAAGATTTGGCTTCCAAAATCCTCGAAATCATACTCGAAAATCATAAAAGCTGTTGCATTGCCAATCAACGACACCACCTGATCGCAAACCTCAGGCCACAATTCAGGCCGGTAGGAGGCTTCGACAATACGTACGACCAGATCCGAGAAATTTTTATCCATAAGAAACACCTAGAAGGACGTAATTATGGAATTCACACCGCCACTAGGTCAAATTAATTTGTTGGACCAAAGATCTTCTAATCAATTTTTCACATACAGCCATCGATTGCTAATAAAGTGCGAAATCGTCTCTTTTATCACATCTCAAAGGACTCCGATTGTGGACATATATCCTGTTTGATCCAGATTTTCTGATGGCTTCCGTTGAGCTTATTTGTTTCCAGATCGACAAGCAAAATAATAACGCATTGGCGACCCCAGCAGGAATATTTTCTGTTTACGTTGGCATTTTTATATTTAATTGCAGAACCTGATATCAATCACTGTACTATTTGTGCCACTCTTTGTGCCACCTATCCGAGGTTTTGTGGAGGACTCTACGTCACAACTGAATTCTTCGATGCGAAAAATGCTGGCCCCAACCAAGTGATAGGTGTTTCGTCAAACGACCGCTTAAATGTGGAAACGCTCGCCAAGGTTTCTGGGTTTGTCCAAGTTGCTCAAGTTCGAAGAACCGGAGAGAACTTAATAAATGGGCTATGATGTGGACATGCTATATTTACAGATTGTGACTGAGCCCTTGAAACTCTTCCTGATTTGCATAGAACCCGCCCAACTGAAGGACGGACAAATGAAGACGAGATTCACTGACGAGCAGATCATACAGATGATCAAGGAGCAGGAAGCTGGCGAGAAGATGGCTGACGTGTGCAGGCGCTACGGGATCAGCCAGGGCACCTATCGTAAATATAAGCCGAAGTACGGTGGCATGGAACCGTCGGATGCCAAGAAGCTCCGGGCACTGGAAGCCGAGAATCAAAAGCTGAAGAAGCTGTTGGCCGAACAGATGCTCGACAACACGATGCTGCGGGATGTGAGCACAAAAAAGTGGTAGCGCCCGATGCCAAGCGGAAGGCGGGGGCACATTTAATGGGGGTTCATCGGGTGAGCCAGCGTCGGGCGCGTGCAGCCCTGAATGTGGATCGCTCAACGGTTCAGTATCAATCCCGCCGGGTCGGTGACGACAAACTGCGCGATGCGATGAAGGCGGTGGCAAAGGAGCGGCGCCGGTTCGGTTGTCGCCGGCTGCATGTCTTGGCACAGCGCCAAGACTGGCAGATGAACCACAAGAAGTTCAGGCGACTCTACCGCGAAGAAGAGCTTCTGGTGCGTCGTAGAGGCGGCCGGAAGCGTGCTTTGGCACCAGAAGACCGTTGGTTGTGCCGGATAGCCCGAACCAACGCTGGAGCCTGGATTTCGTCTCCGACGCTTTGACCTATGGTCGCGGGTTCCGCATTCTGGCCGTGGTGGATGACCATACTTGCGAAAACCTGGCTCTGTTGGCTGACACGTCCCTTTCAGGTTTGCGTTTCACACGCGCATTCGACCGGTTGATTGAACAAACAGGCCAGCTTGGCGCAATCGTATCTGACAATGGCAAGGAGTTCGCCAGCATGCTGTGCACAAGTGACTGCAGGAGACCGGGTTCGATTAGTATTACACCGCCCCAGGCAAACCTCAACAAAACGCGTTCATCGAAAGCTTCGACGGCGAGCTGCGCGATGAATGCCTGAACGAGACGCTCTTCAGCTCATTGGCTGAGACCCGTGACACGCTGAACGCGTGGCAGGAGGACTACAACACCCACAGACCACATGCGGCTCTCGGAAACCTGACGCCCAGAGAATATGCAAAGAAAACGATGATGGAAAAATGGTCGCTTGACGCCATCAAATCAAACCCAAGGACTCTCCCCAAGGTGGAGGAAACTTGGGGCTCAGGTCAATTACCTTTGTATTTACGTCCAGAAACGGAAGACTTGCACAAAAGTTTGCCACTTGTGAAATGACGGTTGATTCTTTTCAGGCTCCGGCCTAGTCGATATAAAGAAAGGACCAGCTATCGAGCTATGGAGGTCAGTTTAGAGGACAGACTTCAAGCCATGCTTTTCCAATAAGTTTTTTCATGGAGACACAGATAATGTCGGAAGAACAGACTGCAACTAGCGCTAGTACCAAACTGCTTTCTGACACAGACCTGCGCACACTATTTGAAAGCAAACAATACGACCAGATTGACTTTGGTTGTAGCAACGGAGGATCGTTGGCGTATGGACAGAAAGATCTGGGCGGATCTAGCGGTATTGGTCTTGATATAAACTGTTCAAAGGTAGAGCAGACACGAAATGCGGGTTACGATGCGGCTTTGGCTGATGTTACTCAACTAAAGGCCCAACCCAACAGCGCTCGGTTTGTCACGATGATGGACTTTCTCGAGCACTTGCCAAATGTTGATTTAGCGGGAAGCTGTATCGAAGCCGCCTGTGAGGCAGCAACAGACTTCGTATTCATAAGACAACCCTGGTTTGACAGCGACGGTTACCTTTTTGAGAATGGACTAAAGCTATACTGGTCCGATTGGGCAGGGCATCCAAATGCGATGACGTCACTAGAACTCTATCGTATGATCTCTCGTGTAAATTCTGCTCGTCGGTGGCGCATCTATTCAAGAACACCCGTCACCGACAGTTCAGACACCTGCGTCCATCCTTATGATGCGCCCCCAAATCAGCATAACTATGACGCGGATCTTCATGGACCAAAACCCACAATCGAATTCTCTCAACCCGTCTATCGGCAGATCGGAGCGATCATACTGATGAAAGATGATCCGGAATTGCTTGCTGATCTCGAAGCGAAAACAAAATGGACAGATCTTATCTACGATAGTTCTGGCGACATGCGCTTCAACGAAAAAGCGGTTGAACAGCCCGCCAAGAAGAAACGAAAACTGACATCTTTGTTCGGCGGTTGAACGCGATCAGCGACTCGGCAGAGATCATGAAAAACGTTTATCAGCAGCGGGAGGATGTCTTAGTGGGGCTGTTGTTCGATATAAACTAGAACAACCGGCAACTGTCGCCTGCTTGTACCACTACATTTTCTGCCAGAGACTTATGGGCGTCAGTAGTGGACAAGCCCTATTGAGATCAACGGTGTGTCAGTATGAATTGCAATAAAATATACTGCGATCCATCCTCGTTCTTTGATGTGAATTAGTCTCGATGTGATCTGACACCGCCCCCAATTCTTCAAATTGGATTGGGGGCGGTGGTTTCCTTGAAGGGAGATGGTTGTCCGATTTGATGGTGGTGCCAACCAAACCATCGAAACGAGGAAACCACGATGTTGAATACTACCGCCAAGATCATCAAACACAAAACTGGCTTGCTGAATCTGGCCGAGGAGTTGGGCAATGTCTCGAAAGCCTGTCAGGTGATGGGCTAACCCTAAGCACATGGCGCTGCACCAAACGCTATCCGCTGCCCTACGTGAAGGTCGGGCGCCTGGTACGTTATCGCGTCTCAGACGTCGAGGCGTTTGAAATCTCTCGCCTTCAGGAGATGGCCGCCAATGACAACTGACACCGCCAACCTGATTGGGCAGTGGAGCTTTACGGCTCCCGCCCAAGAACACCCGCTAATTAGTGGCACTCTTAATCACGCCGCGATAGCCATCAGAGGTTTCGCGGTGATCGGTTCCAGGCACAACCTGACCAGCAGGCAAGCCTTTTCCGTTGCCAGCCTTGCGGCTGACCTGCGTTCGTACATCGATGTTCATGGGATTAGCTCGTCGTTATGCGGGGGCTAGACGGCGCGCACTTATACGTTACGTTACCTAGAGACTTGCTGGCACCAAGCCGCCGAGACCTTGGCGACCCGCGCCCATGCGCTTGGCTGGCGTGTATCCCTTCTTCCCCCGCCTGACGGCTTCGATTGGAACGATGTACTATCCGGAAAGGAGGTGACTGCATGAACCCCTCGCCCAAAATTCACAGCTTCACACCGGATTGGCCCACCCCGGCACCGCTGTAGCACCGAGCGCGGGCGCTCCAAACGCAGAAAGCGCCCCTTGGGGCGCTAAGTGTTTGATATCTGACGCTTTAGGTTGGTTGCGGGAGTAGGATTTGAACCTACGACCTTCAGGTTATGAGCCTGACGAGCTACCGGGCTGCTCCATCCCGCGTCAGTGTCAGTTATTGTATCATCGTTTAG